>NZ_LMRM01000005.1:0-193422 GCF_001426045.1 Methylobacterium sp. Leaf94
CTGCTGCGATGCCTGGAACAAGATCATCGCCCAACCCTGGCGCCTCATGTCCATCGGACTGCGCCGATGGGCCCATGCGTTCTGATCAGTGAGGATTGGTATCATTTACTCCCACCTGCAATTTCTTAAAGCTCCCGAGCCCGTTAGCCCGCAAAGGAGAGAAGCGGGGCGGTATGAGCACGGAAAACCAACAGAAGCGGATAACGGGCGGCGGCTCGCATGAAGCCTCTCACGGCGAGCTGAACGCCGCAGTAGTGAGCCCTTTTCTCCCCGAGCTTGTGCGCGATCATCTCGGACGACAGCTTCAGGCCGTCTACGGCTCTCTCACGACAGAGGATCAGCCGCAGCGGCTTCTGGATCTGATCGCCCAGCTCGATGTCGCACTCGGCCGTCAGGGCTCTCAGGCGGCATCGGTGTTTCGACAGGAGCTGCTCGCTGCCTTGCCCGGCCTGCGTGGCTTTGCGATGTCGCTCGTCGTGAACCCCACCCGCGCCGACGATCTCGTGCAAGAAACGCTGCTAAAGGCATGGAAGAGCCAGGATCGGTTCGAGCCAGGCAGCAACCTGATGGCTTGGCTCTGCACCATCATGCGCAACCAGTTCTACACCGAGTGCCGCAAGGCCAAGCGGGAGGTCGAGGATGCCGATGGCGCTGCGGCTGCACAGCTCATTGTACTGCCGTCCCAGGAGCATGGCATTGAGCTGCAGAAGGTCTGGGCCGTCCTCGCTAAGCTGCCCCCGGCGCAACGTGAGGCCCTGCTGCTCGTGGCCGGCCAGGGCATGACCTACGAAGCGGCTGCCGCTCTTCTGGGTACACAGACGGGTACCATGAAGAGCCGGGTCAGCCGAGCACGGGCATTTCTGTCAGACACCCTCAAGGCGTCCGATGACCGTACTCCTGCCTGAGGGGCAGCTGCGCACAGCCTCCTCGCAACCTTTGGTGTGAGGTCTGCGTAGGGAGCCCTATGGCTCAGCAGGTCACCTACAGCATCGTCGATCAGTCGGATGGACGCTTCGATCTTCTTGTGCTCGTCGGCGCGCGAGTGCTGCATGCGCGGACAGGGTTCATGACCTTGTCCGAGACCGAGGCCGAGGTGGAGTTCCTGCGGGAGCTGATGACAGCCTTCGGGGCTCCCGTTGTTCGAGCGGCTGGTTCAGACCTACTCAATTACAGGTAGGCGGCCGAGTGCGCATTGGGGACGTTCTCGGCCGCCGCCGGCTCGAAGGCTCTGGGGGCAGAAAATGGAGCCAGCCTGTAGAGTGTAGCAGACAGTACCGTCTACGGCGTCAGCCCTTCTTCTTGTAAGCCTGGATCGCGTTCTGACATCCTGGCGACAGCTTAGACATGTTCTTCTGAAAACATGCCTGCGTCTCAGGACCGTCCTCAGGCGGTAGGCCAGCGCAGAAGGTCGTGAAGTCGCCAGCACACTGCTGTTGGAGAGCTGCCTTATCATCATCCGACATCGGGGCAGCCAAGGCCGCGCTCGCTGCGGCGGCCACGACCACAAAGCCTAGCCCAAAACGTACCAACATGATCTGCTCCAAGGAAACCCAGCCAATCCGGGACAAGGGTAAGAACGTAGGGGAAAGCTGAACCGTTGCGTTGATCTCGTTGGGTAAACACGGCAACGGAGACTAGGGTCTGTCGTCGCCTGAACGGATTGGTTTGGCTTTCGTTTTCGTCTCTCTGATGCAGGAGGGATGATGCTGAGCGACGCGCAGTGGTCTGAACTGGAGCCCCTGGTGGAGGCCTGCCGGCCCAAGGCCAAGACGCCCCCACAGGATCTTCGGCGCACGCTCTCAGCCATTCTCTGGCGGCATCAGAGCGGGGCCAAGTGGCGGGCTATTCCGGAGGATCTGGGTCCCTGGTGGCGCGCTGCGCAGATCTTCATCCGCTGGTCGCGTGCCGGCGTCTGGGAGCGACTGCTTGGCCTCGTGCAGGAGCGGGGCGTCCAACTCGGGATGGTGTTCCTGGACGGCACGAACATGCGAGCGCACCACCGTGCCGGCGTCTGGGAGCGACTGCTTGGCCTCGTGCAGGAGCGGGGCGTCCAACTCGGGATGGTGTTCCTGGACGGCACGAACATGCGAGCGCACCAAAAGGCGGCGGGAGCTGCCAAAAGGGGGGATCTGGGCCCGAGCGAGATGCTCGTGAAGCTCTTGGCYGCTCACGTGGCGGCTATGGCACCAAGGCTTGCGTGATCGCGGATGGACGGGGTCGCGCCATCGCCTTCCGGCTGGCGCCCGGTYAGGCCCATGAACTGCCCCATGCGGTTCCGCTGCTCGACCAGCTTCCGGGTGTGCCCAAGTGGGTCGTCGGGGACCGGGGCTACACCAGCCACGCCTTTCGTGAGCACATCTGGGACATSGGCGCGCRGCCCGCGATCCCGCCTCAGCGCCACGAAGCACCCGTCGCCTGCCCGGACTGGATCTACAACAACCGCAACCAGGTCGAGCGCCTCTGGGCCAGGCTCAAGGAGTGGCGCGCCATCGCCACACGCTACGAGAAGACGACCGTCAGCCTCATGGGCGTCCTCTGTCTTGCCGCGGCCCTCGATTGGCTCAAGCGATCGCCCGGATCTGCGCGGCGGTNACCCGTCGCCTGCCCGGACTGGATCTACAACAACCGCAACCAGGTCGAGCGCCTCTGGGCCAGGCTCAAGGAGTGGCGCGCCATCGCCACACGCTACGAGAAGACGACCGTCAGCTTCATGGGCGTCCTCTGTCTTGCCGCGGCCCTCGATTGGCTCAAGCGATGACAGACCCTAGCCAGCCAAAGCGCCTGCCTGACCTCTACAGCGTTCCTGAAACGAAAACGGCGGAGATTTTGCCCCGCTGCTGGTCGTCTCGAAGCGTTAAAGGCCTCCGTTGATGCGGACTACGATCGTGGACCCCTCGATGCGGACCGGATAGGTGCGCAGGTCCCGAAAGTACCATCCCGGTGAGACAGCCCCGCCCGGCAGGGTGAACCAGGCCAGGTGCCGGGGACAGAACAGGCGCCCGGCGGCGCAGCGCCCCAGGGCCAGGTCCGCTCCCTCGTGCGGACAAGCCCGCTCGGCGGCGAAGATTCGGCCCCCGTCCTGGACGAGCACGAGATGGAGGCCCGCCACGCAGACGGGGAGGATCGCACGGTCCGCCAGCGCCTCGATCCGGCAGGCCCGGACCCAGGTTCCCGCCTCAACCTCCAAGATAGGCTTGGCGCACATGGGGGTCTGCGATCAGCGTCGCGCCCGGCCCCGAAAGGACGATGCGGCCGGTCTCCAGGAGGTAGGCATAGTCGCAGAGCTCGAGGGCGGCGAACGCGTTCTGCTCCACTAGGAGGACCGTGGTGCCGGTGTCGCAGATCGCCCGGATGACGGCGAACATGCGCTCGACGATGTTGGGCGCGAGGCCGAGGGAGGGCTCGTCGAACAGGACCAGTCGCGGGCGGGACATCAGTGCGCGCCCAATCGCCAGCATCTGCTGCTCGCCGCCCGAGAGGGTGCCGGCCGCCTGATGCCGGCGCTCGGCGAGGCGCGGGAACTCGCTGTAGATCCGTGCCAGATCGGCGGAGACCCCGGCAGGGTCGCGCCGCAGGTAGGCGCCCATAGCGAGGTTCTCGGCGACGCTCATCTGCGGGAAGACGCGGCGTCCCTCGGGGCAATGGGCAATGCCATGGGCCAGCACCTTGCGCGGATCGGTGCCGGTGATGTCCCGGCCGGCGAAGTGGATGCTGCCCGCGCGCGCCGGGATCAGGCCCGAGACAGCCCGGAGCGTCGTCGACTTGCCGGCGCCGTTGGCCCCGACCAGGGCCACGAGTTGGCCCTCCTCGACCCTAAGCGAAAGGCCTTTCAGGGCGGTCACCGTGCCATAGCCGCAGACGAGGTCGCGGATCTCAAGCATTAGCCGCCTCCCGGACGGATTGCGCAGCCGCGCGGGCGGCACTGCCCTGGCCGAGATAGGCCTCGATCACGGCGGGATCGGACCTAATCACCGCTGGTGGCCCCTCCGCGATGAGGCGGCCATAATTCAGCACCACGATGCGGTCGGAGACCTCCATCACCATCGGCATATCGTGCTCGACCAGCACCAGGGTGACGCCCCGGTCGCGGATCGCGCGGATCAGGCGGACGAAAACCTGCGTCTCGGAGGCGTTCATGCCCGAGACCGGCTCGTCGAGGAGGAGCATGGCGGGCTCGGTCGCGAGCGCTAGCGCGACCCCGACGAGGCGCTGCTCACCGTAGGCCAGGGCCCCGGCCTTCTCTTGGGCCCGGCCGGAGAGGCCGACCCAATCGAGGAGTTCGCGGGCACGGTCGCGCAGGGCCGCCTCACTGGCGCGATCCCGCCCGAGCAGCGTGTCGACGAGGCGCGCGCGGCTGCGGCGGTGGAGGCCGATCATCACGTTGTCGAACACCGTGTCATCGGGAAACACGCTGGTTCGCTGGAACGTCCGGCTCAGGCCCAGCCGGACGATCTCGTGGGGCTGCAAGCCGTGCAGGCTGGTGCCGCGGAAGCGGACCTGTCCCTGGCTGGGCTTCAGGAATCCGGTCATCACGTTGAAGGCCGTGGTCTTGCCGGCGCCGTTCGGGCCGATCAGGCTGACGATCTCTCCGGGATGGACGTCGAAATGCAGGTCCGCGATGGCGACCAAGCCGCCGAAACGCACGCCGACATGGTCAACGGAGAGGATGGGGACTGCGCGTTCGCTCACGGCCGGACCTCCGCAGGGACAGGGCTGGAGGACGCCGCCGCGGGACGGCGGCGTGCGACGAGACGGACGAGGCCCGGAACGATGCCCCTCGGCATGACGAACTGGATCCCGATCAGCACGAGACCAAACACCATCCACTGCGCTTCCGGCACCATGACCGGGCGCAGGGCGACGGGGAGCAGGCCGAAGATCAGGCCGCCGACGACGGGGCCGAGCAGCGTGCCCTTGCCGCCGCCCACCACCATGATGACCATCGTCACCGTGGTAGAAAACAGGAACACGTCGGGATCGATGATGCGCAGGTAGTGGGCGTAGAGGCTGCCCGCCGCCCCTGCCATCGCTGCTGAGATCACCGCCGCAAGGGTCAGCGTGCGGGTGGCGTTGATGCCGACCGAGAGGGCGAGGGACTCGTTCTCCTTCAGGCCCCGCATGGCCCGGCCGAAGCGCGAGGCCACGAGGCGCGCGATGAGGACGTAGCAGAGCGTGCCAACAGCGAGGACGAGGTAGAAGTTCTGCAGCTTCGTGCGCAGGACCGTCGTGCCGAGGCCGGGAAGCCAGAGGCCGAGGGGCGGGATCCCTGTGAGGGCCAGGGGACCCTGCGTCAGCTCCACCCAGTTGAGTGCGACGAGGCGCACCACCTCAGCAAAGGAGATCGTCACGATCACGAAGTAGGCGCCGCGCACCCGGAAGGAGAGGCGTCCGACGAGGTAACCGCAGGCGGCAGTCGCCAGCACGGCGAGACCGAATCCGACGGCTGGCGGCCACGGCTCGTGCACGACGCGCAAGCCGCCGAAGAGCTCGACGTCGAAGCCGAGGCTGGTTAGGGCGCTGACGTAGGCGCCGATGCCGAAGAAGGCGATGTGGCCGAGGCTGAGCTGCCCGGTGAAGCCGAGGAGCAGGTTCAGGCTCATGGCCGCGACGGTGACGATGCCCGTCGTGATCAGCGCATTGAGAAGGTACGGGTCGTGGCCGAGCGCGAAAGGCAGGGCGGCGAGCGCCGCTAGGAGGGCGAGGGCGGGGAGGTGGCGCGTCCTGGAAGGCCGGGTCATCCGATGCGCTCCGCCTTGGCGAACAGGCCGGTCGGCTTGAAGATCAGCACCGCAATGATGATCAGGAAGCCCATGGCGTCCCGGTAGCCCGAGGAAATGTAGCCGGCACCCAGTTCCTCGGCGAGCGCCAGGATGAAGCCGCCGATGGCGGCGCCGGTGACGTTACCGAGGCCGCCCAGAATTACGATGGCGAACGCCTTTAACTCAGCCATGCCGCCCATCTGCGGGAACACGACGTAGACCGGGCCGAGCAGGGCCCCGGCCGCCGCTGCGAGGCTCGAACCCATGGCGAAGGTCGCGGTGTAGATCAGCCGCACGTTGACGCCCATCAGGGCGGCGGTGTCGTTATCCTGAAAGGTGGCCCGCATGGCGAGCCCGAGCCGGGTGCGGTTGATCAGCCAGTAGGTCAGGCTGATCAGCACAAGGGCCGCTCCGAGCACGAACAGGCGCAGCCAGGACACCGATACGGGGCCGAGTTGGAGCGGCGCGTCGGGGAACGGCGTCGGGATCGACTTGGCGACGCCGCCGAAGAGCCAGAGCGTGCCCGATTGTAGGACGATGCCGGCCCCGATCATGACCAGCATGGTGGTGTCCATGTCCGCGCCGCGCAGTGGGCGCAGCAGGGCTAGGTCGAGGACCGCCCCGAGGAGGAGGCCACCGAGGATCGCCGTCGGCAGGGCCGCGAAGAAGTTGAGACCCAGGGCCGTCACCGCCAGGTACATGACGTAGGCGCCCACCGTGTAGAGTGCCCCGTGGGTGAAGTTCACCACGTTCATGATGCCAAAGATCAAGGTCAGGCCGATGCCCAGGAGGGCATAGGTGCCGCCCAGGATCAGGGTGTTGAGGAGGTGCTGCAGAAATTCGTTCATGAGGGCCCTCGCCGGAGCGGACGGGAGCCCGGCCGCCCCCCGGAGGCGGGCGGCCGGGCAAGGGAGCGGCCGGCCTTAGAGCTCGGGGACGACGACTTTGCCGGCGTCGATCTTCACAAGGTAGACGTCCGGCTTGCTCTGGCCGCTCTCGGATCCGGACGGGCCGGCCTTCGCGAAGCGGATCGGACCGTTGAGGCCGGTGAAGTCCACCGACCAGAAGCCCTTGCGGATCGCGGCGGCGTCGGCGGCGCCACCCTTCTCGATGGCCGCCGCGATGGCGCGGATACCGTCGTAGCCGCGGAAGCTCTCGGTGACGCCAGCGAACTCGAAGCCGCGCTTCTTCCACTCGCCGATAAAGTAGGCCGTCGCCGACGGGTTCGGGGTCTTCTCGGGGTACCAGGGCAGGAAGGTGGTCAGGTGCATCGTCCCATCGGCCGCAGCCCCCGCCTGGGCGATTATCTGGTCGGGGTTCTGCGAGCCGCCGGTGGTGATGACCCGCTTCTTCAGGCCGAGGGCCGCCATCTGCTTGAACAGCAGTGTGAGCTGATCGACGGCGGCGGTGATCATGATGGTGTCGGCGTCCGACCCCTTGAGCTTGGAGAGCTGGGCGCTCATGTCCTGCGCGCCCTGATCCATGGTCTCCATGAGGCCGACGCTGACGCCCTTGCCCTTGAGCATCTTGGTGAAATCGGCGGCCGCCCCTCGGCCCCAGTCGTTGTTGATAGCGAGGAAGTCGACCTTCTTCAGGCCGATCTTCTCCACCAGGGGCGCGAAGGCCTCGGCCTCTAGCGCCGAGGGCGGCGAGATGCGGAAGACGAACGGATTGCCCGAAGTGGTGATCTTGCCGGAGGACGAAGTCTCGACCAGCATCGCGGTCTCGTAATCGGCGAGCTTGGGCATCACCGCCAGGGTGAGGCTAGATCCCCAGGCGCCCATCAGCACCGGCGTCTTGTCGCTGGTGATCAGCTTCTCGGCCACCGCCGCGGCTTCGGTGGGGTTGCTCTTGTTGTCCTCGATGACGAGTTCGAGCGTCCGGCCCAGAACGCCGCCCTTGGCGTTAATCTCGTCCGCGGCGATCTTCGCGCCGTTGACCACGTACGTGCCGGAGGCCGCGAACGGGCCGGTCAGGGGCTCGTTGACGCCGATCCGGATCGCCTGGGCCTGGGCAAATCCCGCCGAGAGGCTGAGCGCGAGCGTGAGGGCGGGGAGTCTCGTGAGGCTGCTGCGCGTCATGGTGGGCTCCGGTCTCGGTGGGCGGATGGGAAGGCGAAGGCGGTGTGGCGAAGGCTGTCTGGCGTGGATGGAGGGGCGCTCAGGGGCGCCGCAGCGGCGCCAGGAGGGCGGCGAGGCGCCGCCGCAACGGCGCCAGGAGGGTGGAGAGCAGGAGGTGCAGTGGGTTCAGGCCGGTCGTCTTTGGAGCCGGGGCGCCTGAGAGCCGGGCCTCGAGGTTCCGAGTGAAGTCCGCACAGAGCCGTCCGGCGAGATCGCGTACGAGCCCGGGCCGGCCGAACTGCGCCAGCGGTCCCTTTAGGGTGTAGCCGATGGCGAGATCGACTCGGGCCGTGCCGGTTTCCTCACCCGCCATGACCCGGTAGCGGATCTCGCCCTGGGTGGCGGACCGGCCGCCGGCATCGCTGCCCGCGCCGACGATGCGCCCTGACCGGGTCTCTTCGTCCCGGCTGATGCGGGCCCGCCCGCGGAATTGCGCCGCGATGGGGCCGATCCGCACCTGTAGGGCGCCCTCGACGGCCTCCGGGCTCGGTGGACCCGTCAGCACCGCCCCGGGCAGGCAGTCGGCCACGGCCTCCACGTCGCCGAACGCGGCGAAGACGATCTCGGGCGAATGCGCCACCCGAAACGACTGTTCGAACCGGTGAGCGGGCACGAAATCTGCCCCGAGATCCGCAGTCGGCAGCATAGCCATCACCGGAGGGCTCGCCGCGGCGCGGGGCAGCGGGGTTCGGGCCGCCGCGACCGACGTGCCGGGGCGGGCTCCGATAGGTCCGAGGGGGCGGTGCGCACCGGTCTCCGGCGCGATGCCCCGGGCCCGGCGCTCGGCGATGACGCTGTGCACGGCCCGGACGATGCCGACATAGCCGGTGCAGCGGCAGAGGTTGCCGGAGAGGCCGGCCCGGATCCGGCGCTCGTCGGCCTCCGGCAGGCGCAGGACGAGATCGCGGGCGGCGATAAGCATGCCGGGCGTGCAGTAGCCGCACTGCAGGGCGTGCTCGCGGTTGAAGGCGGCGCGCAACTCGCCTGCGACCGGATCGTCGTCGAGCCCCTCGATGGTGACGATCTCGGCGCCGGCGCAGGCACCCGAGAAGGTGAGGCAGGCGCGGGCCGGCTCGCCGTCGAGGAGCACTGTGCAGGCGCCACAGACCCCGTGCTCGCAGCCGAGATGCGTGCCGGTGAGATCGAGGGCGTCGCGCAGGACGTCACCGAGATGCGTGCGCGGCTCGGCGCGCAGGCTCCGGGCCCGGCCGTTCACTGTGAGGTCGAGGGGCAGGCTGTCGTCGCGAAGCGCGGCCGATGCGGTGCTCATGCGGCCTCGCTGACGGTACGGGTGGGGGACGGTGGCAGGGCGGTGGAAGGGAGCGGGGCTGCAGCTTGGGCGACGGCGCGACCCAGCACGGTGACGTGGACGTGGCGTGCCACCGCGTCCGTCATGCCGGCCTGCCGCAGGACAGCCTCGGCGGCGCCGGCGTCGAAGCGCTCGCCAAAATCCCGGTCGATGCGGCCGCCGAACAGGTCGCGCGGGTCCGGCACCAGCAGGGGCGCGCGCTCGATGGCGCCGATTACCACCCGGGCGCGCCCCGCATCGGGCTCGATCCGCACGGCGCCGATGGCGTGGGCGAACTCGCCGATCTTGGAACAGTGCTTGGCGTAACCCCAGGCGGCGCCGGGCCTGAGGGCGGGGATCCGCACCGCCACCAGCATCTCGCCGGGCGTCAGGGCTACGTCGAGGGCGCCGGTGACGAAGCGTTCAACGGTCAAGCGCCGCCGTCCGGATGCGGTGGCCAGCTCGACCTCGGCGCCAAGGGCGACCAGCGCGCTGACCCAGTCGGCGGCGGGGTCGGCATGGACCAGGGAGCCCCCGATCGTGCCCCGATTGCGCACCGGCCGGTAAGCGATGGCCGTCGCCACGCGGGCCATGGCCCCACCGGTGAGGTCCGGAACGCGCCCGTCCTCAATGTCCGCGTGGGTGATGCAGGCGCCGAGCACCAGGGTGTCGCCCTCTATCGCCGCGCGGCGCAGCTCGGGGACGCCCGTGATGTCGAGGACGCAATCGGGCTCGGCCAGACGCAGGTTGAGCATCGGGCCGAGGGACTGGCCCCCGGCCATCAGCTTCACGCCGTCTCCGGCCTCGGCCAGCCGCGCCAGCAGGGCGGCGAGGTCGCCGGGGCGCTCGTAGGCGAAGCGGGCGGATTTCATGCGGCCTCCCGGGGGCATGCGAGGGCGGCTGCGCGGGCCTCCAGCACGGCCTCGACGATGCGATGCTGGGTCACCGGCGCATGCAGCATCGTCGCGCCGAGGGGGCGCAGGGCGTCGTTGATCGCGTTGGCCAGGGCCGCCGGCGGTGCGATCGCCCCGCCCTCGCCGATGCCCTTCACGCCGAACTGCGTGTAGGGCGAGGGCGTCGTCATGTGGTCGATGCGCGGCTCGGGCACCTCGGCGGGACCCGGCAGGAGGTAATCTGCGAAGGTCGAGGCGAGGGGCTGCCCGCGGGCATCGAAGCGCATCTCCTCGTAGAGGGCCGTGCCGATCCCCTGCGCAAGGCCGCCATAGATCTGGCCGTCGACCACGAGCGGGTTCACCAGAGTGCCGCCGTCCTCGACGATGACGTAGTCGAGGATCTCCACCGCACCGAGATCGGGATCCACCGCGACGACGGCCGCGTGGGCCGCGTACGAGAAGGTGCCGGAATCGCGCTGGGGCTTATAGCCGGCGGTGACTTCGAGCCCGCCGGCATCGACGTCGCGGGCGAGATCCTGCGGGCGCCGGTACCAGGTGTGCGCGATCTGCGCGAGACCGATGTCACCCGAGGGACCGACGACGCGGCCAGCCTCGAAGCGGCAGGCCGCCGGGTCGGCCTGGAGCAGGTGCGCGCCTATGCGCAGGGCGCGGTCGGCGAGTTCGCGGCAGGCCGCCGCGACGGCGCCGCCCGCCATCACCATCACGCGCGAGCCCCAGGAGCCGGTGGAGTAGGGCGTCATCGCGGTGTCGCCGTGAACGACCCGCGTCCGTGCCACCGGCACCCCGAGGATCTCGTGCGCCACCTGGGCTAGGGTGGTCTCCAGCCCCTGGCCGTGAGAATGCGCTCCGATCCTGAGTTCGAGGCCCCCGTCGGGCGTCAGGCGGGCTCCGGCCTGCTCGTGGCCGGGCACCATGGGGATGCCCCAGCCGGAATAGACTGACGTGCCGTGCGCCGCCTGCTCACAGTAGATCGACAGCCCGAGGCCGATCCGGCGTCCGTCAGGCTCGGGCGTCCGCTGCCGCGTCCGCACGGCCTCGACGTCGATGGCCGCGAGGGCGCGCCGGAGTGCCTCCGGGTAATCGCCGCTGTCGAAATGCTTTGCCGTGATGTTGTCGAAGGGCATCTGGTCGGCGCGCACGAGGTTTTTCTCGCGGATCACCCAGGGCTCCAGGCCGGCCTCGGCCGCTAACGCATCGAGGATCAGCTCCATCGCGAAACAGACGCCGGTTCGAGCGACCCCGCGATAGGGCAGGATCGGGCACTTGTTGGTGGCCACCGACCAGGTCCGGCAACGATAGGACGGGAAGTCGTAGGGGCCGGGCAGGATGCTCGCCACCTGCGCGGCCTCCAGGCAGGCCGAGAAGGGGTAGGCCGAGTAGGCGCCGGAATCGACAGTGGCCTCGCAATCGATACCCCGCAGGGTGCCGTCACGCTCGGCATAGGCCGTGATGCGGTAGTGGTGCTCGCGGCAATTGGCGTTGGCGGTGAGGTGCTCGCGCCGGTCCTCGAGCCAGCGGACCGGATGGCCGACCCTGAGCGCTAGCCAGGAGAGGCAGACGTCCTCGGCGAGCAGGATGGCCTTGTAGCCGAAGCCGCCGCCGACGTCGGGCGAGACGATGCGCAGGCGTCCCTGCTCGATCCCGAGACATTCGGACAGGCCGTTGCGCACGATGTGCGGCATCTGGCTCGCCGTGTGGACCACAAGCTGGTCGAGGCGGTGGTCGAGATGCACCACCGTGCCCCGCCCCTCGATCGGCGCCATGCACTGGCGGCCCGTGGAGAGGGTCCGCGAGACCCGGATCGGCGCGTCGAGGGCGGCCGCGAAATTCACGTCGACGAAAGTCTCCAGGAAGACGTTGTCGCCCCAGTGCTCGTGGACCAGGGCGGACCCCGGCTCGCGGGCTGCCTGCATGTCGTGGACCGCCGGCAGCTCCTCGAGGTCGAGGACGACGGCCGCGGCGATGTCCTCGGCCTCGGCCCGGGTCGGGGCGAGGCAGATCGCCAGGAGTTCGCCGACCTGGCGCACCTTGTCCTTCGCCAGAACCGGTTGCTCGGAGACCTTGAAGCCAGCGAGCCCCGAGACCGCCCGGATCGGCTGCACGTCCGCGAGGTCGGCCGCGGTGAAGACCTGTCCGCGATAGGCCTCCGGAACCTGGATGGCCCGGATGCGGGCATGCGCGAGGGGGCTGCGCACGAAGGCGACGTCCTGTAGGCCGGGTAGGCGCAGGTCGCCGACATACTGTCCGCGCCCGCGCATAAGGCGATCGTCCTCTTTGCGAGGTAGGCGGGCACCGACGCCCTCGGTAAGCGGGCTTGCATCGGTCATGCGGACGGACCTCCGTCGGACAGGCCCGCGACGAGGTCTAAGGCGGCACGGACCAGGGCGCCGCCGGGGCGGCGCAATTCGTTCAGGATCGAGAAATGTTCGGCACCGGCCACGGGCAGCAGGGCCCCCGGCGCGTGGTGGGCGCTGCGCAGGGCGTGGAAGTGGCGGGCATCGTGGACCAGAGCCGGGCGTTCGGCGGTCCCGTAGGCGATGGCCAGGGGCTTGGCCACGACCGGCCGGCGCAGGGGCGAGAGACCGGCGACCTCCGCGTCGTTGAGGCGGATGGCCTCGTTCAGGCCGGTGTCGCGGATCGGTCCGAGCTCGTAGACGCCCGAGATGGCCAACCCCGCCGCCACGGCGGGGTGATGCAGCTGCATCGCGGCGAGATGGGCGCCGGCCGACCACCCGGCGAGCACCAGGTGACCGGCAATGCCCTGCGCCGGTCCGTGCTCCGCCAGCCAGTCGAGGGCCAGGCCGATCTCTGCGACGATCCGGGTCAGGCTCGCCTCGGGGGCGAGGGTGTGGCCCGGCATCGCCACGGACCAGCCGACCGCGGCGGGTCCCTCGGCGAGGCAGGCGAAGAGATCCCGGGAATTGCGCTGCCAGTAGCCGCCATGGATGAAGACGAGGCACGGCGCGGCCGGGTCGGCGGCCGGGTAGAGGTCGAAGGCCGTGCGCGGCGCCGGCGCATACGGAATGTCGAGCGCCGCGGGATGCGCCGACCGGTAGGCCGCGGAGGCCGCGTTGCGCGCGGCCGCCTGGGCGGCGGCATCGGGCACCGCGCCGTTGTTGTCGTAGGCGGCGTCGCGAGCGGCCCGGTCGAGGCGCGCCCAGTCGTGCCGGGGGTCGGACGGCAGCGGGATCTCCGTCTGGTAGTCGCCCATGCTGTCGGCCTCCCTGCGGTCGTGTACCTGCATCCCCGGGGTCAGGCCGCGATGGCCTGGGGCAGGATCGGCGAATTGGCGTCGAAGCGCTTGCCGGCGCGCAGGCAGAAGGCCGGCTGCAGCAGGCGCTCGGCGATCACCTGCGTGTCCTCGTTGTCGCGCAGGAGGAAGCGACCGCGATGATCGTGCAGCACCGAGACGTCGGCGGCGAAGCCCGGGGTCAGGGCGCCGATGCGATCGGAGAGGCCCAGCATTTCGGCCGGGTGCTGCGTCACCATCGGCACGACCTGTTCGAGGCTGAGCCCGAGTGCCATCATCGAGCTCATGGCCTGGGTCAGGCTGAAGCGGGCTTGGCCGAGGAAGGGGTGGTTCTCGTCGTCGTGGTGCTCGTCGGGCGTCCCCGCCGGCTGCGGCACCTCGGTGTTGTAGCCGTGCATGTCCGCCCCGAGGGTGTAGGGCACGACGCCCGCCGGCAGGGAGGCGCGAGCAACCCGGTAGGAGAAGTGGCTGCCATGCCCGACATCAACCCGCAGGCCGGCGTCCATCGCGGCCCGGATGATCGGGTGGACCACGCCCTCTTCGTTGATGAAACCGCCGGGATGGCGGGTGAACGGGTGCGCGAGGTAGTCCCCGGGGCGCAGCAGCGGGATCACCCGCTCCATGATCGTGTTGGCGTCCTCGCCGTTGGCGCCGCTCTCGGGCAGGCCCCAGAGTTGGCCGAAATGCACGTAGAGCGGCAGGTCGGCGCGGCGGCTGATCTCGGCTGCCATCTCCATGACCTTGATGCCCCAGCGGGCGAACCCTCCGATCTCAGCATGCCCCTTGATGCCGCGCACCAGATCGCGGTTCTCCACCGCCGACTTCACCGTGGCGTCGATGTCGACGCCGTCCGGGCTATAGAGATTGGGATAGAAATGTCCTTCGAGACCGCCGACTAGATAGGCCGACAGGAAGGCGTAGATCCGAGTCTCGGCTGGCTCGGCAATGAAGTGGCGGAAACCCGGCAGGGTCATGCAGGACGCGCCGCCCTGGTCGATCACCGTGGTCACGCCAGAGCGCACGCCGACCATGTCCGGCGGCAGGCCGAACCGGCCGGTCACGTACTGGTAGACGTGCCCATGCGTGTCGATCAGGCCCGGCAGGACCAGCTTACCCGCCACGTTGACTACCTCGGTGGCTGCAGAGGGAATGATGCTGTCCGCAACCGCGGCGATCCGCCCGTCACGGATGGCGACGTCCTTGAGGCCGTCGATGCCCGAGGCCGGGCAGATCACCCGGCCGCCGCGCAGCAGCATGTCGTAGCGTCCATCGTCCATTCGGCGTCCTCCAGCGTCTCGCATCGGCCTGCGCATCGCCTGGACGGGCAGATGCGAAGCATGCTTCGTATCTGCTTCAAGCATGGTATGTGCCAGGAGCCGACCGGGATGCGGATCGCGCGGGGAGGCACAGGACTCGGATGGACGAGATCGGGCCGGTCGAGGCCGGGACGGCAATATCGCCGGAGTGCGTTCAGGAGCGGGGGCGACCCTGGCCCCTGCCGGAGCGACCGGGTTTTCTGATGCGGCGGCTGCATCAGATCCACGTCAGCCTCTTTTCCGAGCGTTGTGGCGCATTCCGCGTCACTCCGCTGCAGTATAGTCTGCTCTCTCTGCTGGCAGAGCGGGGCGAAGCCGATCAGACGACCTTGGCCAATTCGGTCGCCTTGGACCGAACGACGACGACCGGGGCTCTGAAACGCCTCGAAGCCCGCGGCTTCATCGAACGGACGGCGTCCCCAACTGACCGGCGCGCCCAGTGCTGTCGCCCGACCCAGGCGGGGCGCGATTTGCTCGAGCGCATGGAAGAGGCCGCGCGTCAGGCGCACGACGCGACCCTAGAGCCCCTCACGAGTCACGAGCGGGAGACCCTGATCCGGCTGATGAAGAAGATCACCACAGCCCATCAGCAGCGGCAGGGCGGCGAAGGTGCGGTGATCTAATTCAGCACCGCTTGTTACGAAAGACAACCATTTAGAAACCGCAGCATTTTTAAATCAAATGAGTCCCCCGCGGCCTTGAGCGAGACGGACATCGCACCACCCCTTGATCGCGCTCCGCGCGCGGGGAGATGCAGCGCGTGTGTCATCGGGCGGACAAAGCTCTGGGGGCCTAAATGAGCGAGCGCAGCATCGCGTCGATGCTTGTCTCAAAACAGGGTATCCGCAGACTACCACTGGAGATATAGATTATATCGCCTATGGTTTTCGGCAAGTAAAGGAAGGGAGTGCTCTGTCGATGGATAAAGCAAAGTGGCGTTGGGCGCTCTTCGGTGCTGCAATTGGCTTCCTGGTCTCCTTAGCTGACCTCATCACCGAATGGAGAGGGAAACTTTTCTATCCATGGACCAGCAACGAGTACGTTGCGCACAATCTGAGCATGTTCGTCGGGAGTGTGCTTGGCGCCGTGCTCATCGGTTTTGTTCTGGGGAGCGTCCGGGATCTACGCGCCAGGAGGGCATAACAGAACGCCCCCACGTAGGCCCCGCCCCTTAGGATAGCGACGGCCTATCGCGCTCCGCGGCGCACGGCCGCCGCCTCCGGCCGCTCCTGTTCGTCGTGGGCCTCGTCGAACAACCGGATAGCCGTGGTGGCACGCGCACCGAAGGCGGTCTGCAGCTCCCGGCGCTTGGCCGAGTAGGTCGCCGGGTTGTAGTCCTCCAAGAGTCGGGCCGCGAGCTCGGGGTTCTGGACGACCTCGTCGCGTAGCCGCGAGATCGAGCCGGCCTGGATTTGCGCCGATTTCCTGCGCAGGTACGTCGCCAGGAGATCGATGCCCGCAATCGTCGGCGAGAGCTGGCCGCGGTGGACACTGCGCAGACGGCTGGAGATCGAAGCAGCCGACAGGGCGGCGTCATAGCCGGCCCGCATGCCCTGCGCCGTCCCCGAGGAGCCGGGCCGCCGGGCGCGCGTGGCGCTGTTCGCGCCGGCCAACGCATCGAACACGTCCGTGATGTCCCGGAGCTGCTCCGGCTTGTCGCGATACAGCACCTCGGCCACCGCCTTTGTCTGCGGGTCGTTCAGGAAGTCGTTGCCCCGCCGCCCACTGATCTGCTTCGGCTGGTTCACCCCGCCGTCGACCGTGGCTCGGTCCTTCAGTGCCTCCCAGAACGCCGCCCGGGCGTGCTCCGGGTTCGTGCCGGCCGTCGCCAGGAGCCGCTCCGCCGCTTCCGCGGGCTTGGCCGCGCCGAGCACCGTGCGCATCGAGCGAACCGTCCCGGCCTCGTCGTAGCGGAGATAGGCGGCCTCGGGCGAACGCCCGGGCGTCGTGAGATCGCGCAGGGACGCATCGGCCGTGGTCCTGGCTTCCGCCGAAGCGCGGCTGGCCTGACCGCCGGCCGTGAGTTCGTCGCGCAGGCCGGGGAGTTGTTCGAGCAAGGTCGCGTGCCGATCCAGATAGGCGCCGAGCTGGTCCGGCCGGTCGAGCAAGCCGCGGTCGCGGATGTTCGCCAGGAACTGATCGCGCAGGGCCGGGCGCACCCGGGCATCACCGCCGGCCTCGCTCATGAGCTGGCGCAGATCGAAGAGCCGGCCTTCCTCGGACTGCGCGAACCGGGGCGCGACGCCGCTGTCGGGCACATCGTAGACGCCCTGGCGTTCGCCGAGCACCTGCGCGACCGCGTTCTGCGGACGCTCGAACCGGTCGGCGAAGTCCCGCCGGGCCGCGCGTGCCGCATCGTACTGGCCCCGCAGGCCCTCCGGAACGGCTTGGTCGAGGTACTCGTCGAGCGCCGTCACGTGCTGATCGATGATGCGGGCCTCGGCCGGCCGGTTGGCCGTACGGGCGGCCCGTGCGTCGTCCGTCAGGGCCGAGCGCAGTCCCGTCACCTCTCGGAGCGGCTGCCGACTGTTGCCCGGCGCCGGCTCGCGGGTGATCGGCCGTCCGGACGCATCGAGGATGCCGGTATCGACCGGCCCGGCGGCTTCAGCCGGCCCGATGAGCCGATCCGGGATGCCGGCCTCGGCCGGGCGGAAGCGTTGGCGCTCGGCCACGCTCAAGCCCTCGTCGATGCCGCTGAATCGCTCGGCCAGCGGTGCCACGTCGACGCTCGTCGTCGCCCGGTTGATCGGCTCGTAGGCCTGGCGCACGCCGGCGCGTGCCTCGTCGGCCGCACGCGCCAGAGCGGCCCGAATGTCGGCGCCGCGGGCTTCACCCGTCATGGAGGCCGTCAGGCGCTGCGCGTGGTCGTCGAGGGTGCGTTGCGCGATCTCGGCTTGGCTCTCGACCGCCGCGACCCGTCGGTCGACGCCGCTCTGCAGGTCGGCCCGGAACTGGCCCGACGAGCCCGTCGGCGCGAGCTCGGCCATGCGGTCGCCGATGGCTTGCTGGTTCGCGGCGCGCCGGACCGTGTCGAGGCCGGGATTGGCCGCCGTATGGCCGAACACGTAAGCCGCCAGCCCGGGGTCGCCGGAGCGATCCGCGATGTCCGACCGGTATCCCGGAACGGTCGATTCCGCTGCGGAGGTCCGCCGGAGCTGGTCGGCCAGCGGCTGCGCATCGATGGCGCCGCGGTCGATGCCACCGGCCACCTGCGCCTGCGCATGGCCCGAGTTGGCGATGATCTCGTGGGCGACGGCCTCGCGGGCGACATCGTCGGCGAAACGAGTGGAGCCGCGCGCGGCCGAGGCAAGCGAACCGACGGCGCCGAGGATCGGCTTGGCAATGGCGAGGGCGCTGACGCCGGCGGCCGAACCGGCGAGATCCGAGATCGGATTGACGTCGTCACCGGTGACGGCGCGCGCGGCCTCGTTGGCGATGCCGGCTCCGGTCCCGGCAGCACCAGCGCCAAGGGCCTCGCGCGCCAGCATGCCGGACGGGTTCGCGGCCGCGGCCTCCACCGGGCCGTACGCCAGCGCTGCAAGCGGGTTCTCGCTCGTTGCCAGCGCCCGGGCGCCATGAACGCCGAGACGGCTACCGGCAACGAGCGCGCCGGCCGCAGGAACGGCCGATGCGCCGACTTCCTGGCCGACGCGGTTGACGATGCGCTCGACGAGGCCTTGCGGCTGGTACTCGCGGGCGCCGGCCGCGCGCGGGCCGGCCTGGATAATATCGGAGGGCAGAAGCGGGTTGTCGCTGATCGGCCCGAAGGTCGGCACGACCTCGCGACCCATGATCCGATTGATGAGCCCGCCGTTAATATTGAGGAGTCGTGGTGCTTGATTCACCGCCTGGACCGGTGCGTCGGCCAGCATGTTCAGGCCCTGCACCGCGCCCTGCGCGCCGGCCTTCGCCATTCCGCCGATCGTCGACAGGAAGCCGCCGGTCTCGGCCGGTGCCGCGGGGGCACGGGTGTCTCCCGAGGGACCGCCGAACTTCGCCCGCATCGCCTTCGACATGACATCGTCGGACGTGCCGGCCGGGAACTCGACAATGCTCCCGTCCGGCGCGTCGACCTCGATGATCCTTGAGGCCGGCGGAGCGGGCGTGTTCAAGATCTCCCTGATCTCGTCGTCGGTCGCATCGCCCGGAACGCTGATCCGGCGGCCTTCAAAGCTGATGACGCGGGCGGGCTTTTGCGCCCCTGCAGCCTGCGGCGCATCGGGGAATTCGGCGAAGGGGTCGACAGCCTTTGCTGGGGCCTCAGGAGCGTCGGGAAAGGCGTCCCAGGGATCGGCGGAACCGGCCGGGGCTGGCACGGATGCCGGCCGTCCCATGATCCTGTCGACGAGGAGCCGATTGAGCGCCGGATCGATCGCGGGTCGGGTGCTCGGTTCCATTACGCCGCTCCTTCGTTGCCGAATGCTTCGTGAAGCCCCGCCAGCAAGTCTCTTCGGCGAAGGTCGGCGCGTTCCCGGATCTCTCCGACCAGCGTCATGCTGCGCGCATCGTTCCGCAGCAGCGCGGCGTAGGCGAGAAGATCGGGGAGGACATGCGGATGCCGCTGCGCGCGTACCCCGTCCGGCTCTGCCCAGTAGATGATCAGACCGCGGGCCGCGTTCATGCCGAGCCGGATTTTGCCCCGGTCGTAGCTCGCCGGCAGATGCTCGATCGCACCGGCCAGCGCGTGCGTCATGACGCCGAGCAACTCATCCCGGTCATCTCCCGACGGCCGCAGGCCCTTGCGATCAAGTGCGTGGGACCGGAGGCATCGGAGGACGTGATCGAGTGCCCACTGCGGGTCATCGCCGCCCGCGATCTGCATCAGGTGCTTGCGGAGATCGAAGATTTTGTAGTCGAGCTCTTCCTCCACACGGGAGGGCGGCGCCGGCTCGTCGAAGTCCGGATCGTCCGGGCCTTCCTGGAAGAGAGCGTCTGTCGCAGAGTTGGCCATTGGCGATCGGGCTTTCATCCGGAAGTTGATGCCAAACCGTATGGGCGCCGCGTGCGCGATAATAGGCGGCACCTATGCGCTGGAATTCGCGCGCATGGCGGCCACTATGACAATTGTGTGCCTGGGGAGCCGAGTTTTTCAGCTGCGGCATTTTTCTTCGGCCGTCTGACGCGGCTCCCGGAACGCCGTTGTGACTGGTACCCAGGGGTGGGGTCCGACTAGCGGCCACCGGGTTAGCAAGGCGATGCCGCGCCATTGGTCCAGCGTGTCGGCGGGCGCACAATGGCGGCTCGCCACAGGAGATCGACCCCATGTGCCTTCCGGCCGACATGCGCGCCCTTGTCCTTCGCTCCACCCTCGATACGGTCGCCGAGACGATCCGCCAGGTCGAACTCACGCCCGCGCTGGCCGTGCGCCTCGCTGGGGTGCTGGAGGATGCGCGGCTAACTGCAATTGAGCTTGAGGAGGCGCTACGGCCCGTCCCGGCTGCGGTGATGTCTCCGATCCCGCCGAAGCCGTCACGGCGCTTCGTGGGTCACAGCGAGCCCGGATCGAACGTCATCGCCCTCCGGGCGGGCTAGGCCCTCTCACGCTGCCCGGTCGAGGATCCGGGAAACCTGAACGGCGGTCCACGTGCCGCCGCGCGCCGTCTTGACGTTGCGGTCGTTCAGCTCGGTCGCCACGGCCCGCATAGAAGAGCCCCGGGCTTGCATCTCCCGGATGACCGGGAGGACGTTCGCGGCGAAGTCGTCGGCCTTGGCAGTCAGGGTCTCGCGGCCCTTGGCTGATGCCTCGGCAAGGTTCGTCCGGTTTCCGAGCACGCCGCGGCCAACCATCGGCGCCAGCGCGGCCCGGGTGCGGGCCGAGATCAAGGCGCGCTCCTTTTCGGCCAGGGCGGCGTAGATGTGGAGCATGAAGGGGTCGGCATCGGCGCCGAGCTCGGCCACGATGAAGGGGACCCGCTGCGCCATGAGGCCGGCGATGAAGGCCACATCGCGGGACAGGCGGTCGAGCTTGGCGACCACGACAGGGCACTTCAGCTTCTTCGCCCGGGCCAGCGCCTTAGCAAGCTGCGGCCGGCGCTCTAGGGCGTCCTCTCCCTTGCCCGAGGCAACGTCCGTGAACTCCTCCACGATCTCGAAGCCGTGGGCCACGACGAAGGCCGCCAGGGCCGCCCGTTGCGCGTCGAGCCCTAGGCCCGACTTGCCTTGCCGATCCGTCGAGACGCGGACGTAGGCGACGACCGGCTTGGTCAGGGGCAGTTCGGGGTGGTTCGTGCCAGTCATGGGCGTCTCGATCTCGTCTATAACAATCTCATACGACCGTTTTAAAATGTTACCCAATCAGTTTCTCTCTGTCCGGCGCCGTTTTCCGGCCTCTCACACGAGGCCGACCCGGAACGCGAAAGGGGCGCCAGTCAGGGCGCCCCTCGGGTCGTTCGAGGTTGGCGGGCACTAGCCCGGGAACAGCACGCGCTTGCATCCGTGGCGCTGCGCCACCTGCATCAGCTCCAGGATGAGCGCGCGAGGGCCGACGATCTCGACAAGGCGCCACGCGCCGCCGCCTTGGTCGGTGGCGACATCACACACGGGGTGTGAGAGGCCGACGGCTTCCCCGAAGGCGTTGGCCTCGTCCGTGAACGCCGTGAGCTGGTCCTGGTGAATGAGCACCTCAATCGAGGCGTTCAAACACAGCTCCTGCCCGTCAACCACAGGGAAGCAGGGGACCATATAGCCCGGGTGCAACCCGCCCGCCGCGAGGGGGTGCCTGAAAAGGTCGAGCGTGTTCGACTGCGCCGCCGGAGGCGGCACGATGCTTAAGTGCGACATGGTTGGACGTGTCCCATCGAAGCCGTTTTCACGCGGCTGCTGCAGATCCGGAGCTTGAAAAACCGGACACGTCGGCCCTCGCACGCCTTTAGGCTTTCGCCTTGGACATTCGCGTGGAGACCCCGGACCCGCTGGGTTCGTTTATGTGTTCAAGTGTTTTCAAGCACCTTAAGATCGTATATCCGACAATGAATCAAAATGAAACCTGCATCGGGTGTTCATTTTGTCAATCGACATACTGTACAACATTGGACATTGTCTATGCTCAAAATAAAACCCATAAAAGACCAATGCGAAGTGGAATGGGAATGGCCTTCGGATAGAACTCCGTCGAAACCGACATACTTTCCAATCGGACGGAGCAAGACCTTAGGCCGGGTGCGCATAGATCAGCCGATCTCTCATAGGCAAATTATCAATATTCTAGTTTTATTAGCTGAAGATAAAACAGATCGAAGCGGCGATAAACGACAGCCAGAGCGTGGCAACCATCTTCTAACGCAAGAAGAAGCGGCGGATCACTTGCGGTGCTCCGCACGAAACGTCAAACGCCTTAGACTCGCCGGCAAGCTGAAATACATACCGGGTAGGCCAGTCCTCATCCATGTCGACGATTTGGACGAATTCATGCGCAGATCCGCAAAATTCAAACTGCAAGATGAAGAACCGACCGCGAGACCTTACCCTTCACCCGAGGAGCAAGCCGGCATAGACGCGGCGGCTCGTGCTCGGCGGATCTTGCTGCTGAGAAAGATCGCCGGCCCCATCAAGCGTACGCCGCTGACAGATGAGGAAAAGGCTCGCCGGGAAACCTTTCGCCAGGACCAAAGGAAGAAAAGGCAGCGAGCCGTGCTTCGCCGAGCTGCAAAGGCTCGAGAGAAGCCGGGAACGTCCTGAAGGCAGGTGCTGAGCACCTACCCGAAAACGTCATCCGACAAGGCAGGCTCCTCGCCCTTCAGCCGGGCGATCAACGCTTCCGTCTCCTGCAGCGTCATCGCGGAAATCGGCTTGTCGCGATCGGGCGCAGGCTTGCCGTCGTAGCCGCCGACGTACAGCAGCGCCTTGAGGGCAGAGGCCTTCGCGGTCGCCGGCGCCCGCGTGTCGCGACAGATTGCGACGGCGGTTTCGTAGGCGAGGAGCGCCCCTTCCGTTTCCATCCGTTCCCGAAGGTGCCGGCGCACTTGTGCCGGCGTCATCTCATGCGTGTGCTGGCTCATCCGAATATCCCTTCGCTGTATGTCACTGCGATTTGGATCGCCGCTGCGGCCTGCTCTCGCTTCAGCCGTGCGACGAACCCCTCGACCTCGGCGATCTTTGCGGCGTTGGCGCCCGGCGCCTCCGGCCGCGCCAGGATCTCGGCGATGGCGTTGTCCTGCGCCGCCCGGTAACGAGCCGCCGACCGCGCGCCAGCCGATCCCGGCTTATGGGTGCGCTGCCACCGGTCGTAGCGCTCCCGTTGCTCGGGGGTCATGGCGGCGAGACGCTTCGCCAGCGCGCGGGCGCGCTTCTGAACGGCGGTCAGCTTACGATCGAACTTTGGCGTGTCGACCGGCGGGAGTTGGACGACGTGCCAGGCTTTACCCGAGGGCACGCGCCCGCCGTGCAGCCTACAGCGTCCGTTGGCCATGGCCGGATTCTGACACGGCTCCCCGTCGGACTTCTTTCTTGCCCCGCATTTCGGTGCGGCTTGGCGCGCCTGGTTGAACTGGATGCAGGCGGCCCGGCCCATCGCTTTGAAGCGGGTGGAGCGTCGCCACGCAATCTGCCGTGCGGATGCCGGCTCGTTTGTTCCAAAGCCGCGCTTCACGTTGCGGCCCCTTCAGTTAGGCCCCGAAGCGGCTGGATCGTCGGCCTTCCAGCATCGATGCTAGCGGTTGAGTTGCGGAAACTGCGGCTTGTGTGCGTATGAGATACTTTTGAACCCACTCGGATAGCCGGGGGAACAAGGAGATAATTAAAAGAGAGAGGAAAACCATATATAAGTTCGCGCACACGCAAGCCGCAATTTCCGCAATCGCCCCCCGTAGCAAACGTCTCACCAGACCTTTTGTATGTCACGCAGGCCATTATGCCTCCCCGTCCGACAGCGTGTCGGTGTTCATTCTCTTTCGCGCCTTGCCCGCTTCGATGATCTTCTCCCGAGCACTGTTGCGGTCCTGGACCTCACGCGCTGCGCGATCCTGGAAGCGGGTTCGGATTTTCGGATTGATGAGCCAGACTACCGGACCGTCCGGCCCCCGCTCCGCCACAGCGCACCAGCCGGCGCGTTCCAGCTCGCCCATGATCTCGACGCGGAGCCGGATCTTGGCTCTATCGGCACCGCGCAGCTCCTTCCGAGCCTCGTAGAGATCGCGATGGCTCAGCCGGGATTTGTCCGGCTTAGTCAGGATGTAGCCCGCGATCTTCCGCGCTTCGCTCGTCTCGGCGCGGGCGTCGAAATAATCCTCGTAGAAGCGCAGGCTGTGTCGGAGGACAAAACGTCCTAGCAGCACCGCCTGCTCGGCCGTCGCCTTGTCGACTTTCACCCCGGGCAGCAATCCGTCGAACTCGTCTGCGTGCCGGAGCGCGTGACAGATCAGCGTGAGGCGTGGCAAGAGCTTGCCCCATTTGGCTATGTGCCCCTGCCACGCCTTCGAGACCCCCGGCAGATCGGACATCGCTCGAAAATCAGCCTCCGCTCGGGTCAACACGGCGTAGGCGTCCGGTGAGAGTTCCACGACACCGGACCCCGCCTCTGACGCTCCCAGCACGCGCACCGCTCGCGCATACGCTCCGGCTGCAGCGTGATCCGGCGGCACATCCAGCTCCGGCCGGCGGCGGCCATCGTAAAGGATGAAGATGGCGCGCTGCAGAAGCCCGTCCGTCCCGAGATCTCGGGTCAGCTCGCGCAGGACATCGGGTTGCGTCCCCGCCAGGATCCCCATCAGGCCGGAGGCTGCATACCTGTTCCCGCCGCCGACGCGATCCACCATGATTGCTTCGCCGTCGAACATGCGGAGCATCATGCTTCGGTCGACCTGGGCGCCCTTTTTGTAGGCTCCAAGCGAGCCGAGCAGCCCCACGAGCTCGTCCGGCGCGCGCATGATGCCTCGCGGGTTATCCGTGTGTATGCGTATCTGCTGTTCGACGGTGGCGTCATCCACCACGCAGCGCCGGATCTTGGGTTCCGGGTCAGTGACGACTGCGCCCCGAGGCCGCTTCTTCGCAGCCCAAGCATCGTGAAGCGGCTTATCGCGCAGGTAGTTTTCGCGATCCAACTTTCTGAGGGGATCGAGGGCGGCCGAGATAACAGGGGACTTCACGCTCCCCGGATCCGCAACGATGGTGACCCATAGGGCCGCGGGTTCCTCGCGCTTGTCGTGAAGACGCGATCGGATCTTCAGCGAACACCCGATCGCCGCGCCGATGACGCTCAGCGCCGCCATTACGGGCAGGGAAAGCGGAACGCCCTTTCGTCGAGCTTCGTCGCGTGCCCATGGGCCAATGATGGGAGGGATTGCCCCGTCCGGCGGAGTATCGAGCTCGGAAGGATCCGCATCGCCGAAGATGTCGATCGGTTCGACGTCGTCGAATACCGAGGACGCCGCTTCGCCCGCGGGAGCACCCGCAAGCGCCTCATCTCCTGCAGTGATCGAAACCGCCGCGGCGGATTCATCGAACCATCGTTCAAGGTTGAAGGGCAGTGCGAAGCCAGGAACGCTCGACTGCGCCAGACGAACGAGCGAACCGGTAGACAGGTTGTCCGGTGGCGATGTGAACCAGTGCGCCCATCGCTCGGCCACGCTGTCGGGGTCGTACTTCGCTTCGTTCTTCGCACTCCAGGTGTCGAACGCTTCCTGCCCTTCGGCCGACCCGTGCGAGGAATCCCAGAACGTCATGCCGATGTGGTTCCACCTGTCCCACGGCAGATCGGCGGGGTTGGGAATTGCCGCCGCCAATGCGGCCAGCTCTGCCGCCCCTAGAGGATGCTTGGTCTTGAAGCCTTCGCCCCGAGGCCGCCGCGGGCGCCCGATGTGGTCCAGGTCGAGGCCGGCGGCCTCCGCCGCCGCGGCGATCCGTGCGCCCGCGGCCTCAAGACTGATCTCGGTCGGGGTCTCGTCGATCACGGCGCACCGTCTCGGCGCGGCCTTCGTATGCCACGACCCCGGCCAGCGCATCGGGTGCGACAAGGGCGGGGCGGTGCCATCGCCACCGCAAAGGCGCGTTAGCCCGCGCCGCACAGCTTTAAGCCGGGCAAGATCCTCTGGTGTCGTAGCGACCTTCGCCAGTCGCCAGTAAGCGTGCAGCTTGTCCTCCGGACCTCCAGGGCCGAACCACACGCCGCCCGATCTCACTAGGAGCGTCGGCGGCTCCCCCAGGATCTCGGCCGCCTTACTCAGCATCTCCCGTGGCCGCTCATCGAGTTCAAGCGAGACGACACGGCACGCGATGACGTTATCCTCGTAGGCCCGGCGCCTACCCTTCCACGTCGCGTCACCAAACACGCACACTGGCGGGGCGAAAACCGCAGCATCGTCGCCGGTTCGGTTGGCCGCCTCGGTGGCGAGGCCGACAGCAGTCGGAATCAATCCCCGGCCGAAGGTGTGCCAGCAAATATCCGGCTTCCCCTTCGTGCCGTCATTGGGGAGCGACCGGAGCGCGATGTAGCCGCGCTCTGCTTCGATCCCACCGAACGCTACACGAATGAACGATTGCATATCGCCGGTATCGGCGATCAGCGCGCCTCCATTGGTTTGCGCAGGCGAGCCATTGTCCTGCGGCTCGTAAGCCGATATGTTTTCGATATCCAGCATAAGACGTCCTCGAACACTAATGCGGAACGGCCAGGAGCACCCTTGTGGCGAGGGTTTCTGGCCGTTTTGTTTATGAAGCTGTGTTGTCGACGATCAGTCTCAGGTAGGCGCCGCGACGGCGCGGTGGGCTGATCTGCACTCTTTCAGGGCCGAGCCGATCGAGCAGAGCCGCGATGCTGCTGACGGTGACTTCGGTCGGGCTGCGGATAGGCGAGTGAAGGACTGCCAGGCTCCGATCGGTGATGCGGTCGCGGACCCACGAGGTGGACCGGCGAAAAACGGCTGCGGTCTCGCGGACCGAGAGCGAATTGCGCTCGCGCCAGAGTTCAAATTCGTTCGGGAGTGCGGTCATGCGCGGTCCTGCTGACGTGGCGGGATGGAAGCAGGCAGACTGACGAGGCTTCGCGCGCGATACGAGATGCTCTGAGCAGGCCGCAGATCGCGCGTCCGTCGATCAGGCTACGTTCGGGATCTGCGAGCGCGGGATCGTCGACACGGCTCGATCCATGACGCTCCAGAGATCACGGCTCTCGTGGATTGCCTCGGCCAGCTCACGACCCCGGAGCCCCTTGAACTCGGGGCGCGGGCTGGCATCCAGTCGCACGCGTTCCAGGCCGAGGAAGCTCGTCGAGAACACAAGGATTTCGGCCTGAAAGACTATCCTCGTGCGACCGGGCAGGCGCTTGAAGGCGTGCATCACCCGGTCGACGTGGTTGCGATTCAGGCCACCCCTGACACCTGTCGGCAAACCGCCATTCAGCGCCTCGGCGGCCTTCGTCGAGCCTCCGCGACTGAGCCAAGCGCCGACGATCACCCTGTGATGTGGCTGCAGGTCGGTAAGATCCGATCTCGTCGCCGGCGGGCGATTGAACGTCTCGTCTTTTAGCAAGAAGCCGTGACGCACACCGCGGACATAGTCTGCGACCAGGGCTTCGACTTCCGGTGAAAACGGCGGTGTCAGCTTCGATGCCGGCACGCCGACTGCCGCGAGCTTCGCGATTGCCTCGTCCTCGATCTGCTTGCCGATCGATACAAGTAGCGGATTGCGCCGCTCCCAGAAGCTCCGCATCTGAGGCGCCATGTCTTCGGTGATCGGCACCGGAGACCACCCGATCGACGGGATCGGCTCTTCATCGCAGATCTCCGTCGCGGCCACGTGGAAGTCGAAGACCGTGCCGGCGACGGGCTTCTTGGCGAAGGAGGAGTAGTGGCGTCGGCCGCTCATGGCGCTACTCCCATCCACTCGCGGACGTCGCGCACGCGGTAGCGGGGGCGACCTTCCACGACGGTGATACGAGGACCGCGGCCTTGCTTCGCCCACACCTTCAGGGTGATGAGAGCGAAGCTGCTCACTGCCGCAAGTTGCTGCCGGGTAATCAGCGCTTCGCCAGGTAGTTTTTCGATATCCGGTACGGCACGCGGGCTTGCGCCGGCGCATGGGGCTGCGCTCGCTGACATACAGCTCTCCTGTGAAACGGAACGCGCATGCGTCGTCCGTCATCGTTGCGATGAAGGTTGAGCCGCTTCAGGTTCGCGATTCACAGATACTCAGGGCAGCGCGGCGACCGCAGTATATTAAAGTATTATTTGGTTCGTCAAGGTCTCACCGTGTATTCCGTAAGGTGACATACAGGTGACATACAACATCGTCTTTTCTATTGCTTACTCAGCATGATAGCTGACCCCTAACACGCAGCGCCGTTTCAAGCCGCCACTCTCTGCCCTTCGGCAGTCGCTGGTAGCGAAGCCACAAACGCACCCCACCGTTCGAAGGCATCCCGGAGGCGATCAAGCCCTTCGTCCCGATTATAGATTGCTTCGAGATCCGCCCGCGCGTGCCCCAGGGCGAGCTCTGCGGTGTCCACATCGACACCGAGCCGAGACAAGCCGGTTCGGAAAGTCCTGCGCAGATCGTGCAGCGTGAACTCGACGCCTGAGGCCTTCGTCAGGCTAGCGACCAGCTTCGTCCAGCCGCTCATCGGGCCGCCTGTCCGGACGGACGGAAAGACGAGATCGGACCGGGCGTCCCTGTGGCAGAAATCAAGCAAGCTCTGTAGCTGGGCCGTCACGGGGACCTTGTGCCCGCGACCCTGCTTCACGAAGACCGGAGGCAGCTCGAATACGGCGGTGCCCGTCTTGAGCATCGCCCACGTGATACCGGCCCCCTCCCCACGCCGGCAGCCGGTGAGGATATAGAAGCGGATCAGCCGGCCGGCGGTCGAATCCGGACCGGCTGCGGCCCACACTTTGGCCAGGTCGGTGTCAGACAGGGCTCGACCTTTCTCCGTCTTCGCGAGGCGGTCGGCGCGTGTGGCCCGCTCCTTCCGATGCCCAGCGAGCGGGTTCACCGGCAGCACCTTCGCGTCGGCAACGCACCAAGTTAGGAACGCCCGGCAGAGCGTGCGGAAATGCGCGGCCGCGCCGTGCAGGCCCTTTTCCCTGATGGCGTCGGTGATCTTCGCGAACTCGGCGCCGGTGATGGTTGCCACGTCGCGATTCAGGAGTGGCGCCATCCTCGAGCGCAGCATGACCAGCACGTCCTTACGGTTCACGTACTGCCGTCGCTCGAGGTGCCGGTCGTAGCGATCGAGCAGGTCGCCCAGGCGAGCTTTCTCGCGAATGCGGTTTTGAGCACGCGCGGCCAGGGGGTCAGCGCCCGACGCAATTCGTCCGAGCTCTATCTGGGCCAGCGTGCGCGCGGCAGACACCTTGGCGATTGCACCGAGTGTCGCCAGCTTCATCTTCTTGGTGCAGGCACGCCGGCCAGCACCGGCCGGGCGGTAGGCGAGGATCCAGGTCTTTCCGGCGGGACGTATGCGCAGGCCGAAGCCGGATACGTCGCTGTCCCAGAGCACCAGATCGACGACGCTCGGCGGCAGAGCCGCCTTTGCGACGAGAGCGTCGGTTAGCTTCTGTTTCATCGATCAGAACCCCGTGGGCAGCACATGGGCAGCACGGTTTTCGCAAACCTGCCGGACGCCATATATCCCACGGTATCCCGATTAAATCAGCAGAAACAGAGTGTTGAGGGGTGCCGGATATACCTCCCGATACCCCCATGGACCGGGTGCGACACTATTCGTAATGAGGGGGTCGGGGGTTCGAATCCCTCTTGCGGCACCACTTCCTCCTTTCGCAGCACTACAATCATGCCGGTCGGTCGATCGGCATCGCGAAGTCTCGGCTCTCAGCGTGCCTCGAAAAGCGCATCGACAAGGGAAGGCCCCTCCCGGTCACGACGCGATCGACCCGAGACCGAACCACCGCGCCGAGCGATCCTCGTCCGGAGGTCGACGGGATCGTCTGCGCGGCAGCGGGGCTGTCCTGCGGTCTGGAGGTTCGGTTGGCCCGTCTTCGCAGCGCCGGAGCGTTCGCGAACTACCGCAATTGGACCGATACCCGTGCTGACGTAGCCAATCCAGCTAGGCGGCCCCAGGACCTCGCCGTCGGACAGACGTCCAGCCAGTCCGCCAACCGATCCCATCGCCTGCGGGCAAGGTAAATCAGAGGGATCCTCGACGGTCAGGCATTCTGCGAAGTGGGCGTCCTTACAGGAAGCCGCCAATTCGGGCGGATGAAGTGACACGTATAGCCGTCGGGGCGGCGCTCGAGGTAATCCTGGTGCTCAGGCTCGGCCTCCCAGAAAGGCCCGACGGGAGCCAGTTCGGTGACGACCTTCCCGGGCCAGAGACCCGATGCATCGACATCGGCGATGGTCTCCGCGGCGACCCGGCGTTGAGCGTCATCGGCGTAATAGATCGCCGAGCGATAGCTTAGGCCACGATCGTTTCCCTGCCGATTCGGGGTTGTCGGATCGTGGATCTGAAAGAAGAATTCCAGCACCCGGCGAAAGCTCGTCCGCTCGGGATCGAAAATGATCTCGATCGCCTCCGCATGTGTGCCGTGGTTCGGGTAGGTTGCGTTCGGAACATCGCCCCCCGTATAGCCGACACGGGTCGACACGACGCCCTCCTGCCGCCGGATCAGATCCTGCATTCCCCAGAAGCATCCTCCTGCGAGGACTGCGCGTTCATGGCTCATGGTTCCCTCTCTCCCGGATCGACGCCTGACGTCGCTGGTGAATAGATAGGGTGCCGCAGCGCCTTTTGCCGCCGTTCGATGATGTCGCGGGACACCGTCGCGATGAGTTTGGACCTGCCGCCGCGTCGCGCGGTGCGGCGGGCGGGTGCAGTCAGGGTGTTTCGATATCCCCTACCCCGATGTGCGGGGTGACCGAGACGTCCCCCCAGAGGTACGGCCGGACTGCCAGACCGGGAAGCTGTCCTGCTCGGCGTTCTCCTCCGGTGCAAAGGGGGTTGGCGGCCATACCCGCTGGAGACGCGGGTGATGTCGCCGCCGGGGGGTTGATGTCCACAGGGTACCGCGTCGGCAGCGACGCCCGCCAAATGCCTTAACGCACAGCGTAACCGTAGGCGAAGCAACGGCTTCGGCGCGCATAACAAGTGCAGCCAAAACGAAGCAACACGCGGATCCGTAGCGCCGTCCAATCGGGTTTGCATGGTCTCCATCAAGTTGCGGCTAGATGCGGCTTGTAACGCGATGTCGAACCGGCATCTCACAACCGGAAAAACCGTGCCGTTCGGCACGTTGCCAGCGTTTGATCATTGGCATGTCGAAAGCGAGAACGGCGTAGAAGCCCGGATCGGTCCGCAACCACAGGAAGGGACCATGCGGCGGACGAATTCCCGCTCGGTCGGCTGATGGTCTAATCTGCCTGAAGAACCGTCGCAACGAGAGGTAACCGGGGACTGCATGACGTGCCCTTCGTGAGTATCACGCGCTTGAGAATCCGCTCGGTTCGGTTCCTGCCGGGCTTTGCCGTCCACGCCGTCCGCACGCAGAGACAGGCGCGGCAGGCGGCCGGGTTCCGGGCGGGATCAATCCTGGCCGATCATGCCTGGACCTTCTGGACCATGACGGTGTGGGACGACGAGGCTGCCATGCGCCGTTACATGATGGCCGGCGCGCATCGGCAGGCGATGCCGAAGCTGATCCATTGGTGTGACGAAGCTTCCTTGGTCCACTGGACGCAGCCCGGGGCCGGCCCACCATCCTGGGCCGAAGCGGATCAGCGGATGCGCGCGGACGGACGCCCGTCCCAGGTGCGGCACCCCAGTCCGCATCACGCAACTCTGGACTATCGTCCACCGCGCCTGACGCGGAGCGGGCCGATCAAACCCTCGGCACCGTGAGGGACAGGCCCGAAAGCCGCCGTGGATGCAACCGCAACCGGCCACGTCGCACTGGGCGTGTTTAGGCGCACATCCGCGCGGGCGATCCGGGCGCATCACACCTGCGGCCGCCTTCGCCCCCTCGGCGGCCAGAACCAGCGGCGCAGCGGCCTCAAGGCCCTGCGCCGTTTGTGTTTAATCGGCGCCGCGGGGTGGATGGCCCGGCGGGCCGGACCGGTCGAACGTTCTGACGGCAGCGTGCTGGAGTACCCACGATGAGACTGCGCTCGGTCGTCGGCTGGATCAGCGTTGGCGCGACGCTCTTGAGCGGCGCGGGGCTCGAGGCACGGGAGCGCCCCTCGTCGGAGGTGACGGGCTGGGTGTCGGCGGTCCTCGCGAAGATCGATATGGCCGAGCGGGGCCCAGCCCCCGCCGGGCGCAAGCGCGGGCGCCGAACGGTGGTGGTGCGGGTCCAGATCGCGGCCGACGGCTTCGTCAATCGGGTGGAGGTCGAGCGGAGTTCCGGCGTGCCGGATCTCGATGAGCGGGCACGGAGCCTGGTCCGGGCAGCCGGGCCGTTCGGCCCGCCGCCCGCGCCGCTTCTGACCCCGGCCGGCACCACGGAACTCAGCTTCCCGCTCCAGGTGCAGCGGTGAGATTACAGGCGTGCGGCGCGGTCAGGCGCCGGACCGGACAGGACCGCCGCGAGGGAGTCATCGACTTGCCCGACGGGGTCGGTTGGCACCGGATGGACGCCGATCAGCAGGGTCCGTTGCGTCCGCATGATCTTGAGGAGGCGCTCGGTCCGGCGCAATGCGTCCTGCGCGTCGGTCGGGTCCTGTTCCTCGGCGAGGAGAACGGCGATCCGGATCATCTGGTCGACCCGGCGCTCCTCGGCCGTGGCGATGATCCGCTCCAGGGCCGCCAGACCCTCCTCCAACGCCGCTCTCATGGGACCCCCTCGGAGCCTCGGTGAGCGGACAGGGTCCGGCATCGGGCCGGAGCGCGCATTCACGATTGTTGGTCGCCGAGCGATTTCGCGCCGCGGCGCAGGCCGCGGGCGGCTCACGGCGTCCCGAGATGCGGGAGCCAGAGGGCCAGGGCGAGGAGGCTCGCCAGCAGGACCGGCGGCGTGATGAGCAGGCCGACCCGCATGTACTGGCCCCAGGTGATGCGGTGGCCCTTGGCGTCGAGGACGTGCAGCCACAGCAGGGTCGCGAGACTGCCGATCGGCGTGAATTTCGGGCCGAGATCGCAGCCTATGACGTTGGCGTAGATCATCAATTCGCGGGTCAGGGGCGACAGGTCGTGGGGCTGCTGGATCGCCAGCGCCCCAACCAGGACGCTCGGCATGTTGTTCATCACGGAGGACAGCAGGGCGGCGGCGACGCCCGTGCCGAGGGTGGCGACCACCGGGCCCGCCTCGGCGAGCCGGACCAGGCTCTGGGCGAGGAGTTCGGTGAGGCCGGCATTCTTCAGGCCGTAGACCACGAGGTACATGCCGAGGCTGAACAGCACGATCTGCCAGGGGGCCCCGGCGAGGACCTTCCGCAGGGGAATCACGCCGCTGCGATTCGCGAGGGCGAGCAGAAGGAGCGCGCCGGCACCGGTGACGGCGGAGACCGGGACGCCGAACGGGGCGGTGACGAAGTAGGCGCCGAGGAGCACGGCGAGAAGCGGGAAGGCCGCCCGGAACACGCGGGCGTCGCGGATGGCGGAGGCCGGCGGGTCCAGACGGTATACCGCGTAGGTCGTGTCGAGGTCGCGCCGGTAGAATAGCCACAGCACCGCGAGGGTCGCGGCCAGGGACACGAGGTTCACCGGCCCCATCACGGCGGCGTAGCGGCCGAAGGAAATGCCGAAGATATTCGCCGAAACGATGTTGACGAGATTCGAGATGACCAGCGGCAGGCTGGTCGAATCGGCGACGAACCCGCAGCCGACGATGAAGGCCATCGCGGCCGCCGGCGGGAAATCCAGCCGGAGCAGGATCGCCAGCACGATCGGGGTGAGCAGCAGGGCGGCCCCGTCATTGGCGAAGACCGCCGCGATGGCGGCGCCGAGCAGGATCACCAGGGGGAACAGCCGGCGACCGCGACCGCCGCCCCAGCGGGCGACGTGCAGGGCGGCCCATTGGAAGAAGCCCGCCGCGTCGAGGAGGAGGGAGATCACGATCAGCGCCACGAAGGTGAAGGTGGCGTCCCAGACGATGTGCCAGACCACCGGGATGTCGCCGGGCTGGATCACGCCGGTGGCCAGGGCGACGGCGGCCCCCGCGAGGGCGCTCCATCCGATCCCGAGCCCTCGCGGCTGGACGATGACGAGGACCAGGGTGACGACGAAGATGGCGAGGGCGAGCATCGGCGTTTCTTGTTGGTGTCGCGACGAAATCTTGCGAGTTCTTTCACCCGGGCGAGTTCTTTCACCGGGGCGAGGTCTTGCTCCCCGGCGAGGTCTTGCTCCCCGGCGAGGTCTTGCTCCCCGGCGGGATCAGAGTCTCGTGGCCGGCCGCCCCTGGGCATCGACGACGGGGGCGCCATCCTCCTTGGCGAAGGCCCCGCGCTGCGGCGGAAGCAGGGCGAGCACGGTCTCGGAGGGTCGGCACAGGGCGACGCCCAGGGGGCTCACCACCAGGGGCCGGTTGAGGAGGATCGGGTGCGCCGCGATGGCGTCGAGGAGTTGGTCGTCGCTGAGGGTCGGGTCGTCGAGGCCGAGTTCGGCATAGGGCGTCCCCTTCTCGCGCAGGAGATCGCGGAGGGTGAGGCCCGCCCGCTCCGCGAGGCGGCGCAGCAGCGCGCCGGTCGGGGGCGATTTGAGGTACTCGACGACGTGCGGCTCAAGGCCGGCGTTGCGGATGAGGCCGAGGGTGTTGCGGGACGTGCCGCAGGCCGGGTTGTGGTAGATGACGACGTCCATCAGGCGGGCTCCGGGCAGCAGGTCGAGAGGGCGGCGACGGCGGGGGCGCAGACCTCGGGGCGGCCCTGACAGCAATCGCGCATCAGGAACTGGATCAGCGCCGACAGGTCCGGGTAGGCGGCGCGGTAGCGGATCGAGCGGCCTTCGCGCTGCGCGGTGACGAGGCCGGCGCGGCTCAGTTCCTTGAGGTGGAACGACAGGTTGGTCGCAGAGACCCCGACCGCCTCCGCGAGCAGCCCCGCCGCCAGGCCGTCCGGCCCGGCGGTGACGAGGCGGCGCACGATGCGCAGGCGGTGCTCCTGGCCGAGGGCCGCGAAGGCGGCGACGGCTTGCCCCTCGTCCATCATGATGTCAATGTTTCAAACATCATTGAAACGTAGAGGATGCCGAGCCCTTGGACAAGACCGATCCGAACACGACCGATGGGGACGAGACCGATCGCGCCGGGCCACCGCGGCCCTTCGCCGATGGCCTGCCGGCCCTGAGCGCGACGCATTTCGCGGTCCCGACCTCCGCCGACCTCGGGATCCGCGAAACCTTCACCCACGCGCCGCGCTTCCTCATCCTCTACGGGTCCCTGCGGGAGCGCTCGTTCAGCCGGTTCCTGGCCTACGAGGCGGCGCGCCTCCTGGAGGCCATGGGCGGCGAGGTGCGGATCTACCACGCGCACGGCCTGCCGCTGCCGGACGACGCGACCGCCGACCATCCCAAGGTGCAGGAACTGCGCGCCCTCTCGGTCTGGTCCGAGGGCCAGGTCTGGGTCAGCCCCGAGCGCCACGGGGCCATGACCGGTGTGATGAAGGCCCAGGTCGACTGGCTACCCCTGTCAGAGGGCTCGGTGCGCCCGACCCAGGGGCGGACCCTGGCGGTGATGCAGGTGTCCGGCGGCTCGCAATCCTTCAACGCGGTCAACGGCCTGCGCGTCCTGGGGCGCTGGATGCGAATGATCACCATCCCGAACCAGTCCTCGGTGCCGATGGCCTACCGGGAGTTCGACGCCGCCGGCCGGATGAATCCGGGGCCGCTTTACGAGCGGGTGGTCGATGTCTGCGAGGAACTCGTGAAGTTCACGCTCCTGACCCGCGAGCGGGCCGATTACCTCGTCGACCGCTACTCGGAGCGCAAGGAGCGGGAGCCGGAGCGGCTCCGGGCGGTGGCGGCGGATATCGGCTTCACGAAGCGGCCCGCCTGAGGCCCCGTGGCGAAGCGCCCGCGGGGTCGAACCAGGGCGGCGCTTGGCCGTTGTGGCACGAAGGGTCCAAGGCGGAAAGGCGACATGGCAGAGCCATCGGAGATCACGGCGCAGGCGATCGCGGCGCACATGGAGGTGCGATCGTCGGACGGACTGCATGTCGGGACGGTCGACCACATGGAGGGCGATACCCTTATCAAGCTGACGCGGTCCGATCCGGCGGCCCATGGCCGCCACCACTTGCTGCCGCTGTCCTGGGTCGAGCGGGTTGACGAGCAGGTCCACCTCACCGCCACGGCGGCCGATGTCCGGGGCTACTGGGAAGATGCCGGCTGAGCGCCCTCCCGCCGGGCGACCTTTCGCCCGGTCGCCGGCCGCGCCATCGACCCTAGTTCCCCGGTGAGCGCGGCAGAACCGCCCCCCACGATCAGGACGCCCTCGGACATCATGGAACGGCCCAGCGTCATCGTCGGCATCCACGGCTTGGCCAACAAGCCGCCGGTCGATGAGAAGACGCGCTGGTGGCGGGACGCCATCGCCGAGGGCCTGGCGCGCAACGAGGGCGTCGACGGCGCCGCGTTCACCTTCGACTTCGTCTACTGGGCCGACCTGCGCTACGAGACGCCGCTGGCCAGCGACGCCCTCGCCGAGCCCTACCGCCCCCAGGCGACCTCCGACCCCCTCCCCGCCGAGGAGGATGCACCGAGGCTGACGAGTCAGGACGTGCTGGCCACCCTGTATGCCGGGATCGACCGCATCGAGGGGCTGACGGGGGTCACCCTCGTCGACGACGTCATCCTGGAGCACCGCTTCGACGATCTCTGGCACTACCACGGCGAACGCGCCTTCGCGGCGGAGGTCCGGACCCGCCTGAGCGAGCGCCTCGCCGCATTTCGCGACCACCGCATCCTGCTGGTCGCCCATTCCATGGGCTCGGTGATCGCCTACGACGTCCTGCGGCAGCTGGAGCGCGACGCGCCGGACCTGCGCGTCGACCACCTGATCACGGTCGGCTCGCCCCTCGGTCTCGCGAAGGTGAAGATGAAGATCGCGAGCGAATTCGGCGCCACCCGGGTGCCGAACAACGTGAAGCATTGGACCAACCTCGCCGACGGCAACGACATCGCCACCGTCACCGGCACCCTGGCGGAGGATTACGCTCCCAGCGACACCGGGGTCGCCATCGCCGATCACCGGGTGGTGAACGATTACCGGCGGCCCACGGGCGAGGCGAACCACCACAAATCCTACGGCTACCTGCGCACGCCGGAGTTTTCGCGGATCGCGAGCGGATTTCTGGAGACCGGGGCGGTCGGACGGCGTCGGTGACCGGCCGCCCCTGCGAGACGCAACGGCGCTCCCTCTCCCAGAAGGAGACGAGACCCGCACAGGACGCCGGACGTTGGTTGGGAGGTCTTGCGACCACCGAAGGGAATCGCTCGTCCGTTCACGGCATTCCGCCCACGAAAAAGGGGACGCCGCGTGGCGTCCCCCGATCCGTCGGTTCTTGGCTGACGCTCAGCGCTGGCCGGCGTGGTCGCCGTCGCGCAGGGCGCCGGTCGGCTCCTGCACGTGGGCCTCGAGGAACCAGAGCTGCTTGTCGACGCCGCGCGACACCTCGGTGAGGAGGTCGGCGGTGCCGGCGTCACCGGCCTCGTCGGTGTCGTCGATGTTCTGACGCACCGCGTTGGCGTAGACGCCGTAGCGGTCGATCAGTGCGGCCAGGTGGTCGGCGATCGCGTAGGCGTCGAGGGGGTAGGCCTTCAGCTGCGAGGCCGATGCGACCGCGTGGGCGGTGCCGCGGGCGGTGCCACCGAGCTGGGTGATGCGCTCCGCGACCTTGTCGTTGTAGTCGTCGAGCTCGGTCCGGAATCCGTCGAGCATCTCGTGGATGCCGATGAACTGCGGTCCCTTCAGGTTCCAGTGCGCCTGCTTCACGTCGAGGGCGAGGTCGATCCCGTCCGACAGGCGCGCGTTGAGCACCTCGATCGAAACCTTCTTCGCGTTGGACTTCGTACCGTTCTGGGTCTCGTGGAGACGCTGGTTTCCGGCTTGGGTCTTGGAATCGGCCATTCGGTTCGTCCTTCAAGTCTCATGGAAGGCGCGTCGCTCATCCCGCAGCCTGCGCGGTCGCGACGCCGAGCCTCCGATGTCGGCGGAACATGATCTCGGGCAGGCGGGATGCGCCGCCCGTGCGATCAGTCTGCCCCATCAACGACAGGCCCCGGCCCATGTTCCTGGCCCTGTGGTCGCGCATCCCTGATCTGCGGGGATCACACCCCGCGGCATGCGATTCCCGCATGGGCCGGCCGATCCGATCCGGCCCGAATCCCGCACGACCGGGCCGGCGCGGCACGGGCGGGCGATCGTCAACCATAAATTGGCTTTCGCACCACCGGCGCGGACGGCCACGCTGAAACGGCGTTGGCCCCGGAGAGGCCGGACTGACAGTCCAAGGCGCTCCCCTGATCTTGAACGACGACTCTTTGTCGCTGGCCCGACCGCGAAACGACTCGCCGAGGGGCCCACAATTCGGGGCGATGCATGGTGGTCGACGGGTTCTGCCGCAACGCAATCAAACTTGGTAAGATCTTGGTGAACGGCAGTTTACAATGCTTGTCGTTCCGCGGTGTGAAATCTTAAAGGACACGCTGTTATTCTTGCAAAACACCGACGATCACGTCACGATCGTCTCGCTCTTCGCCGGCAGCCCCGCTGCCATTCTCCGTGGCTTGGCATCCTGCGATGATGGAACCAGAAGTCGCACAGCGTCGCCCGACCACAGCGCTTCCGGACCGGCGGGATACGCCCGCGGGCCCCGTCACGGCCGCGCCCCTGCGCATCCTCGTGGTTCACAACCGCTATCAGGTGCGCGGTGGCGAGGATTCGGTGGTGGCCCAGGAGGTGGCGAGCCTGCGCCGCGCCGGGCAGGTCGTGGAGACCCTGTTCTTCGACAATGCCGCGATCCGGACGGGCTGGGACCGGCTGCGCACCGCCTACGAAGCGCCGCACGCCCCGCGCGGGATCGCCGCCGTGGTGGAGGCCGTCCGCGCCTTCCGCCCCGACGTGGTGCACGCGCACAACGTCTTCCCGCAGGTGTCGCCGGGCATGCACGCCGCGGTCCGGGCCGAGGGGGTCGCCACCGTCCAGACCCTGCACAACTTCCGCGTGACCTGCGCCAACGGCATCCTCATGCGCGAGTCCCGCCCCTGCGAGGATTGCGTGACCGGCTCGCCCTACCAGGCGGTGCGTCACGCCTGCTATCGCGGGTCCCGCCTGGGGTCCCTGGCCGTGGCGCGGATGATCGACGTGCACCGGCGCGCCGGCACCTGGGAACGGGACGTCGACCGCTTCATCGCGCTGACGCCCTTCGCCCGCACCCGCTTCCTCGCCGCCGGGCTGCCGGAGAGCCGCATCCGCATCAAGCCCAACGGTTTGGCCGATCCGGGCCTCGACGCACGCGGCCCCCGGGCCGGCATCCTGTTCGTCGGACGGCTCGTGCCCGAGAAGGGCGTCGGCACCCTGAGGGCGGCCGCGCGCCTGACCCGGGCCCCGATCACCGTCATCGGCGAAGGGCCCGAGGCGGACGCCCTCGCCCGCGAGCCCGGCCTGACCCTGCTCGGCCCGCAGGACCCCACGGCCGTGCAGGCCGCGATGGCGCGGGCGGCCGCCCTGGTGGTGCCCTCGCACTGGTACGAGGGCCTGCCGATGGTGATCGCCGAGGCGTTCAGCCTCGGCACGCCGGTGGTCGCCGCGCGCATCGGCGCCCTCGCCGACCTCGTGACGGAGGGCCGCACCGGCCTCCTCGTCCCGCCCCGCGATCCCGACGCCCTCGCCCAGGCCCTCGACCGCATCGTCGACGACCCCGACGCCGCACGGGCGATGGGGCGCCACGCCCGCCTCGCCTACGAGCGCGACTGGACCGAGGACGCCGTCACCGCGCGCGCCCTCGCGATCTACCGCGAAGCCATCGCCACCCGTTCCGCCGCCATGCCCCGGGCTGCCGCATGACGCGCCCTTTGACTTCGCGCCCCCTGACTTCGCGCCCTCTGACTTCGCGCCCTCTCACACCGGACCATGACATGCCCGTGCGCGCCTGGGGCCACGACCCGGACGTCCCCCACTTCCTCCTCGGCGGCGTTCCGATCTCGATCACCGACATGGCCGGCCTGGTCGCCGCGCTCCGGCGCCGCCTGAGCCGGCAGGCTCCGGCTCCCGGGACCTTCGTGGTCTTCCGCGACGCCCACGGCATCGTGCGGGCGCAGGACGAGCCGGAGGTGCGCGCCGCCCACGACGCCGCCCTGCTGGTCTGCGCCGACGGGCGGCCCCTCGCCTGGGTCGGGCGCCTGCGCGGCCACACGGCCATCGCGCAGGTGCCGGGCATCGAATCCGTCGAGGCGGTGTGCCGCGCGGGACTCGAGGCGGGCTGGCGCCACTACTTCCTCGGCGGCGGGCCGGGGGTCGCCGAGAAGCTCGCCGCCGAGATGGCCCGGCGCGCGCCGGGCCTCGCCGTGGCGGGGGCCGAGACCCTGCCCTACCGGCCGCTCACGGAGCCCGAGGCCCAGGACCTCTACGCGCGCCTGCGCGCCAACGGCACCCAGATCCTCTGGATCGGCCTGAGCACGCCCAAGCAGGAACTCTTCATGCAGGCGCACACGCCCGCCCTGCCCGGCGTCATCGCCATGGGGGTCGGGGCCGCCTTCGACGTGAACATCGGCACGATCCCGCGCGCGCCCCGGCTGATGACCTGGTGCGGCCTCGAATGGCTCTACCGGCTGATCCAGGAGCCCCGGCGCCTGCGCGCCCGCTACGCCCAGGTGGTGCCGCGCTTCCTCGCCATCGTGGCCCTCGACCGGGCCCGCTGCGCCAAGCGCGCCCCGCGCCCGGGCGGGGTCCGACCGGTCTGAGACCGGGCGCCCCTCAGCCGAGTGCGGGGGCCAAAGCCGCGCGATAGGCCCCCGTCGCGGCCTCGAGGGAGAACCGCGCCAGGGCCGGGACGGCCCGGGTGCGATAGGTCGCGCGCCGGGCGGGATCGTCGAGGAGCGCCAGGGCCGCCTCGGCCCAGCCCGCCACCGTCAGGGGGCGGACCTCGCCGCAATCCCAGGCTGCCACGAGCTCGCGCGCCGCGCCCGAATGCGGCGAGGCCAGCACCGCCGCGCCGCTCTGCAGGGCCTCCTGCAGCACGATGCCCCAGACGTCGCCGCGGCTCGGGAACAGGAAGAGGCGCGCCGAGGCGTAGACGGCCCCGAGGTCGGCCTGCTGCACGAAGCCGTCGAACTGGGCCGCGATCCCGGCCGCCGCCAGCCGCGACTCCATCTCCGCCCGCAGGGGGCCGTCGCCCGCGACCCGGACCCGCAGGGTCCGGCCCCGGGCCTGGCAGGCAAGGACGACGTCGGTGAAGAAGCGCGCGCCCTTCACGTCCTCGTTCAGGATGCCGCAGAACAGGAGGTCGTAGGGGCGCTCCGTCTCCGGCGTCGTGGCGGCCGGGCCGGGCTCCCAGGCGGGGAAGAGGGGCGCCAGGGCGAGGCGGTCGGCGGGGAGGCCGTAGCCTTCGAGGAGCGCGAGGCTGCCGGCGCTCGCTCCGAGGCCGAAGCGCGCCCCCGGCACCAGCAGGCGCCGCATCGCCCGGTGCGGCCGCGAGCGCCGGCCCGGATCGGTCTCCGGCACCCCGTCGGTGCGCAGGCCGTAGGACACCCCGAGCCACCGCGCCGCGGCGACGGCCATCAGCATGGTGGGGGCGAAGTCGTTGACGACGACGAGGCTGGGCCGCAGGGCCGCGAGACGCGGCACGATGGCGGGGTTGATGTAGAGGTTGCTCACGGCGCTGCGGTACCAGCGCAGCCCCGGCACCACGGCGAAGCGATAGGCCTCGGGCTCGGGCATCTCCCAGTGCCGGGCCGCCTCCCGGGCGCTGCAGGCGAGGACGTGGAGCGGCCGGTCCAGGGTCGCTCCCAGGCGCTCGTAGAGGCGGTGCATGTAGGGCGCGCGGGCGCCGATCACGATGACGACGGGTCCGTCGCGGCGCCCGGATGCGCGGTGGCTCATCGCGTGGATCATCGGGCGGCGCGCGTCGGCCCGCCCACGAGGGCATCGATCTGGTAGAGCCCCCAGGCGGGTTCGAGGACGTGGCGGGGCATCAGCAGCAGATCCTCCGGGCCCCGGGCCACGCCCCGGCGGGTGGTGTGGAAGCTGTGGTAGCCGGCGTCGCGGGCAAGGGCCGGGTCGCGGCCCGGGTCGAAGTCGGTGCCGGCCACGCCCCAGGGGCAGGCGAAGTGCCGGACCGGACGGCCGGTCATCGCCTCCAAGTCCCGGCGCGACCGACCCAGTTCCCCGGCGACCTCCGTCGCCGCGAGACGCCCGAGGTTGCGGTGGCTCGCCGAATGCGACCCGACGTCGAGCCCGGCGGCGAGCCAGTCGGCCACGGCGGCGCGGTCCATGTAGCCGGCCCGGTCCCCGCCGGGGGGCGCGTCGACCCAGTCGCTGACCAGGAACACGATCGCGGGGATCGACAGCGCCCGCAGCACGGGGAGCGCCACCCCGTGGGTGTCGGCGTAGCCGTCGTCGAAGCTGACGAGGAAGTGGCGGCCCTGCCCGGCCGTGCCGTTCGCGACGAGGTCGGCGGCCCGGTCCGCCGTGACGAACGTGCCGTGGCGGCCGAGGAAGCGCATCTGCCGGGCGAAGCCCGCCTGCTCGCCCGGCGCGACATGATGGTAGCACAGGGTGTAGAGACCCGCCGGCGCCGCCGCCATCGACCGGGACAGCGCCCGCACCCGCAGGGCCGCCTCGCGCAGGACGGGCGTGTCGCGGATGAAGTGTTCGAGCGTCCTCGGCATCCCGAGACGTTAGCAGTTTCGCGGCCGAGCGGCACGGACGGGACACCAATCCCCGGCAGCATTCGCCAACAGCGTTAAATTAAGGATCTTCGCAGTCTGGGCGGGAGATTTCCGGTCGGCAGGAAGGGATGACAAGCGTTTCGCCGTAGGAAGGCCCGTCCCGCGAGGGATGCGTCGAGGACACGAGATATGAAGCTCCGATGAGCGCGGTACTGAGCATCCGTCCCTGCCTGGATCCGGCCGTCTGGGACGAAGCGATCTGGGCTCTGCCGAACGGCAACGTCTTCGCCTCGTGGATGTGGGGCGCGTACAAGTCTCAGGTCGGCTGGGCCGTGACGCGTCTCATCGTGCGCGACGCCAGCGAGGCGCCGGTGGGGCTGATCCAGGTTCAGGTGAAGCGCCGGGGCTTCGTGCGGTTCGTCCTGCTCCAGGGCTGCCCGCTCCTCACCGAGAAGGGCGAGAAGCACGCCGAGGCGGTGGTCGCCCTCCTGCTGGAGCACCTCGCCCTCGGGCGCCTCGATCTCCTGGCGGTGAGCTTCGAGCACTTCCAGTCCGACGCCATCCTCCTCGCCCTGCTGGGCCACGGCTTCGTGCCGGCGCAGTCGGCCAAGTACTTCACCCTGGAACTCGACCTCACGGGGGGCACCGCGCCGCTCCTGCAGGCGATGGACCAGCGCTGGCGCAAGGCCCTGCGCAAGGCCGAGCGCAACCCGGATCTCACCACCCGCTTCCTCACCGACCTCGACGAGCGCCTCGCGGCCTTCGACGCGTTCTGGACGATGTACGGCGCGCTGCAGGCCCAGAAGGGATTCCGCGACAGCCTCGACGGACCGCTCTTCCGCGACCTCGTCGCGCGCGATCCCCATCACCGCATCCTGGAGGTGCGGGAGAAGGGCGAGCGCGTCCTGGTGCGGATCGCCCACGTCTCGGGCCGGCGCTTCACCGATTTCTACACGGCCTCGAACGACCGGGCCCGGGCCTGCGCCGCGCCCACCCTGGCGGTCTGGCGCTTCGTCGAGCAGGCCCATGCGGAGGGCCGCGAGACCTTCGACTTCGGCGGCATCGACCCGGCGGGCAACCGCGGCGTATTCGAGTTCAAGCACGGCCTGAGCAAGCGGCCGGCCCTGAGCGGCCCGCGCTGGATCTATGGCCGCACCCCCCGCCTGCGGGATGCCGCGGCGGCGTTCCTGTCCTATCGCTGAGCGAGGCATCCCCCGGAGGTCGATGGTCCCGCAAGCTCCTGTGATCCAGCCCCTCGGCGACGAGGCCGGGCTCGTCGCCCGCGCGCGGCGCTTCGCCCGGCGTCCGGCCCTGGCCTCCCTGCTCGACCAGGCCGTCGTCAGCGGCTTCGGCTTCGTCAGCGGCATCGTCACCGCACGCCTGGTCGGCATCGAGGAATTCGGGCTCTTCGTCCTGATCCTGATCGTCACCGCCTTCGCGCAGGGGCTGCACAACGCCCTGGTGACCGCCCCGATGATGACGCTCGCGGCGCAGGGGCGCCGGTCGGCCCCGACCTACGACGCCACCGTCCTGGCCGCGGCCCTCCTGGCCGCCCTCGTCGCCGCCGCCGGGGTGGCCCTCGCCCTCGTGGGCATCTTCGCCCTGCGCCACCACGCCGTGGAGTGGGGCGTGGTCCTCGCCGGTGCCGGGCTCGCGCTGGCGCAGAACCTCCAGCTCACCGTCCGCCGGACGCTGTTCGCCCGGGGGCGCGGCCTCGTCGCCGTGGCGATGGACACCGGCCGCGCCGTCGCCTTCCCCCTGGTGCTCGGGGCGGCCTGGTGGGCGGGCCTGCCCCTCGACGCCGCCCTCGCCACCGCGGCCCTGGCGGGGACCGCGCTCGTCACCGCCGCCCCCCTCGCCTACGGGATCTGGCGCGCCCCCCGGCGCGCCCTGCGCCTCGGGCCGGTGGCGCGCCGGCACTGGGGCATCGGCCGCTGGATGTTCCCCCTGGTCTTCGTCACCTTCGGGCAGGAGCAGATGGCCTGGATCCTCGCCGGGATCATGCTCGGCGACGAGGCGATCGGCGGCCTGCGCGCGGCGCAGTACCTCGTGGGCTTCGTCATCATTTTGCTCACCGCCACGGAGAACATCCTGCCCACGGCGGCGGCGCGGGCCTACGAGACCGGCGGCGAGGGAGCCCTGCGCGCCTATCTCGAGAAGGCGACGCTGACCCTCGGCCCGGTCGTCGCCCTGCTCCTCCTCGCCATCGCGCTTCCGGCGGGGACCTGGCTCACCCTCGTCTTCGGACCGGCCTTCGCGGACTACGCCGCCAGCGTACGGATCCTGGCGCTGGCGGTCGCCTGCATCTTCCTGCGCGATATGGTGACCCAGTATTTCCGGGCGATCCAGGAGACCGGCCCGGTCTTCCGCGCCTTCGTCGTCAGCCTGGTCGTCTCCCTGGCGATCATGGTACCGCTCATCGCCTATGACGGCATCACCGGCGCGGCCCTCGTCATCACGATCGGGCACGCGGTGTCGGCGACCCACCTGATCCTGACCCTGCGCCGACGCTCGGCCCGGGGCGGCTGAGCCCCCGGCCGGACCCGTCGGAGACCCGCATCCGTCGGCGTCAGGCCGCCAGGGTCTTCATCCAGGAGAACAGGGGCGGCTGGGCCTCGCGGCCCATGCCGGACAAGGCTTCGCCCAGGCCCGTCTCCCGCGGCAGGACGCCGAAGCGCCGGCTGAAGGCGCGGCTGAACGCGCTCTGGCTGGAGAACCCGGTGGCGTAGGCCACGGACGAGACGCGCGGCGTCCCGCCGGGGGCGGTGAGCAGGCGCATGGCGCGCAACAGGCGCCGCTCGCGGATGTAGGCGGCGACCCCGCCCTCGGCCTCGAACAGGCGGTAGAGCTTCGAGCGGGAGAGGCCGAACCGGGCGAGGATCGCCTGGGCATCCAGGGCCTCCGAGCCCAGTTCCGCCTCGATGAAGCGCCGGATCGCGATGCCGGTGAGCTGGTCCGCGGCACGGGCGGCGCCCTCCTCCGGCTGGAAGCAGGCGCTGCACAGGTGCGCGGCCGAACGGGCGAGGTGGTGGGCCTCATGGGCGCTCAAACCCCCGGCACAGGCGGCGAGCCCGGACAGGAAGGTGTGGAACAGCCGGCGCACCGGCGTGCCGCCGTAATCGAGGGACTGGCCGTGCAGGCCCTCGATCGTCGCGCCGTGCTCGGCCAGGAGCGCGCGGGGCAGCATGATGTTGGTGGCGCAGACGGCCTCCGCCTCGGTCACCACCGGCTGGGCCATGTCGAAGACGACCAGCTGCCACGGCTTCACCGCGGCGGCCCGGCGCCCATTCGCCACCCTGCTCTGCCCGACCGTGTAGAACTGCAGGAGGATGTGGTCGATGCCCTGCTGCGCGATCATGCGGGCGTTGCGCTCCAGGCGCTGGACCGGCGCCGAGACGCTGCCGAGCAGCACGGACCCGAAATGGTAGGTCGTCAGGCCGAAGCCCGCCGACAGGTCGGCATCGCGGGCGACCGTCACCGCGTAGATCGACGCCAGATGCTCCTCCCAGGCGCGCGCCCACCGGTCCGGATCGTCGGGAAAGCGGAACCGGTCGCACGGGATCGCGGCGGCCTGATCGTCGGACGCGGGATTTTCGGATGCGGGATCTCCCGGAGCGGACTTCTCGGACATCGCATCTCGTTCGAGGGTCGGCGCCGCGTCGAGGGCCGTCGTGGACTGGGGACGCCCGCCCGACTCGCCCAGCCCCGGCCTGTGTTGTGTCCGTACTTTCAAAGGGCAGGCTTAGACAAGCACAAGTTCGTCGAGAGGCCCGGCTCGTCGCGTCGCCATTGGAGGAGATGGCCTCTTTGCTAGGATTCGCCGGCCGGCCGGGCCCTCCGTGTCGAGGTCGATGCCGGGCAAGCGAGCCGGGGTCAGTCGTCCACAAGCTTTTCCCCGCCTGTGTCTTCTGCGACCGAGAGTCGTCGAGACCGTTCGGCCGGCATTTACGATATTGTCGAAGTCCGGTCGCGTTTCGGGAGCAATTCACATCGATGAAACGCTTCACACCGGAAGTGTCGTCAGCGTCGGACCCGCAGGCCACCAGGGAGGAACACGCGTGCTGAACCTGTTTCTCGTCCTGGCGATCCCCGCCTGGTTCACGATGCTCTATCCCGTGGTCCGGCGCAGGCTCGCGGCGGCGGTTCGCCCGCTCGATGCCCGGCTCGTGCTGCCGATGGTGCTGGTCTGCACCTTCGCGTTCATGCCCCTGGTCTTCACGGTGCCGCGGGAAGACGGAAACGCGGTGCTGGAGGAAGGACTGAGCGCCTCCAACATCATCACCCTGGTGCTCACCGGACTGACCGGCCTCTACCTGTTCGGAAAGATCGCCCTCGACCGGCGGGTGGCGCTGCTGCCCTTCGCGATGCCCTACCTGCCCTTCACCCTGATGATCGGCGTGAACACGCTGAGCGCCGCCTGGTCGATCGTGCCGCCCTACACCCTCTATCGCAGCGCCGAACTGTTCATCTTCTATCACGCCTCGATCGTGATCTTCGACCGGACCGACATCGAGCGGCGCTTCGCCGACCTCCTGGCGATCATCACCGTGGCCTGGCTCGTCGCCGTGCTGCCGATCATCCTGGACAGCCTGGCGCACGGCATCGTGTTCTCGGCCGCCAAGAACAACATGATGCCCTTCGTCTGCGCGATGCTGGGCTTCCTGGTGATCTTCCGGCCGCCCGAGCGCCGGCGCCGGACCTACCTCGCCCTCGCCCTCGCGGGCTTCGTCATCGCGGGCTCGGCGGCCAGCACCGGCGCCCTCGTCGCGGTGGGCCCGGCCCTGCTGATGTCCTCGCGCCACGCCGTCCTGCGCCGCCTCGGCATCGCGGGCGCCCTCCTGGCCATCGTGGGCTTCGTCCTGCTGATGCTCGACCTCGCGGCCTTCCCGGCGCTCCTCGACCTCCTGGCCACCCTCCTGCAGAAGCCCGCCATCGAGCTCGCCAACGGCACCGGGCGCTCGACCTTCTGGCCGACCTTCATCGCGGCGACCCAGGACCGGCTGGCCGGATCGGGCTTCTCGGCGGGCGACCGCTTCATTCAGCTCCTGATCCCCACCACCGCCCTGGCCGAGACCCTGGGGCGGGAGGACGTCTTCATCACCAGCTCGCACAACATGTTCCTCAGCGCCTGGGCCGGCACTGGGCTGATCGGCCTCGGCTTCGCCCTCGTGGTCCTGCTCACCACCCTGTCCTGGGGCATGAAGCTCGACCTCGGCGGGCGCCGCTTCGTGGCCGCCTCCGTGCTGATGCTGGTGCTCAACGGCATGACGACGCCGGGGATCTTCCAGGACTGGAACGTCAACGTCCTGGCGCTCGCGGGCCTGCTCGCCTTCATCCGCGTCCAGCTGCCGCCGGACGGGCGCGTGCCGGCCTATCCCCGCGCCCCGGCGCCCGCGCCGGTTGCGCGCCCGCCCGCCCCCGAGGCCGGCCTCCCGAGCACGTGGCGCATTTCATGAAACGCGCCCTCCACCCGGCGGCCTTCGGCGCGCGACGTGCCGAAATCAGCCGGATCGACCGACCGGGCCGGGACTCGGCGGACCGCGGTGTCCCAGGGCGGGACACGGGCGGCCCCGGGCCCCAGCCCTCGCCGATTGCGTAACGGAAAGCGTCCATGGCTGTCATCGAACGCGCCCCCCCTGCGATCCTGCAGCACCTCGGTGCCGGCACCGAGCCGTCGCGCGAGTCGCTGCCCTGGTTCCTGGACATGGGCGAGGTCGGCCGCATCCTGCGCCGCCGCTGGCCGACCGTGATCCTGCCGATCCTCGTCCTCCTGGGCCTGGCGGCGGGCTACCTCGCCCTGCCCGCCCAGTACGCCGCGACGGTCCAGCTCCTCATCGACCCGCGCGGCCTCGCCGTGCTGAAGGATGAGGCCAACCCGCAGGGCCAGGCCAACGAATCCACCCTGCTCCTCGTGGACAGCCAGCTCCGGGTGCTGCAGTCGGACGACGTCCTGCGCAAGGTCGTGGCCACGCAGCACCTCGCCACCGACCCGGACTTCGTGGAGCCCGGCGCCCTCGACCGCTTCCGCGCCTGGGTGGGGCACCTCTTCGGGCGCCCCGCCGAGCCCGAGGCCGACCCCGCCCTGACCGCCCTGCGGGCCCTGCGCGACCGGATGTCGGCCCGGCGCCTGGAGCGCAGCTTCGCGGTCGACGTCTCGGTCTCGTCCAACGACCGCGAGAAATCCGCCCGCCTCGCCCAGAGCATCGCCGAGACCTATCTCGCCACCGAGATCGGCACCCGCTCCGAGGCGATCCGCCGGGCGCGGGAGGGGCTGAACAGCCGCCTCGGCGAATTGCGCGACGGCGTCCAGCAGGCCGAGACCGCGGCCCAGGCCTTCCGCACAAAGAACAACCTCGTGGGCACGCGCACCCAGCTCGTCAGTGAGCAGCAGCTCGGCCAGCTCAGCGACCAGCTCGGCGCCGCCCGTGCCAAGGCTGCCGAGCAGCAGGCGAAGCTGCGCCAGATCGAGGGCGCCGCCGGCGGCGACCCGGCCAAGCTCGACTCGATCCAGGAGGTGTTGCAGTCGCAGACCATCGGGCAGCTGCGGAGCCAGCTCGCCCAGGCCGAGCGCCAGCGCGCCGACGCGGCCCTCAGCCTCGGCGAGCGTCACCCGGCGATGAACGCCTCCGACGTGCAGGTGCGTAGCGCCCGCAACCAGATCGACGCCGAGGTGAAGCGCATCGGCGCGGCCATCCGCAACGAGTACCGCGCCAGCCTCGCCAACGTCACCGAGCTCTCGCAGGCCCTGGAGAAGCGCAAGGCCGAGGCCCTGAAGGTCGGCGACAGCTTCGTGAAGCTGCGCGAGCTGGAGCGCCAGGTCGAGGCCCGGCGCGGGGTCTACGAGGCCTTCCTGGTGCGCACCCGCGAATTGCAGGAGCAGCAGCAGCTCGACACCTCCACCTCGCGCATCATCTCGCCGGCCCTGCCGCCGACCCGGCGCCAGGGGCCGCCCGCCGCCCTCGTCCTCGCGGCCGCCCTCGTGGCGGGCCTCGGCCTCGGGGTCGGCGGCAGCCTGATGGCCGAGCAGTTCAGCGGGCGCATCCGGTCGCGCACCCGCCTCGAAGCCCGGACCCAGCGCCTCGTCCTCGGGCTCCTGCCGACCCTGCCGCGCGGGGCCCGCAACGGGACGGACCGCCTGGGCAGCGGGCCCTACGAGGTCGCCATCACCCGCCTGCGCAACCGCCTGCGGCGCGACCTGCCGGCCAAGCGCCCGCACGTGATCGTGGTCACCTCCGCCGACGACGTCGCCGGCCGCTCGATGCTCGCCCTCGACTACGCCGCCTCGGCCGCCCAGGAGAACGAGCGCGTCCTCCTGGTCGACGCCTCCGCCGACGGCACCGTGACCCGAGAGGTCGGGCTGCCGCCCCGGCGGGGCGGGGCCCCGGTTCCGGGCCGATCCGACCTCTCCGACGTGCTGGTGCGCCACCGCTCGGGCCTCGCCCTCATCCCGCAGGACGGCCAGACCGCGCGCAGCGACCTGCGCCACTACGTCGACAGCATCCTGGGCACCCAGGACGCTTACGACCTCGTGGTGATCCATGTGGGCCTGATCGGGGCCGACGCCATCGCCGAGCGCCTGGCGGCCGATCCCCGGGTCACGGCGGTGCTCGTCACCGTCCGGCACGGACAGAGCCGCTATTCCACCCTCGACCGGGCGCTCGCGGCCATCGGCCCGCGCCCCTTCGTGGGCCTCGTGCTCACCGGGGCCGAGGCGCTCGACTGAGGCGCCGGAACACCCCCGTCAGGCGGGGGTGTCGGCGCCGAGGTGCCGGTCGAAATAGCCGATCGTGTGCATCAGCCCCTCGCGCAGCGACACGGTCGGCTCCCAGTCGAGGAGCGCCTTGGCCTGGGCGATGTCGGGCCGGCGCTGGCGCGGATCGTCGGCGGGCAGCGGGCGGGCGACGATGCGCGAGCGCGAGCCCGTCAGCGCGATCACCAGCTCGGCGAGCGCGCGGATCGAGAACTCGCCCGGATTGCCGAGGTTGATCGGGCCCGTCACGGCGGGGCCGGTCGCCATCAGGCGCAGGACGCCGTCGATGAGGTCGTCGACGTAGCAGAAGGCCCGGGTCTGCGAGCCGTCGCCGTAGAGCGTGATGTCCTCGTTGCGCAGGGCCTGGACCACGAGGTTCGACACCACCCGCCCGTCGTTCGGGTGCATGCGCGGGCCGTAGGTGTTGAAGATCCGCGCCACCTTGATCGAGAGCTTGTGCTGTCGGTGGTAGTCGAAGAACAGCGTCTCGGCGCAGCGCTTGCCCTCGTCGTAGCAGGAGCGATGCCCGATCGGGTTGACCCGGCCCCAATACTCCTCCGGCTGCGGGTGCACCTCGGGGTCGCCGTAGACCTCGCTGGTCGAGGCCTGGAAGATCTTGATCTTCAGGCGCTTGGCCAGCCCCAGCATGTTGATCGCCCCGATGACGCTGGTCTTGGCCGTCTGCACCGGATCGAACTGGTAGTGCACAGGCGAGGCGGGACAGGCGAGATTGTAGATCTCGTCCACCTCGACGTAGAGCGGAAAGGTCACGTCGTGGCGCATGAACTCGAAGCGGGGATTGTCGAGCAGCGACGCGATGTTGCCGCGGGACCCGGTGAAGAGGTTGTCGACGCAGAGCACCTCGTGGCCCTGCTCCAGCAGGCGCTCGCAGAGGTGGGAGCCCAGGAAGCCCGCCCCGCCGGTGACCAGCACCGTCTTCGTCTCGCCGTATCGCATGCCGGATCCGAACCGCCTCGCATTGCAGGATGATGCCGTCGTGGTCGCCGGGGTCCGGCGCGCGCGACCCGAAGGCGCAGCGGGGCCGCGATCATGGGGCGTCCGCCACCGTATCGACCCGCGCGACCGATGTCTCCGCGGCGAACGCGGCCGCGCAGGCCCCGATGCGTCCCGGCCGGAGACCGACCGGGGGCCGCCCGCGGTTCGGGGCTATCGTTCCGCCGGGGACGGAGGAGAGGGGGCGAGCCGCGCGTCGCGGTCCAGCCGCGTGAGATCCGCCTGCCGCACCACCGCGCCCGCCGCGTCGAGCACCGTGCCGAAGCGCGCTGCACCCTGTGCGGGGGCGTCGGCGGGCAGGCGCAGGCCGTCCGGGCCACGATTGCCGGACCGGACCTGCTCGTCAGCCCGGGCGCCGTCGGCGAACCGGAACGGGTCGCTGTCCAGGAAGACGTTCCCGGTCAGGCTGTTGCGCGCCGCCGCCGGATCGTCCTGGAGGATCGTGGCCAGGCCGGGATAGCGGGCGCGCCAGAGCTTGGAGCCGACCGGCATCGCCGCGAAGGCCGCCCGCAGCTCCGATTGCGGGTCGGCGATCGCGTCCCGGGCCCAGGTCCGGCCGCGGGCATCGACGTGAATGGCCGGGCTCGAGTCCACGAACAGGTTGTCGACGACGCGGTTATCGCGGCCGCCGCCGAGGAAGACGGGCTGGTCGACCCGGACGAACAGGTTGTCCCGCACGGTGACGCCGCTCGCCATGTCGTCGAGATAGACGCCCTTGATCTCGAAGCCCGGCGCGGCGCGGATGTCGTGCAGGTAGTTGTGCTCGATCACCGTGCCGCGGGCGGTCCAGTCCCGGCCGGAATAGATCGCGCCGCTGTCCGTCGAGCCGGACAGGACCCGGGCGATCTCGTTCCAGGCGACCCGGTGGTCGTTGCCGCGCAAGTGGATGGCGTACTCGTCGGTGTCGTGGATGTAGTTGCCCTCCACCACCTGGCCCACGCCGTCGAGGGTGATCGCCGGGCTCTGGGTCCGTGCCACCTGGGCGTAGTCGCGGATCCGGCAATCCCGCACGAAGAGCCCGGCCGGGGTCAGGCTGGCCCGGTCCCCGCCCGACAGGCGCAGGGCGCCGATACCCGTTTCCGCCACGTTGCTGCGCTCGAGGCCGCTGGCGGTCGCGCGCGCGATCGACAGGGCCCGGCCGGGGGTCCGGCGCAGATTCACGCCGGACAGGACGACGTCGGTCGCGTCCGCGACCCGGACGAGGTCGCCGCGCGCCTGTTCGAGGGTCAGCCCTTCGAGACGCAGGTGCGACGCGCCCTCCACCGCCAGCAAGGTGTCGGTCACCGCCACCTCCGGCGCGGCGGCGGGATCGCGCGGCCAGACCAGGAGGACGCCCCAGCCCACGTCCCGCCACCATTCGCCGGGCGCATCGAGTTCGGCGAGCGCGTGGACGATGCGGTAGCGGGCGCCCCGGGCGATGCCCTCATAGGGCCGATCCCCGAGGGTCAGGCGCTTGGCCGCTCCATCGAGGCCGACCACCGGAAAGGTCTCGAACAGCCAGTCCCAGTGCCAGTAGCCCTCGGCCCACAGGTCGGGCTCGCCGCGCCAGCCGGCCGCGCGGCCGTCCGAGGTGGTGAAGCCGGCCGCGTCGTCGGAGGCGGCCGCCACCTTCGCCCAGCCGGCATTCGGCCAGCGCGCCGGCCAGAGCGCCCCGGCCCCGTCGAAGACGGCGAGGTTCACCCGGGCGTCGCGCTGCGCGAGGGTGCGGGGTTCCTGGATACGGGATTCGAGGCCGGCCGCCGCCGGCAGCCGATAGGCGCGGACCTGGGCCCGGGCGGATGGGGGCAGGCGCGCGAGGAGATCGGCGGGAATGCCGCCGGGGGCGAACTGCAGGGGAATGGAGCCGACGAGGCGGCTGGTGCCGTCCGGGCTGCCGCGCACCACCAGGGGGGCGGCGGCCGTGCCGCCATCCTCGGGACCGAACCGGACAGGCTCGGCGAGACGGTGCAGGCCCGGTGCGAAGGCGATCTCGATCGCGCGACGCGGATCGGATCGGCGCCAAGCCTTCTGCCAAGTGCGGCGCAGGGCCAGGGCTTCCGGCAGGGTGGCGACGACGGCGTGACCGACGGCGCGCTTCGGAGCGGCTGCGCCGGACTGGGGATCGACCGTGATGACGACGGGCTCGGCCGCGTGGGCCACGCGCGGGGTCGCGGAGAGGAGGATAGCCGCGAGGCCGGCCCGGAGACGGGACGCGACGGCGTTCCGTCGCTTGCCCGCGTTCCGACGGGTCCACGTGCGCTTGGCCGAAGTCCGGTTGCCTCGCTCCAAGCGGCGCCCCTTGATTCACCGGCACCCCGACGACGGGATGTCGGTCAGGGCGCCTCGGTGATCTTAGGCGGTCGGGTAGGAGAACACACCCACCGACTTGTGGAACTGCACGGTCTCGCGCACCCGGTGGCGGCGGGCCTTGTCGAGCAGGCGGCTGTCCAGGCGGTCGCCGCCGATATCGGCGAACTGCTGGTCGGTCAGATCGGCGATCTGGCGCGCCGAGGCGTTCTCCTTCCAGGAGGAACGGATGTGGTTGAGGATCGCGTGTACCATGGGAGTCTGGGTCCGAAACGGTTCGTGCCACGGGGTCTGTCGCCCCATCGCCATGGCCCTGATGTAGGCGTCGCCGCAGCGCAGCACGAGGGCTGAGGCGGCCGGTCTGCTATGCAGGATGGACATGAAAAGGGCAGGGATTGCCTAAGCCCTGGGCAAACCGATCCTAAATCCCTCTTGACGCTGGGTTTCTTCGGCCTGACGCCAAACCCGCCCAACGCCCCCTGCCCAAGGCTCCGGCAAAGCCAGCACCGCCCGTGTGCGGTGCAGCACGGATGTCCCGGAACTGGACACCGTCTGCCGGCGAGCCCCCCTACTCGGCGGCCGCCTCGTAGGGCTGCGCGGCCAGGCCGTCGGCGAGGAAGCCGCCGGACTGGCGCTGCCACAGGCGCGCATAGAGTCCCCCACCGGCGATCAGCTCGGCATGGGTGCCCTCCTCGATGACCCGTCCGGAATCGAGGACGATGAGGCGGTCGAGGGCCGCGATGGTCGAGAGCCGGTGGGCGATGGCCAGCACCGTCTTGCCCTCCATTAGGGTGTCGAGGCTCTCCTGGATCGCCGCCTCCACCTGCGAATCGAGGGCCGAAGTCGCCTCGTCGAGGATCAGGATCGGCGCATCCTTGAGGATCACCCGCGCGATGGCGATGCGCTGGCGCTGGCCGCCCGAGAGCTTCACGCCGCGCTCGCCCACCTGGGCGTCGTAGCCGGTGCGGCCCTTGTGGTCGACGAGATCGCGGATGAACGTGTCGGCCTGAGCCAGCCGCGCGGCGCGCTCGACCTCGGCCTGGGTGGCGTCGGGGCGGCCATACGCGATGTTGTCGCGGATGGAGCGGTGCAGCAGCGAGGTGTCCTGGGTCACCATGGCGACGGCGCTGCGCAGGGACCCCTGGGTTACGCCGGCGATGTCCTGGCCGTCCACCAGGATACGCCCGCTTTCGAGGTCGTGCAGGCGCAGCAGGAGGGCGGTGATCGTGGTCTTGCCGGCGCCGCTGACGCCGACGAGGCCGACCTTCTCGCCCGGCCGGATGTGCAGGTTCAGGCCCTCGATGATCGCGGCGTCGTCGCGGCCGTAATGGAAGCTGACGTTCTCGAAGCGGATGTCGCCGCCCGTCACCGCCAGGGTCCCGGCATCGGGCCGGTCGGTGATGGCGTGCGGACGGGCGATCGTCTGCATGCTCTCCTGGATGACGCCGACATTCTCGAAGATGCCCCGCACGGTCTGCATCACCCAGCCCGACATCGCCATCAGGCGCAGGACCAGGGCGAGCCCAGCCGAGGCCTCGCCGGTGGTCATGCCGCCGCGCTGCCACAGGATCACGCAGACGCCGGCGGTGGCGAGGATCAGCAGGCTGTTGAGGAGGCCGAGCAGGGTCGTGGTGCTGCTCAGCAGGCGGAACTGGTGCAGGTAGGCTTTGGTGTGGACGTCGACGGCGTCGCGCACCGCCGCACGCTCCTCGCGGTCGCGGGCGAAGAGCTTCACCGTCAGGATGTTGGTGTAGCTGTCGACGATGCGCCCGATCAGGGCCGAGCGGGTGTCGGCGGTGAGCAGCGAGCGGGACCGGGCCCGGGGCACGAACCAGCGGGTCAGGGCGGCGTAGGCCGCGATCCAGAGCACCACCGGCAGGGCGAGCCACAGGGAGATCGAGCCGAACAGGCCGACCGCCGTGACCGCGTAGATTGCGACGTAGAGCAGCGTGTCGATGAAGACGACGGCGAGTTCGCGTACCGCCGGGCCCACCTGCACCACCCGGTTGGCGAGGCGCCCGGCGAAATCCGCCTGGAAGTACGAGAGCGAGTGACCGAGGGTGTAGAGGTGCGTGCGCCAGCGGATCTGGTTCGTCGCCTGCGGCACGATGAGCTGGTTCGAGAGGATCTCGTGCAGCCAGATCGTGATGGGGCGCACCACCAGCAGGAGGCCGGCCGCCAGCATCAGGCCGGTGCCGTGCTCCTGCCACAGGGTGGCGCGGTCGGCCTTGTTCAGGAGGTCGATGAACCAGCCCATGAGCAGGTAGAGGGAGGCCTCCACCGACCCGGCCAGCACCGCCACCACGAACAGGATCGCCAGGGCGCCGCGGATCGGCCGGAGGTAGAAGCCCGCGAAGCCGAGGACGGATTTCGGCGGCATGCGGCCGTCGTCGAACGGCGCGAAGGTGTCGATCCGGCGCTCGAGCCAATCGAGAAACATGAGACCATCCGGTTGCTGCAGCGCACGCTTAACTATGCCGCCTTGACCGCCTGCCAACCGGGGGGCGATGCCGCACGGACCCGCCCGCCCCCATCCTGAGACGCCGCCGATGCTCCGCCTCGCCCTCTACCAGCCCGACATCCCGCAGAACACCGGCACCCTCCTGCGTCTCGCCGCCTGCCTCGGAGCCGCCGTCGAGATCATCGAGCCCGCCGGCTTCGACGTCTCCGACCGGCACCTTCGCCGCGCGGGCCTCGACTACCTCGACCGCGTCGCCGTCACCCGCCACCGCTCCTGGGACGCGTTCTCGGAGTGGCGCCGGGCGGAGACCATCCGCCTCGTCCTCGCCACCACGCAGGGCGCCCTGCCCTACACCGACTTCGCCTACCGGGACGGCGACTGCCTGCTGATGGGCCGGGAATCGGCCGGCGTACCCGAGGCCGTCCACGCCACGGCGGATGCCCGGGTGGTGGTGCCGATCCGGGCCGACCTGCGCTCGCTGAACGTCGCGGTCTGCGCCGCGATGATCCCGGGCGAGGCCCTGCGCCAGACCGGCGGCTTCCCACGGTCGGATTGAACGCTGTGCAATCGCGCACTTGAACAGTGTTCAAACCATGCGACAACCGGGGGGTGAACCGCAACCACCCACCCGGAGCCCGACGATGCTCAGACTGTTTCGCACCCTCGCCCGCGGCGCCGCCGCCCGCGCCGAAGAAGACCTGTTCGACCGCAACGCCCTCCTCATCCTCGACCAGCAGATCCGCGAGACCCGCGCCGCCCTGGAGCGAAGCCGCCAGGCGCTGGCGGCTTCGGTGGCCGGCGACCGGGCCGAGGAGCGCCGCCTCGCCGAGGTCGAGGCCCGCGCCACCGACCTCGAGACCCGCGCCGTGGCGGCACTCCAGTCCGGGCGCGATGACCTGGCGTCGGAGGCCGCCGAGGCGATCGCCGAACTGGAGGCCGAGCGCGACGCCATCCGCGCCGCCCGCGGCCGCTTCGCCGCCGAACTCGTCCGCATCCGCGCGGCGGTCGCCGACGCCACCCGGCGCCAGGCGGACCTCGAACGGGGCCGGCGCCTCGCCGCCGCGGCCGAGACGGCCCGCCGCCTGCGGGTGAGCCCGGCGCCGCAGGACCGGGCCACCCTCAAGGAAGCCGAGGCGACGCTGGCGCGCCTGCGCAGTCTCCAGGCCGAGGCCGACGACACCGAGGCGGCCCTGCGCGAGGCCGAGCCCGGCGCCGACCTCGCCGAGCGGATGGCGCGCGCCGGCTTCGGCCCGAGCTCCCGCCCGGCCCCGTCCGCGATCCTCGACCGCCTGCGCGCCCGGGCCGAGGCGCCCCGCCAGCCGGCCGCCTGATTGCCGCGCTGCGGCTGCGCAAGCGGGCCCCTCCCCCCTCTGCGGAGCAGGCGGGAGAGGGGACGACCTCTCCGAACAGCGCGCTCCCCTCTCGCGGGACTTCGTCCCGGCCCGACCCGCTTCGCGGGCCACCCTCTCCCGCAAGGGGGAGAGGGAATGCGCGGCGAGCTTCATCGCCAGGCCCACCTTCCGAAATCACCCCAACCCGAGGAAAATCCCCATGACCAACGAGACCACGCAGCATTCCGGCGCCTGGGTCGCCTTCACCTACGCCTCGTTCCTCGGCTCCGCCGCCATGGTGGGCCTCGGTATCCTGTTCATGCCCATCGACATCTGGATCAAGGGCTACCTCGCCATGGGCACGATCATGCTCGTGCAGTCCTGCATCACCGCTACCAAGACCATCCGCGACGTCCACGAGGGCCGGCGCATGGTCAACCGGATCGAGGACGCCAAGACCGAGCGGCTGCTGATGTCCGTCAAGGATTGAGCGCCGCGCCCCGACCGCCGCCCGGCGAATTGACGGCCGGGCGGCGGGATGGGACATCCCCCGGCATGACCATGCCCGAATCCTCCGTCCCCCCGCTGCCCGAGGCCGAGCGCGACGCCGTGAAGGCCGAGGCGACGGCCTGGTTCACCACCCTGCGCGACCGGATCGTCGCCGCTTTCGAAACCCTCGAGGCGGAGGCGACTGGGCCGTTCCATCCTGACGCCCCGGCCGAGCCCGGCACCTTCGTGAAGACGCCCTGGCAGCGCACCGACCACACCGGCGCGCCCGGCGGCGGCGGCACCATGGCGATGATCAAGGGCCGGGTCTTCGAGAAGGCGGGCGTCCACGTCTCGGCCGTGCACGGCGAGTTCGCCCCGGAGTTCCGCGCCCAGATGCCGGGGGCGGCCGAGGACCCGCGCTTCTTCGCCACCGGGATCTCGCTGATCGCGCATCCCTGGAACCCGAACGTGCCGACCGTGCACATGAACACCCGCTTCGTGGTGACCACGAAGACGTGGTTCGGCGGCGGCGCCGACCTGACCCCCGTGCTCGACCGGCGCCGCACCCAGGACGACCCGGATTCCCTGACCTTCCACGCGGCCATGCGGGAGGCCTGCGACGCCCACGCGCCCGCCGCCGACTACGCCCGCTACAAGGCCTGGTGCGAGGAGTACTTCCACCTCAAGCACCGCAACGAGCCGCGCGGCATCGGCGGAATCTTCTACGACTATCACTGGACCGGCGACCCCAAGGCCGATCTCGCCTTCACCCGCGACGTGGGCGGGGCCTTCCTCAAGGCCTACCCGGCCATCGTGCGCGCCAACCTGGCCACGCCCTGGACCGAGGAGGACCGGCTGGAGCAGCAGGTCCGGCGCGGACGCTACGTGGAATTCAACCTGCTCTACGACCGCGGCACGATCTTCGGCCTGAAGACCGGCGGCAACGTCGCCTCGATCCTGTCGTCGCTGCCCCCCACGGTGCGCTGGCCGTGAGCGCTCCGGCCGCCCCTCCGGCGGACGTCACCGAGACCAACCGGGCGGTGGCGCGCATGCTGGCGGCGGCCCTGGGCGGCGTGCCCTCCGTCGCCCGGCACGCCGACGAGACGGGTCGCAGCCACGTCGACATCCTGACCTGCCGCGACGCCCCGCGCCCCGGCCTCACCGCCTGCGCCACGGTGACCCTGGCCAACCACCCGCTCTACCAAGACGGCGTCGAATTCCCCGGGCGCTGCGAGATCCTGGGTGTGAGCACCGACCCGGACGTGGCGCGGATGGTGGCGGCCTGCGCCTTCCAGGTCATCGACGGGCGCTGGTTCCTGGCCCCCGGCATCGTCTTTCCCGGCCTGCTCACGGGCCTCTCGGCGAGCCTCGCGCACGTCCTGTTCGTGCCGCCGGCCCTGTTCGAGGCCCGGCTGGAGGCACCGGCCACCGCAGACGCGGCGCTGGCCTTCCTCCAGGCGGTGCCGATCTCGGAGGCCGAGTACGCCTTCGCGCAGGAATCCGGGGGCGATGCCCTGGAGGACCTGTTCGCCGCGCGCGGTACCGACCTCTTCGACCTGCAGCGGCCCTCGGTGCTCTGATGGCCGATGCCCCCCTGCCGACCCGCTTCGCCCCGCAGCAGGACGCGGCCCTGAAGGCGATTTCCGACTGGCGCAAGTCCGGCGGCCAGCAGGTCTTCCGCCTCTTCGGCTACGCCGGCACCGGCAAGACCACCCTCGCCCGGCGCATCGCCGACGACGTCGAGGGCACGGTGGTGTTCGGCGCCTTCACGGGCAAGGCCGCCTCGGTGATGCGCCAGAAGGGCTGCCACGACGCCGCGACGATCCACAGCCTGATCTACCGCACCAAGGAGACCGAGGAAGGCGGCCCGGCCTTCACCCTGAACCGCACCGGGCCGGTCTCGAAGGCCGAGCTCATCGTCATCGACGAGTGCTCGATGGTCGATTCGGATCTTGGCAACGACCTCCTCTCCTTCGACCGGCCGGTGCTGGTGCTCGGCGACCCGGCGCAGCTGCCGCCGGTACGCGGGGGCGGCTTCTTCACCGAAGCCGAGCCCGACGTGATGCTCACCGACGTCCACCGGCAGGCGGCCGACGACCCCATCGTCCGCATGGCGATGACGGTACGCGAGGGCGGGCGCCTCACCCTCGGCGACTACGGCGAGAGCCGCATCGTCTCGCGCCGGTCCATCGACCCGGCCGTGGTGCTGCAGGCCGACCAGGTGCTGGTGGGCATGAACAAGACCCGGCGGCTCTACAACAACCGCCTGCGGGAGCTCGCCGGCCACACCGACCCGATGCCAGCGGTGGGCGAGAAGCTCGTCTGCCTGCGCAACGACCGGACCAAGGGCCTCCTCAACGGCTCCACCTGGACGGTGCATGCGCAGCGTTCGTCACCGCGCTCCGACACGGTGCGCCTCGACGTCGTGCCCGAGGACGACCCGGCCCTGCGCCGCCGCCCGGTGGACATCAAGGTCCTCAAGGCCGTGATGTCGGGCTCCGAGGAGGAGATCCCGGCCTTCCTGAAGCGCGAGACCGACGAGTTCACCTACGGCTACGCCCTCACGGTCCACAAGGCGCAGGGCTCGCAATGGGACGACGTCGTGCTGTTCGACGAGTCCTTCGCCTTCCGCGAGCACCGGGCGCGCTGGCTCTATACCGGCCTGACCCGGGCGGCGAAGCGGATCACCGTCGTGGTCTAGAGGGGCTTGCGTGGCCCCCGGCGGCTTGCGCGTTGCCGGCCCCTCGGGGACAACGAAGGCGTGCGCGGGGGGGGGGGAGAGATTCGCATGGCCTTGACCGGACGATGCCGCTGCGGCGCCATCCAATACGTGGCCGCGGGCGAGCCGAGCCACAGCGCCCTGTGCCACTACACCGATTGCCGGCGGTCCTCGGGCGCACCCGCGGTGGGGTTCGCGCTGTTCCCGGACGAGCGGATCACGATCACCGGCACCCCGACCGCCTACGAATCCTCGCCCGGCGTGCTCCGCGAATTCTGCGGGACCTGCGGCACCAACCTGTTCTACCGCAACGCGGCGGTCTTCCCGGGCCAGGTCGACCTCCACACCGCGACCCTGGACGATCCCGACGCCCTGCCCCCGTCGATCCGCATCCAGGTCGCGGACGCGCCCGAATGGTTCGGCCGGTTCGACGCGCTGCCGGCCTTTCCGCGCTATCCCGGATAGGCCGAGACCCCGGCGGCGCTTGGAGCGAACCCCGCGAGCACCTACGTGAGCGGTTCTCCCACCCGAACCGGAGCCTGTCTTGTCCCATTCCGAAGCGAGCGGTCCGCCGCAGATGCACGCCACCACGATCCTCATGGTCCGCAAGGGCGGCCGGGTGGTGATCGGCGGCGACGGGCAGGTCAGCCTCGGCCAGACCATCGTCAAAGGCAATGCCCGCAAGGTCCGGCGCCTGGCCAAGGGCACGGTGATCGGCGGCTTCGCGGGAGCCACCGCCGACGCCTTCACGCTGTTTGAGCGGCTGGAGGCCAAGCTCGAACAGTATCCGGGGCAGCTGACCCGGGCCTGCGTCGAGCTGACCAAGGACTGGCGCACCGACCGCTACCTGCGCCGCCTGGAGGCGATGATGCTGGTGGCCGACAAGGAGGTCAGCCTGCTGCTCTCGGGCGCGGGCGACGTGCTGGAGCCGGAAAGCGGCGTGATGGCGATCGGCTCGGGCGGGAACTACGCCCTGTCGGCTGCCCGCGCCCTCGAAGACAGCAGTCATGACGCAGAAGAGATCGTTCGCCGGGCCATGCGGATCGCCGCCGAGATCTGCGTCTACACGAATGACAGCCTCGTGATCGAGACCTTGGAAACGTCTGAAAGCTGACCGAGCTCAGATCCGTTAACCGAAGTTTTCGAGACACTGCTTAAGAGCTTGAATGAAAGCTCGTGACGGGATCTCGGACATGACGATCAAGGCGAAGATACTGATGTTCGTCCTGGCCTGCGGGGCGATCGCCCTGGTGGTCGCGGGCGTCGGGATCGGCACCCTTTCGGCCTTCAACGCCGCGATGGTCGAGTCCCGGCAGGCGGCCCGCCGGGCCCTCGACGCGGCCAACGTCAACCGGCTCGTGAGCAACGTCGTCCTCGAATCCCGCGGCGTCTACGCCGCCAAGGACACGGCCGACGCGCAGAAATACGCCGACCGGATGCGGCAGAACCTGACGGCGATGAACGACCTCCTCGCCGCCCTGGGCCGGCGGGTGCCCGAGGCGGAGCGCGCGCAGTTCGAGCGGGTCGTGCAGGGGGCCGCCACCTTCACCAGCCTGCGCCAGGAGATCGCCCGGGCGGGAACCGCGGTCGCCCCGAAGGCGGCGGCGGATCTCGGCTTCAACGAGGCCAACCGCGCCAACCGCCAGGCCTTCCAGGATTCCATCGACGCCCTGGTGGCCGGCGGCCAGGCCCAGGTCACCGCCATCGATGCCGCGACCGACGCCCTCTACGACAGCCGCCTGACCCTGCTGATCGCCCTTGCGGCCGGCGGCACCCTGGCGAGCCTCGTGCTCGGCATCCTGATCGGGCACCGGCAGATCGCCGCGCCCCTCGCCCGGGTCGCCGCGGCGATCCGGCGCCTGTCGGAGGGCCAGCTCGACCTGCCGGCCGTCAAGCCGGGGCGCGACGAGATCGGCGCCATCTGGGCCAGCATGCAGGTCTTCGCCCGCTCCATGCGGGAGGCCGAGACCCTGCGGGCGACGCAGGACGAGGCTGCCGGGCTCGCCTCGACCCGCCGCCGCACCGATCGGACCGAGCTGGCCGACCGCTTCCAGGGCAGCGTGGGCGCCCTCGTGGGCGACCTCTCCGATGCCGCCGCCGCCATGGAGGAGACCGCCCGCTCGATGTCGGCCCAGGCCGAGCGCACCAACCGGCAATCGGCCGCGGTGATGCGCGCCGCCCAGGAGACGGCGCAGAACGTCCAGGCCGTGGCCGCCGCCACGGAGGAACTCGCCGCCACCGCCAACGAGATCGGGCAGCAGGTCGGCCAGACCTCGGCGGCGGCCGCCAACGCCGTCGAGAGCAGCCGCCAGACCAACGCCCGCGTCGAGGCCCTTGCCGAGGGCGCCGCCCGCATCGGCGACGTCGTCGCCCTGATCTCGAACATCGCCGGCCAGACCAACCTGCTGGCGCTCAACGCCACGATCGAGGCGGCGCGGGCCGGCGAGGCGGGCCGGGGCTTCGCCGTGGTCGCCACCGAGGTGAAGACCCTCGCGGCCCAGACCGCCAAGGCCACCGACGAGATCACGGCGCAGATCGGCATGATCCAGGCCGCCACCCGCGAGACCGTCGAGGCGATCCGCGAGATCGGCACGACCATCGGCAGCGTGCACAGCATCGCCCTCGGCGTCGCGGCGGCGGTGGAGGAGCAGCAGGTCGCCACGCAGGAAATCGCCCGCAGCGTCAGCGACGCCGCCCGCGGCACCCATGACGTCACCGAGACGATGGCCGAGGTCCAGGGCGCGGCGGTGGAGGTGGGCGCCGGGGCGGCGCAGGTTCTCGCCTCGGCGGCGGAGCTCGCCCGCCGCTCCAGCGCTCTCGACGGCGAGGTCACGCACTTCGTGGGGTCGATCCGCGCCGCCTGAGACACGGGACCGTCTGGAAAGGGCGGGGCGGCGCGCTTAAGTCGGGGACGTGCGCCGCCCAGCCCCCTGTCCCGCCCGACGCGGCATCGCCCTCGCCCTGCGCGGGGCGACCCACCGCGAGGTTCCGTCGTGATCACCGCCGACCACCTCCGCCGCGCCGTGGCCGAGGGCATCATCACCGAGATCCAGGCCGCCTCCCTCGATCGCCTGGCGCGGGCGAACCCGGGGCCGGACACCGGCCTCGACGCGCCGCGCGACGACGAGCGCCTGCGCTTCGTCTCGGGCTTCGCCGACATCTTCGTCACACTTGGGCTGTTCCTGTTCCTCGGCGCCTGCGCGCATTTCGGCCTGTCGGCCCTCGGCCCGGCGCCCGGCTACGCCCTGATCGCCGCCCTCGCCTGGGGGCTCGCCGAATTCTTCACCCGCCGGCGCCGCATGGCTCTGCCCAGCATCGTTCTGCTGGTCCTCTTCGCCCTCGCGGTGCAGTCGTCGGCGGCCTTCGGACTCGCCGGCGCGGGGACGACAGGGGCGAGCTGGCCAACCCTGTTCGACCTGATGGCGACCGACCGCCTGGGCCCAGGCCCGCTGATCGGCAGCGGGCTGGCGACCCTCGGGCTGGTGACCCTGCATTACCGGCGCTTCGCCGTGCCGATCACCGTGGCGGCGGGCGCGGCCGCCCTCTGCGCCGTGCTGCTCGGCCTCCTGCTCGTCGTGGCGCCGGACCTGACCCTGGCGGCGCGCAACGCCCTGTTCATCGTCGCCGGCCTCGGCGTCTTCGCCCTGGCGATGCGCTTCGACCTGTCCGACCCGGCCCGCGTCACCCGGCGCACCGACATCGCCTTCTGGCTGCATCTCCTGGCCGCCCCCCTGATCGTGCATCCGATCCTCGGCACCCTGACGGCCGGCGGCGGACAGGCCGCGACCCTCGGCGTGCTGGCGATCGTGCTCGGCCTCGCGGGCATCGCGCTCGCGGTGGACCGGCGCGCGCTGCTGGTCTCGGGCCTCGTCTATGCCGGGATCGCCCTCGGCTCCCTGGTCCGGGAGGCCGGGTTCGCCGGCAGCACGATCCCGCTGAGCCTCCTCACCCTCGGGGCCTTCATCCTGGCGCTCAGCGCCGGGTGGCACCCGTTGCGCGCCGCCCTGCTGCGCGCCCTCCCCCGCCCCCTGGCAGCCCGGCTGCCGCATCCGATCGGAGCGTGATGACCACCTTCTCTCCCCGCGAGATCGTCTCGGAACTCGACCGCTTCATCGTCGGGCAGGCCGACGCCAAGCGCGCGGTCGCCATCGCGCTGCGCAACCGCTGGCGCCGGCAGCAGCTCACCGGCCCCTTGCGCGAGGAGGTCGCGCCGAAGAACATCCTCATGATCGGGCCGACGGGCTGCGGGAAGACGGAGATCGCCCGCCGCCTCGCACGCCTCGCCGGAGCGCCGTTCCTCAAGATCGAGGCCACCAAGTTCACCGAGGTCGGTTATGTCGGCCGCGACGTGGAGCAGATCGTGCGCGACCTCGTGGAGGTCGGCATCGGCCTCAAGCGCGAGGAGAAGCGCCGCTCGGTGAAGGCCAAGGCCGAGGCGGCGGCGGAAGCCCGCATCCTCGACGCCCTGGTGGGCCCGACCGCGGGCCAGGCCACCCGCGACAGCTTCCGCAAGAAGCTGCGGGCGGGCGAGCTCGACGACAAGGAGGTCGAACTCGAGCTCTCCGGCGGGGCGCCGGGCGGCCTGCCGATGTTCGACATCCCCGGCATGCCGGGCGCGTCCATGGGCGCGGTCAATCTCGGCGACATGCTCGGCAAGGCCCTCGGCGGCCAGAAGGGCAAGCCGCGCCGGATGACGGTGACGGACGCCTACGCCCCCCTGCTGGCGGAGGAATCCGACAAGCTGGTCGACGCCGAATCCCTGACGCAGGAGGCGATCCGCGAGGTCGAGGACAACGGCATCGTCTTCCTCGACGAGATCGACAAGATCTGCGCCCGCGAGGGCCGGTCCTCGGCCGACGTCTCGCGCGAGGGCGTGCAGCGCGATCTGCTGCCCCTGATCGAAGGCACCACCGTGGCGACGAAGCACGGGCCGGTGAAGACCGACCACATCCTGTTCATCGCCAGCGGCGCCTTCCACGTCTCGAAGCCCTCCGACCTGCTGCCGGAGCTGCAGGGCCGCCTGCCGATCCGCGTCGAGCTGCAGCCGCTCACCGTCGAGGATTTCCGCCAGATCCTGACCTCGACGGAGGCGAGCCTGCTGAAGCAGACCGTGGCGCTGATGCAGACCGAGGGCGTCACCCTCGAATTCAGCGAGGACGCGGTGGACGCCCTGGCCCGCGTCGCCGTGGACGTGAACAACTCGGTGGAGAACATCGGGGCCCGCCGGCTCCAGACCGTGCTGGAGCGCGTCATCGACGAGATCTCCTTCACGGCCACCGACCGGTCGGGCGAGACCGTGCCGATCGACGCCGCCTACGTCCGGTCGCGGGTGGAGAGCCTGGCGGCGAACGCGGATCTGAGCCGGTTCATTCTGTAGGTCGGGTCGCCGCCCGGACCGCAGACGCGGCCCGGCGGCGCCGGAGGGTCCCGGACCTGCCCCGGGGTGCGTTGCGCCTGTGGACCGGGCCGGCTGGTGGGGCGCCCGTCACGGGATGGCCGGCGGCCTTCGTCTCCGCGAGGCGCCGAAGGCGGGCCCCGGATGAATCGCCGTGACGGGGTGCCCAGCCGCGTCGGTGGCCCCGGACCGCGTCAGGCTTCCCAGACCTGGCCCGGCCGCATGGCGAGGAAGCGCTCCGGGGCGAGGCCCTGCGCGGCGCAGGCTTCCGCCAAGGCGTCCACCGGCTGCTCGATGCCCTCGTCGGTGAGCTGGAAGGTCCCCCAGTGGTGGCCGAGCATCTGGTCGGCCCCGAGGAGCAGCCCCGCCTCGACGGCCTCGCCCGGGTCCATGTGCTGGTCCTTCATGAACCAGCGCGGCTCGTAGGCCCCGATCGGCAGGGTGGCGAGGCGCGGCGGCCCGAAGCGGGCGCGGGCTTCCCGGAAGGTCGCCCCGTCGCGGAGGCCCGTGTCGCCCGAGTGGTAGTGCACGCCCGCCGGGGTCGTGAGGACGAAGGAGCACCACAGGGCCATGCGCCGGTCGTTGAGGCCGCGGGCCGACCAGTGATGGGCGGGGGTGACGTGGAGGGTCAGGCCGCCGCCGAGATCCACCGACTCGCCCCAGTCGCGGGTCTCCACGTGCATGGTGTCGTCGTAGGCGCGCAGGATCGCCTCGTTGCCGAGCGGCGCCAGGACCAGTGGCTGATGCGCCTGCCAGATCCGCGCGACCGTCGCCCCGTCGAGATGGTCGTAGTGGTTGTGGGTGATCAGCACCGCGTCGATCGGGGGCAGGTCGGCGAAGGCGATCCCCGGCGGGTTCACCCGCTTGGGGCCGGCGAATGCCACCGGGCTCGCCCGGCGGGCATAGACGGGATCCACCAGGATGTTGCGGCCGGCGACCTGGAACAGGTAGCTCGCATGCCCGATCAGGGTGACGCGCAGGCCCGAGACCCGCTCCGGCGGCACCTCGGCGGCGTAGGGGCTTGGGTGGAAGGCCGGCCAGGCCTGGCGCAGGGGGCTGTCGACCCCGCGCCGGGAGCGCCAGCGGGCGATGTCGGCCAGCGTCTTGTCCGGCGGCTGGTCCGGGCTGTGGAAGCGGACCCCGTCGAAATGGTCGCTGCGCGGCCCGCGATAGTAGGGATTGCGCCCGCGCTTGTGGGCGGCATAGCCGACCCCGCCGAGCGTCATCACCGTGGCGGCGCTCAACGCCTTGATCAGACTGTGCCGTTTCATGGATCCGAGATGGCGGCTGCGGCGCGCCGATCAAGCGCCGCGGCCACGCATCGCAGGTCGATGCGCGGGTGCCGGCCGATCACGAGCGCCAGCGCAGCTCCTGCGTGGCCAGGGGATTGGCGAAGGGCCGCCCCTCCCGGGCCGCCTGCAGGGCCTCGCGCTTGAGGCGGAAGTACCATTGCGACGGCAGGTCGCCCTGGCCGAACAGCACCATGGTCGGCTTGCGGTCGAGGCCGGCCTGGGCGTGCTGGAGCACCTGCTGGTCCTGGGTGAGGAACTGGCGCATCAGCGGCCGCGCCACGGGCTTGAGGAGATTCAGCGCCGGCATGTTCCAGTAGAGGGCGTTGGTGAGCATCGTCCGGTTCTGGGTCAGGGGCGTGGCGAAGGTGTAGTTCGCCACCCGCTTCGTCCCGGCCTCGATCCGCTCCAGCCGCACCCCCGGCAGGCGGAACTCGATCTCCACCGCGGGCACGCCGCCCAGGAGCCGGTAGACCGGCGAGCTCGTCGAGGTGGCGTGGCTCGTCATGGTGAAGCCGTGCGGGGTCGGCGTGAAGGTCTTCACCTTCTCCCTCAGCTCCTTCGAGGGCCGGAACCACCAGGAATCGTGCACGAAGGCGACGTGGCCGGGATCGACGAGACTGAGCGTCGTCAGGTCGAAGGAGGCCTCGACCACGAGTTCGACCACCAGGGAGCCGGCCGCCGTGAAGCCGAGGTCCGGCAGCGCCGCCGGGGGCGAGCCGGTCTCCGGCCCGAGATACGGATTGACCCAGGCGAAGCCCGCGCTCTCGCTGATGGGAAAGCGCTGCACCGCGATGCGCGTGAAATCGGCCGTGTCCGAGGCCGAGAGGGTCGGCACGTCGCGACAGCGCCCGTCGGTGCCGAAGCGCCAGCCGTGGAACGGACAGGTCAGTTCGCCGCCGTCGAAGCGGCCCTTCGACAGGGCCATGCCGCGATGGGGACAGCGGTCGCGCAGGGCGAAGGGGGCGCCGGAGGCCTCGCGGCCCAGGACGATCTGCTCGCCGTTGAGCTCCACGGCGCGCAGGGATCCCGCCTTCAGGGACTCGGACCGGCCGACGCAGTACCAGGCGTCGGGCAAGGGCTGGCGCATGGCGTCCGGGTCGAGCGCCGCCTCGTCGGGCGCCGGCATCCGCAGGGCTGTGGACATGGAGGGGAGCGGGTCCGTGGCCGGTGGGCGCGGACACGAGGTCGGTGCCGCGCCGCGCGAGGGGAAGGCCGGAACCTTTAGACCGCCGTCGGGGCCGAGGCCAGCCGCCCCCTGCGGCTTCGGGGACGCTCACCAAGGGAGCGGCGGATGGGCGCGGGCGCAGGCCTTTTCAAACCGAAAGGGGCTGACTAACTTCGGCTCACCCGCAACGAACGAAAGGAGGTGATCCAGTGTCTCATTGTCATCAGCCGCTCACCCCGGCCACCCGGACCTGGACCGTCGCCTCCGGCGCAGCCTTCTAGCGCTCGACGCGAACGTGAGAGTTCCGGCCGGACAAGAGCGGTTCGGCAATGGAAGGGCCGCCCCTCACGGGGCGGCCCTTCGCTGTTTCAGGGTGAGGGCGTCGGGGGCGCAGGCCTCAGAGGCCGTTGCGCTTCTGGAAGATGGGCTGCGCCAGCGCCTCGGCCCGGGCGGCCCAGAGGTCGCGCTCGCTGCGCATCTCTGAGAGCTGCGCGGCCTCGTCCGCGCTCCTGGCCCGGAGGTCGCGGACCTCCTTCTCGAGTTCGCCCTGGGACGCGCTGAGCCGGTCGCGCTCGCGGCGCGCCTCTTCGAACTCCTGCATCTCGGCTTCGACATGGGCGCGCAGGTTGCGCAGCTCGCGGGCGATGACGCCCTGGAGCGCGTCGTAGCGGTCGTTCTCGACCTTGAGCTTGGCCTTCAGCATGATGTTCTCGGCCATGAGGTCCGAGAGGTCGCCCTCGGCGGCCTCCGCCGGGGCGGGGGCCGGCGTCACGACCCGCGGCGTCCAGGTCTTGGTCGGCTCGGCGGCCCGGGCCTCGTCCGCCAGCGGGGCTGGAGCGACGGTCGGCTGCGGCTCGGCGCCCGCCGGATGGGTCGCGGCTTTCATCGCCGCCAGCCAATCGCGCAGCGGACCGGGCTGCGGACGGGTTGCCGTTTCGTACGGGGCGGGGTGACGGGCTGCTTCGGACATCGGCTGATCCTCGACTCTTGAGACGCATCCGATCAAAACATGCTTAACGAACCGTAAAGAGCCGCGACGTCAGGGTGTCGCCGGGGTCTCTCGAGGCCCCGCACGCAGACCTCGCCGTCGCGAAGGCCGTGCCCACGCAGTCCCTGTCCAGAAACGACGTCCTCCTCAAGGATCGCAGTGCCTATGACGCGCGAACATCCCGAAGCTCTCGAGTCCCCGCATCTCGCCGGCCTCCCGGGCATTCGGCACGCCTTCTTCACCCGGCGCGGCGGCGTCTCGGAGGGCATCTACGCCGCGCTCAACGGCGGCATCGGCTCGAACGATGCGCCCGACCACGTGGGCGAGAACCGCCGCCGCATGAGCCGTCACCTGGACGTCCCGGCGGACGCCCTCGTCAGCCTGTACCAGGTCCACTCGCCCGACGTGGTGGTGGTGGAGGGTCCGATCGCCCTGGCCGATCGCCCCAAGGCCGACGGGATGGTGACACGGGTCCCCGGCCTCGCCCTCGGGATCGCCACGGCCGATTGCGGGCCGATCCTGTTCGCCGATCCGGAGAACCGCGTCGTGGGGGCGGCGCATGCGGGCTGGAAGGGCGCCCTGGGCGGCGTGATCGACCGGACCCTCGCGGCGATGGAGGGCCTCGGCGCCGCGCGCGACCGCATCGTCGCGGTCCTCGGCCCGACGATCGCGCAGGCCTCCTACGAGGTCGGGCCCGACTTCATCGCGCGATTCCGGGCGGACGCCCCCGGCTTCGAGCGCTTCCTCGGTCCCGGAGCACGGGAGGCTCATGCTCAGTTCGACCTGCCGGGCTTCATCCTGGCGCGCCTCGCGCAGGCTGGGGTCACCCGGGCGAGCGATCTCGGGTGCTGCACCTACGCGGATCCCGACCGATTCTACAGCTATCGCCGGACCACCCATCGCGGCGAAGGGGATTATGGCCGCCTGATCTCCGCGATCGCGCTGTCCCCATAGGCTGCCCAGCCCCTGCGACAATTTGTCAAAGAGGGGTGAGGAAAAAAGCGTGGCCGTACGCGAACCTTGGCCATTGATGCGCGTTCGGTGTTCACGGAGTGGGTGAGAATGAGACGAGTACCGCCACAAAGGGGCCGCGTTCGCTGCGGCTGGCGTGATCGTAACGCAACAGCTTCTCGCACGCTGCTGGCTTAAAGACGGGGAACTGCAGCGGACGCCACCCGTAAGAGTGGCGCCGGTGCGTAACGGTTAGAGGACCAGATCATGAAATCCTTCCTTCGCAGCGCCACCGCGCTCGCCGGCATCGCGATCGCCGGCTCCGCCTTCGCCGCCGACCTCCCGCGTCGTCAGGCTCCCCCGCCGGTGTTCGTGCCGGTGCCGGTGTTCACCTGGACCGGCTTCTACGCCGGTTTCAACGCCGGTTACGGCTTCGACGCTTCCAGCAACAACCAGCCGACCGTCATCGGCGTGAACGGCGCCAGCACCCTGGTCCTGCCGGGCACCACCGCCGCCATCGCCTTCAGCAACGGCCAGAGCAACGACGGCTTCGTCGGCGGTGGTCAGGTCGGCTACAACTACCAGTTCACCCCGGGCTCCGGTGTCGTGATCGGTGTCGAGGCCGACGCCCAGTACGTCGACTTCGGTCGTGAGCGGAACCGCTTCTCGGCCACCGGCCCGCTGGCCGCCCAGCAGGTGTTCAACCCGGCCGGCGTCTCGGGCCTCGACTACTTCGGCACCGTCCGCGGTCGCCTCGGCTACGCCTTCGACCGCACCCTCGTGTACGGCACCGGCGGGCAGCCGTGACGACTTCCAGACCGGCTGGGCTGCCGGCGGCGGTATCGAGTACGCGCTCCCCACCGACTCGTTCCTGAACTTCTTCAAGTCCTCGGCCGTSACGCTGAAGATCGAAGGTCTGTACGTGAACCTCGACCGCGGCAACCGCAACAACGGTGTCTTCGCCGTCAACAATGCCGGCCAGGAAGTCAGCGTCACCAGCCCGGGCGTCGTGCTCGCCAGCGGCGGCCGCCAGGTGCGCGACACCGAGTTCGCCGTCGTCCGCGCCGGCCTGAACTACAAGTTCGGCTCCTACTAGGATCCGCTCCGGTCGCGTCCCCTACGGGGCGCGCCTCGACAGGAAAGCCCGGTCCGCAAGGCCGGGCTTTTCCGCGTTCTGCGCAGATTCGGGTTCGGCGCATGCATCCGGGACGGCAAAGTTTGCGTTGAACCCCTGACAAAGGCCGGCTGCACCCCCATCTCTGACCCGCCCGTGCGGGTGGTCACCCGCCGGCTTGCCCCAGGAGGACGACTCCATGAACAGCGAAGAACGCGACGTCATCGGCGGCATTTTCCAGCGCCTGGAGCAGGCTTCGAGCCAGCCCCGTGACGCGGAAGCCGAGCGCTTCATTGCCGACAAGATCCGGGCACAGCCCTACGCGCCCTACGCTATGGCGCAGCTCATCTACGTGCAGGAAGAGGCGATCAAGAGCCTGAACGAGCAGCTGGAGCAGCTGCGCCGTGCGGGCCAGCAGCAGCCCCAGGGCGGCGGCGGCTTCCTGTCCAGCATCTTCGGCGGCGGCTCCTCCGCCCGCCAGCCCGAGCCGCCACGCCAGGGCGGCGCCTGGGGCAACCAGGGCGGCCAACCAGGCTACGGACAGCCGCAGCAGCCGGGCTATGGTCAGCCGCAGCCCGGCTACGGACAGCAGCCGGGCTATGGCGGTCCGCAGCAGGGGGGCCCTTGGGCCGGCCAGCAGGCGGCGCCGGCGCGCGGCGGCGGCTTCATGGCGACGGCGCTGCCCATGGCGGCGGGTGCCGCCGGTGGCATGCTCCTCGGCAGCGCCCTCTCCAACGCCTTCGCGGGCGGCCATTCCCAGCTCGGCAGCGCGGCGGCGGCCGGTCTCGGCGGCACCCCGAACATCACCGAGAACAACTTCTTCGGCGGCAGCGGCAACGAGGATCTCGGCTCGGCCCTCGGCGGCGGCAACGACCTTCAGGATGCGTCCTTCACGGAGGATTCCGGCGGCGATTTCGGGGGCGACCTCGGCGGCGGCGGGGACGACGACTGGGTCTGATCCAGGATGACGAAGAGCCGGCGCCTCGAACAGGCGCCGGCTCTTCCGTTTCAGGGATCAGGTCTTCTCCAGGGGTCAGATCTTCGGGGCTCGGATCTTCGGGGCTCGGACTTCAGAGGACCTCGACGCGCGTGCCGACCGGCGTGCGCTCGTAGAGATCGATGACATCCTCGTTCATCATGCGGATGCAGCCGGACGAGACGTTCTGCCCGATCGTGTGCGGCTCGTTGGTGCCGTGGATCCGATAGAGCGACGAGCCGAGATAGAGAGCCCGGGCGCCGAGCGGATTACCGGGGCCGCCGGCCATGTGGCGCGGCAGGTCCGGACGGCGGCGGATCATCTCCTGGGGCGGCGTCCAGTCCGGCCATTCCCGCTTCTGGCTGATCGTCTTCAGGCCCGACCAGGCGAAGCCCGGTCGGCCGACGCCGATGCCGTAGCGGATCGCCTGGTGCCCGGGCTGCACCAGATAGAGAACCTTCCCCGGCGTATCGACCACGATGGTGCCGGGACGCTGCGGCCCGTCGAAGGCGACCACCTGCCGCGCGTAGCGGGCATCCGGGGCACGGGCGATGCTCTCGACCGCCGGTTCCCGCGCCGGCGCCGTCGGCAGGGCGGCGAGGCGGACCGGGACGCGCTGCGGCGCGATCTGCGCCTGCGGCTCCCATTCCGGCTCCGGGGGAACCCGATCGCCCGAATGCAGCTGGCGCGGCACGGCTGCGGCATAGGCCGCCGGCGCGCGCGCCTCCGCGCGCTCCTCCGGCAGGCGCCGGCCGGGGATCGGGCGCTCCGCCATGGCCCGAGGCGCCTGCGCGCCCGGCCGATCGCTCATCAGGAGTTCGAGGAAGCCGCCGCCATAGGCGCCCGGCCGCGGCGCGTCCTGCGCCTGCGCCCCACTCCCCTGCCCCGCCAATCCCGCCGTCAGGCAGGCGATGGCCACGCACCAATCGAACCGCATGCTCGTCAACGCTCCAAGCCCGATCGACCCCGCTCAGGGGTGCGACATGGGGCCAGGATCGCGGTCCGGGGCGGACACCCGGTGAAGGAACATGGTGAATCGTTCAGGCCGACGCGGCGGCGAACAGGGGAATGGATTCAGCGTGAACGCGCCGTAAAGGTTGCCGATGAGTTGTGACGTTCAAGAAATCGCAATCAGTTGGGCGCAGGATGACCCGGCTTCACTCTTGTTGGCTGATCGCGACCGATGACTCTCAAACGTTACCGCATCGAAGACAGTCTCGGCCTCGCGAGCGCCCCCGTGGCGATGGAATCCGCCGTCTCGTCGGAGGCGGTCACCTTGAACAACAAGCGCCTGGACGAGATCCTGTCCGCGATCCAGGACCTGCGCAAGGTCACGCAGACCAGCACGGTGGAGACCATCGAGGCGTGCCGGAAGGAGCTGAACGAAGCCTTCGCCATGCGCTCCGAGCTCGACATCATGAAGGATGCGATCACCCGCACCAAGCAGGAGATCGCGACGCTCTACCGTTCCGAGAACACCGGCAAGGGCATGCGCCGCGTGGCGGGCGAGCTCGATGCCGTCGTCGACTCCACTGAGCGCGCCACCAGCACGATCCTGGGCGCGATCGAGGAGATTGAGACCAACGCCAGCATGCTGCGCGCCATGACCACCACCATGGCGGGACGCGAGAACATCGACGCGATCCTCGACCGCGTCGTGGTCGCCTTCGAAGCCTGCAACTTTCAGGACCTCACCGGCCAGCGCATCAACAAGATCGTGGGCGTGCTGAAGTTCATCGAGGAACACCTCGACCGGATGATCGAGGCCTGGGGCGGCCTCGACACCTTCAGCGAGCTGCTGGGCGCCCATCCCGCCAAGGTGGACATCGACGACGAGAGCTCGCTCCTCAACGGGCCGAAGCTCGCCGACGATATCGGCCACGTCGACCAGGGCGACATCGACGCGCTGTTCGATTGAGGCGACGGGGCCGGGTCGCCCGGCGCGCCTCCTCCGTCGCCCCTTCCCTCGCCTTCCCCCGAGGCTTAAGTCAGCGGCATGAGCCGCGCGCCCGCGAAAGACCCAGCCTCGAACGATCTGCCGCCTGACGGCTTCGACGATCAGGACGGCTTCCCGCAGGACGGCTTCCGGGAGGACGCCTCCGAGGAGGCGCAGGACCTCGCCCAGGCCGACGACGCCCCCGAGATCGACTTCGATTTCGAGGAGGGCGCGGTCAAGGCCGGCACCGAGGTGATCCGGCGGTTCTGGACGACCCTGCCGACCTCGCCCGGCGTCTACCGGATGTTCGACGAGAAGGGCGACGTCCTCTACGTCGGCAAGGCCAAGAACCTGAAGGCGCGGGTCGGCTCCTATGCCCGGGGCCAGGCGCATTCCAACCGCATCGCCCGCATGATCTCGCAGACGGCGGCGATGGAGTTCGTCACCACCGCCACCGAGACCGAGGCGCTGCTCCTCGAGGCCAACCTCATCAAGCAGCTAAAGCCCCGCTTCAACGTGCTGATGCGGGACGACAAGTCGTTTCCCTACATCCTCGTCACGGCGGATTCGGAAGCGCCGCAGATCATCAAGCATCGCGGCGCCCGGCGCCGGAAGGGCAGCTATTACGGCCCCTTCGCCAGCGTCTGGGCGGTGAACCGTACGGTGAACGCCCTGCAGCGCGCCTTCCTCCTGCGCACCTGCACGGACAGCTACTACGAGAACCGCACCCGGCCCTGCCTGCTCTACCAGATCAAGCGCTGCTCCGGCCCCTGCACCGGCGAGATCGACCTCGACGATTATCGCGCGCTCGCCGACAGCGCGAAGAGCTTCCTGGCGGGCAAGTCGAACGCCGTGAAGGACCGCATGCGCGAGGAGATGCAGGACGCCTCGGAGAAGATGGAATTCGAGCGGGCGGCGCGGTTCCGCGACCGCATCGCGGCCCTGTCGGCGATCCAGGGGACGCAAGGGGTGAACACCCAGGGCGTCGAGGAGGCAGACGTCTTCGCCCTCGACGAGCAGGCGGGCCAGTTCTGCATCGAGGTGTTCTTCTTCCGCAACTTCCAGAACTGGGGCAACCGCGCCTACTTCCCCAAGGCCGACCGCACCATGACGCCGGACGAGGTCCTGGCCTCGTTCATCGGGCAGTTCTACGACGACAAGCCGGCGCCGCGCAGCGTCCTGGTCTCGCACGCCATCGAGGATGCGGAGCTCCTGGCCGCCGCCCTGTCGAGCCGCACGGAGTACCGGGTCGAGATCCATCAGCCCCAGCGGGGCGAGCGCAAGAACCTCGTCGAGTACGCGCAGCGCAATGCCAAGGAGGCCCTCGGCCGGCGCCTCGCCGACACCGCCTCCCAGGGCAAGCTGCTCGCCGCCCTCGGGCAGTCGTTCGGGCTTTCCGGCACGCCCCGGCGGATCGAGGTCTACGACAACTCGCACATCATGGGCACGAATGCCGTCGGCGGCATGATCGTGGCCGGGCCGACGGGCTTCGCCAAGCAGCATTACCGCACCTTCAACATCAAGTCGGAGGAACTGACCCCGGGCGACGATTACGGGATGATGCGCGAGGTGCTGCAGCGGCGCTTCAAGCGCCTCGTCAAGGAGAACCCGCGCACCGCCCGGGAGGCCGCGATCGCCGCCAGCGAAGGCGGCGCCGAGGTCCCCGTCCCGGAGGCGCCCCCGGAGAGCGACACCCTGCCGGCCTGGCCCGACCTCGTGCTCATCGACGGCGGCAAGGGGCAGCTGGACGCCGCCCGCACCGCCCTGGAGGAGATCGGCGTCACCGAGGTCGCCCTGGTGGGCATCGCCAAGGGCCGGGACCGCGACGCGGGGCGCGAGACGTTCTTCGTGCCCGGCCGCCCCCCCTTCAAGCTGCCGCCGCGCGACCCGACCCTCTACTTCGTCCAGCGCCTGCGCGACGAGGCGCACCGCTTCGCCATCGGCAGCCACCGGGCCAAGCGCAAGCGCGAGATGGTGAAGAACCCCCTCGACGAGATCGCGGGAATCGGCCCCAGCCGCAAGCGCGCGCTGCTGCACCACTTCGGCACCGTGAAGGCGATCCAGCGCGCGGCGTTCGAGGACCTGGCGAAGACCCCGGGGGTCAACGCCGCTACGGCCCGCGCCGTCTACGACTTCTTTCACACCCATGCGTGACGAGATCGGCGCGTCCGGGCGGTTGACCCCCACCGCCGCACATGGTTTCACGCCTGCGATGAATCCCGTCCTCACCCGCCGCCGGTCGCCAGCCTGGACGCTCGCGAACTGCCTGACCTACGGGCGGCTCGTGGCGGTGCCGGTCGTCGTCGCGCTGCTGTACTGGCCCACCGAGCCGGGCGCGCGCTTCGGCGCCCTGGCGGTCTACATCCTGGCGGCGATCACCGATTATCTCGACGGCTACGTGGCGCGGACCTACGACCAGAGCTCGGCCCTCGGGCGGATGCTCGATCCCATCGCCGACAAGCTCCTGGTGGCCGCCTGCCTCCTCATGCTGGCCGCGGACAACACCATCGTGGGCTGGACCCTCTGGGCCGCCATCGTGATCCTGTGTCGGGAGATTCTGGTCTCGGGCCTGCGCGAGTACCTGGCCGAGCTGAAGGTCGGCGTTCCGGTGAGCAAGGTCGCCAAGTGGAAGACGACCGTACAGCTGATCGCCATCGGCTTCCTCGTCGCCGGCCCGGCCGGGGAAACGATCCTGCCCGGCACGATCCGGGCGGGAACCGTCCTCCTCTGGATCGCCGCCGCGCTGACGCTTTATACCGGCTGGGACTACCTGCGCGCCGGCATCAAGCACGTCATCGACGACCCACGCTGAGGGACACCACGCGATGAAGCTCGTGTATTTCGCCTGGGTGCGCGAGCGCGTCGGCAAGGCCGAGGAGAATGTCGACCTCCCCGAAGGAATCGTCACGGTCGCGGACCTCGTCGACTGGCTGCGTGGCCGGGGCGAGGAATACGCCTACGCCTTCGAGACCACCGGCATCGTCCGCGCGGCGATCGACCGAGTCCACGCCAAGCCGGACGCACCGATCGCCGGCGCCTCCGAGATCGCGTTCTTTCCCCCCATGACAGGGGGCTGAGGCTCGGGCCGCAGCCCTGGCGGCCGATGACCGGCGGCTGGGGCGCCCTGCTCAGCGCCTGCCCAGGGCCGCCGTGAAGGCCGTGAGGTTGTGGCGCATCATCGCCACGTAGGTCGGCGCCGGCCCGTCCGGCCCCGACAAGGCGTCGGAGAAGACCTTGCCCCCGATCACGGCGCCGCTCTCGCGGGCGATCTGCTGCATCAGGCGCGGATCGCTGATGTTCTCCAGGAAGACGGCCGGGATCTTCTCCTGGCGGATCTGGCGAATGATCCGGGCGACGTCCCGGGGGCTCGCCTCGCTGTCGGTGGACACGCCCTGCGGGGCGATGAAGGTCAGGCCGTAGGCGGCGGTGAAGTAGCCGAAAGCGTCGTGGGTCGTGATGATCCGGCGTTGGGCCATCGGGATCGCGGCGATCCCCGTCCGGACCTCGGCCTCCAGGGCGTCGAGGCTGGCGAGATACGCCTTGGCGTTGTCGGCATAGGCCGCGGCATGGTCCGGGTCGATCCGCACCAGGGCATCCCGGATGTTGCCGACGTAGATTCGCGCGTTGGCGATGCTCTGCCAGGCATGGGGATCGTCGTGGTGGCCGTGCGCGTGGCCGGGGCCGCCATGCCCAGGTCCATCATGCCCGGGTCCATCATGCCCATGTCCGTCATCCTCGGCCTCGATCGGCTTGACCCCGGCGGAGGCGACGACGACGGGCGCCTTGGTGCCGGAGGCCTTGATCAGCCGGTCGATCCATCCCTCCAGCCCGAGGCCGTTGACCACGACGAGGTTGGCATCCGCCAGGGTCCGGGCGTCGCTCGGCGCCGGCGCGTAGCCGTGGGCGTCGGCGTTCGGCTGCACCAGGGAGGTCACGGCGACATGGTCCCCGCCGACCTGGGCCACCAGGTCGGCCAGGATCGAGAAGGTCGCGACGGCCCGCAGCTTCGTCTCCGCCGCCGAGACCGGACCGAGCAGGCCGAGCAGGAGCACGAGGGCGGCAGGTAGACGGAAGCGCAGGCGCGGGGACAGGAGCCGGAACGGCATCGGGGACGATCCTTTCGGTAAGCTCCCCCGCTCTACTGTAACATTATCACATTTCCTAGCCGGACCGCGGAGCGCGCGCCCAATGGCTTTCGCTTGATCTCGCCGGCGGGCGGACGCAAACACCCCCGCAGTCGCGGCCCGCGTGCCGGCGGACGGGCACGACACGGAAAGAGCGGATCAGATGGCGCGACGGGCGCTTCCCAAGGGCGACATCCTGCCCCTCCTCGGCCGGGTCTGGCGGGAATGGCTGCGTCCGCACCGGGCGACCCTCGCGGTGGTTCTGGTGCTCATCGCCATCGTGGGCGCGGCGACCGGCCTGTACCCGACCCTGATCAAGCTCGCCTTCGACGCCTTCGACCGCAAGGACATGGCCGCACTCGCCTACGGCCCGGTGATCGTCATCGCCATCACATCGATCCGCGGCTTCGCGCTGTTCGGCCAGAACGTCCTGACCAACCGGGTCGTCACCCGGGTCGAGGCCGACATGCAGGCCGCCCTCTACGGGCACCTCATCGAATCCGACCTCGCCCAGCTCGGCCGCGAGAGCCCGGCGGCCTTCACGCAGCGCTTCACCACGGATTTCGCCTTCATCAAGGAGGCTCTGACCCGCATCTCCACGGTGCTCCTGCGCGACATCGCCATGCTGATCGCCCTGGTGGCGGCCCTTGTCTGGATGGATCCGGTCCTCACCCTGGTGGCGGGCGTGGTGGTGCCCTTCGTCGCCGGCCCGATCGGCCGGGTCGGCAGGAAGCTGCGCCGCGTCTCCACCGCGACGCAGGAGCGGATGGGCCTCACGGCGAGCCTCATCACCGAGAGCCTGCAGGGCGCCCGCATCGCCAAGACCTACGCGCTCGAAGGCTACCTGAAGGGCCGGGCGAAGGGGGCCTTCGACGAGGTGCGCCGCCTCAAGATGAAGGCCGCCAATGCCCGCGGGCGCCTCGACCCGCTCCTCGAGATCGGCGGCGGCTTCGCGGTGGCGGCGGTGCTGGCCCTAGTCGGCCAGCGCGTGACCTCGGGCGACCGCACGGTCGGCGACTTCACCGGCTACGTCACTGCGCTGCTCCTGGCCTCGCAGCCGATCCGCACGCTGGGCACCCTCAACGCGATCCTTCAGGAAGCCGGGGCCGCGCTCCAGCGCTACTTCGCCCTCATGGACGAGGCGCCGCAGATCCGCGACGTGCCGGGGGCGCGCCCGCTCCAGGTGGCGGGGGGCGAGATTCGCTTCAGCGACGTGCAGTTCCGTTACCGCGCCGACGCGCCGGCCCTGGAGGGGATCGACCTCACCGTTCCGGCCGGGGCGACGGTGGCCCTGGTCGGGCGTTCGGGCTCGGGCAAGTCCTCCCTGCTCAACCTCGTGCCGCGCCTCTACGACGTGACCGAGGGCGCGGTGCGCATCGACGGGCAGGACATCCGCACCGTCTCCCTCGCCTCCCTGCGCGCGGCGGTGGCCGTGGTCTCGCAGGACGTGGTCCTGTTCGACGACACCATCGCGGCCAATATCGGCTTCGGCCGGCCGGGGGCGACCCGCGCCGAGATCGAGGCGGCGGCCGAGGCGGCGGCGGCGCACGGCTTCATCAGCCGCCTGCCGGAGGGCTACGATTTCCCCGTCGGTCCCGCGGGCGGACGGCTCTCGGGGGGCGAGCGCCAGCGCATCTCGCTCGCCCGCGCCTTCCTCAAGGACGCCCCGATCCTGCTCCTCGACGAGGCGACGAGCGCCCTCGATTCCGAGTCCGAGCGCCTCGTCCAGGACGCGCTCCTGCGCCTGATGCGGGGCCGCACCACCCTGGTCATCGCACACCGGCTCTCCACCGTGCGCGATGCCGACTGCATCGTCGTCATGGAGGCCGGGCGGATCGTCGAGACCGGGCGCCACGAGGCGCTGGTGGCGGCGGGGGACGCCTATGCCCGGCTCCATCGGATGCAGCTCTCCGGCGACGTCGAGGACGCGGCCGTGCCGGCCTGACGGGACCGATCCGCCCGCCGCGCGTTGAGCCGGCCGGAGCGGGACTCGGACGTCGATGCGGACAGAGCCATTCGGAACCACGGCGGACGGCGCGGCCGTGATGCGCCACACCCTCGCGCGGGGCGACCTGCGGGTGCAGGTGCTCGATTACGGCGGCATCGTCAGCCGGATCGACGTGCCGGACCGGAGGGGCCGCGTGGCGAACGTCGTCCTCGGGGCCGCCGACCTCGCGGGCTACGTGGCAAGCGACGCGCATTTCGGCGCGATCATCGGACGCTACGCCAACCGCATCGCCGGCGGCCGCTTCCGCCTCGACGGAGCGGCGTACCAGCTGCCCCGGAACGCGGGCAGCAACACCATGCATGGCGGGCCGGAGGGCTTCGACCGGCGGATCTGGCGGGTCGAAGCCGCCGACGCGGCCAGCCTGACCCTGGCCTACCGATCCCCCGATGGCGAGCAAGGCTTCCCGGGCAATCTCGACGTTGCCGTGACCTACCGCCTGGACGACGACGGCACGCTGGCGATCGACTACGTCGCCGTCACCGACCGGCCGACGATCCTCAACCTGACCAACCACAGCTACGTCAACCTTGCCGGCGAGGGCGCGGGCAGCGCCCTCGGGCACGTCGTCACCCTCGCGGCGGACGCGGTGCTGGAGACCGATGCCGAGCAGATTCCCACGGGCGCGATCCTGCCCGTGGCCGGGACGCCCTTCGACTTCCGGACACCGACGGCCCTCGGGGCCCGCATCCGGACGGCGCACCCGCAACTCGCCCTGGCCCACGGCTACGACCACACCTACGTGCTCGGCGGCGACGGGACTCTTCGCGTGGTGGCGCAGGCGGTCGATCCGGGGAGCGGGCGCTGCCTCACCGTGGCGACGACGCGGCCGGGGCTGCAGCTCTACACCGCCAACATGCTCGACGGGACGGTGACGGGTTCGGGCGGCGGCCTCTACCGCGCGGGCGACGCCGTCTGCTTCGAGGCGCAAGGGTTTCCCGACGCGCCGAACCACCCGGCCTTTCCCAGCACCGTCCTGCGGCCGGACGCGCCCTTTCGGGCGACCACGACCTACCGGTTCGGGAGCGTGCCGTAGGTCGGGCGCCGCCGAGCGCCTCAGCCGTGGTGGGAATCCGCCTCGAACAGGATCTCGCGCTTGCCGGCATGGTTGGCCGGACCGACGATGCCCTCGATCTCCATCTTCTCCATCAGGGAGGCGGCGCGGTTGTAGCCGATCTGCAGCCGACGCTGGATGTAGGAGGTCGAGGCCTTCTTGTCCCGCAGCACCACCTGCACGGCCTGGTCGTAGAGGTCGCCGCCGGCCTCGCCGAAGCTGCCCTGGTCGAAGACCGCGCCGTCCACCTCGATCTCGTCCGCGCCGCCCTTTCCGCCCGACGCTCCGTCCTCCTCCGCCGTGACGGCCTCGAGGTAGGAGGGTCGGCCCTGGCGCTTGAGGTGGGCGACCACGCTCTCGACCTCCGCATCGGAGCAGAACGGCCCGTGCACGCGCGTCGTGCGCCCGCCGCCGGCCATGAAGAGCATGTCGCCCTGGCCCAGCAGCTGCTCGGCGCCCATCTCGCCCAGGATCGTGCGGCTGTCGATCTTGCTCGTCACCTGGAAGGAGATCCGGGTCGGGNCTCGACCTCCGCATCCGAGCAGAACGGCCCGTGCACGCGCGTCGTGCGCCCACCGCCGGCCATGAACAGCATGTCGCCCTGGCCCAGCAGCTGCTCGGCGCCCATCTCGCCCAGGATCGTGCGGCTGTCGATCTTGCTCGTCACCTGGAAGGAGATCCGGGTCGGGAAGTTGGCCTTGATCGTGCCCGTGATCACGTCGACCGAGGGACGCTGGGTCGCCATGATCAGGTGGATGCCCGCCGCCCGCGCCATCTGCGCCAGGCGCTGGATCGCCCCCTCGATGTCCTTGCCCGCCACCATCATCAGGTCGGCCATCTCGTCGACCACGATCACGATGTAGGGCAGCGCCGAAAGGTCCATCTCCTCCGTCTCGTAGACGGCCTCTCCGGTCTGCCGGTCGAAGCCCGTCTGCACGGTCCGGTTTCCGTTCGATAAGATCAAGATAGACCGATCGTTCNCCTTGCCCGCCACCATCATCAGGTCGGCCATCTCGTCGACCACGATCACGATGTAGGGCAGCGCCGAAAGGTCCATCTCCTCCGTCTCGTAGACGGCCTCTCCGGTCTGCCGGTCGAAGCCCGTCTGCACGGTCCGGGTCAGGATCTCGCCGCGCCCGCGCGCCTCGGCGAGGCGTGCGTTGAAGCCGTCGATGTTGCGCACACCGACCTTCGACATCTTCTTGTAGCGCTCCTCCATCTCGCGCACGGCCCATTTGAGGGCGATGACCGCCTTCTTCGGGTCCGTGACCACGGGCGAGAGCAGGTGCGGGATGCCGTCGTAGACGGAGAGCTCCAGCATCTTCGGGTCGACCATGATCAGGCGACACTCCTCCGGCTTCATCCGGTAGAGGAGCGACAGGATCATGGTGTTGATGGCCACGGACTTGCCGGAGCCCGTGGTGCCGGCCACCAGCAGGTGGGGCATCTTGGCCAGATCCGCGATGATCGGCTCGCCGCCGATGTTCTTGCCCAGGCACAGGGCAAGGCTCTGCTTGGTCTCGGCGAAATCGGCGGAGGCCAGCAATTCGCGCAAGTACACCGTCTCGCGCCGGGCGTTCGGCAGCTCGATGCCGATGGCGTTGCGGCCGGGGACCACGGCGACGCGGGCGGAGACCGCCGACATCGAGCGGGCGATGTCGTCGGCGAGCGAGATCACGCGGCTCGACTTGGTGCCGGGCGCCGGCTCCAGCTCGTAGAGGGTGACGACGGGTCCGGGACGCACGGCCAGGATGTCGCCGCGCACGCCGAAGTCGCTGAGGGTCGCCTCCAGCAGGGTGGCGTTCTGCTCCAGGACCTCCGACGAGATCTGGCTCGAGGCGGGCAGGCGCGGCGCGTCGGCGAGGAGCTCCAGGGCGGGATGCCGGTAGTTCTCGGCATTCAGGGGTTGGGGCGGAGCCGCGCGACGGGCGGCGGCCGGGACGGGCGGCGGGGCCGCGGGCGCCACCCGGGAGCGCGCCGGCGCGGCGGCCTCGATGGGCGCGGCCTCGACCTCGTCCGTGTCGTCGGCCTCCTCGTCGCCGTGATGCACGGGCACCGGAGGGCGCCGCGACGCGGACGGCGTCTGCGGCGGCGCGTCGAAGACCGGCTCGCGCCGGCCGTCCGACGAGGCCACCCGGGCATCGGGGGCGTGGGTCGCCCAGGGGGCGTCCTCAGGGGCCGCGAAGGCGCGCTGCGCGGCGAGCGCCGGCGAGGCGCCCGCATAGGCGAGCGCTGTGGCCGCGGCCGCGCGCTCGGCGCGCCAATCGGCGATGCGCGCCGCCAGGGCCGTGCGCCCGCCCATCAGGGCCTGCGCCATCGCCCCGAGGGAGACGATGCCCAGGCTCGGCTCGTCGTCCTCGTAGCGTCCGTCCTGGCTGGCGTCGGGCCGGCCGCGCGCGGGCTGGCGCACGGGGGCCGGCGGCGCGTCGTAAGCGTCGAGGTCCTCCGCATCGAGCTCGCCGACCCGGCAGGCCCCCGTGAGGCACAGGATCGCGACGCCGGCGAAGAGGAAGCCCGCGAAGGCGCGGAACGGGGTCGCCACGATCCCGAGCATCGTGCGGGCGGCATGCATCAGCGCGTCGCCGGCGACGCCGCCGAGGCCGGTGGGTAGGGGCCAGCGCGCCGTCGAGGGCAGCGCGCTCGCCACCGCGCTCGCGGCGAAGAATCCGATGATCCACAGGGTCAGGCGCAGGCCGCCCCGGGGCAGCGCCCGCGTGCGCATCAACTGGATGCCCCAGAGCGCCGGGGGCAGCACGAAGGCCAGGGAGCCGAGCCCCAGGAGCTGCATCGCGAGGTCCGAGACCACGGCGCCGCCGGTGCCCAGGACGTTGTGGGCCGGGTGGTCGGTGGCGTGGTTGAGGCTCGGATCGTCGATCGACCACGTCGCCAGGGCGACCGTCAGCGCGGTGGCACCGGCAAACAGCACGAGACCGCCCAACTCCGTCATTCGCTTGGCCAGGAACGGGCGAAAGCTGTCGACGAAAGTATCGTAGGGCGATGCGGAACGGCGAAGCGAGCGCATGCGGTACCAGACACGATGGGGAACTGTCCGGCGACGGTAGCGTCGCCGGAGTTAACGGCTGGCTAAGGTTGAGACTTCCCTGCGCGCGCCGTTGCAATGCCGTCCTTCCCTGGGTCGCTCCGGCATCGAGTCATTCCGGTGCGGTGGGCGCTTCGCGGGCAGGTGGCGCGCGACCGGGCAGGTCCCGTCTCACGGCCCCGTGAGGCCGCGGGACGCCTGCGCAGAGCCCGCTCGACCGGGGGGCCGGAACGAGAAAGGCCCCGGTCGCAGGGACCGGGGCCTTTCCGTCCGACGCCCGGGGGCGTCGTATGGCTCAGTAGTTGTAGGCGCGCTCGCCGTGATCGGCGATGTCGAGGCCCTCGCGCTCCTCGTCCTGGGTGACGCGCAGGCCGATGGTGAGATCGACGAGCTTGTACAGGATGGCGGAGCCGACACCCGACCAGACGATGGTGAAGCCGACGGCCTTGATCTGGCTCATCAGGGCGGCGCTGGTCTCGTAGGCGCCGACCGCGAGTTCACCAGGCTTGGAGGTGTAGTCGGGCAGGCCGACGCCGCCGAAGTCTGGGTTCACGAGCAGGCCCGTGGCGATGGCGCCCAGGATGCCGCCGATGCAGTGGACGCCGAATACGTCGAGGGAGTCGTCGTAGCCGAGGGCGTTCTTCACCGTGGAGCACATGATGAAGCAGACCGCGCCGGCGACGAGGCCGAGGATGATCGAGCCCATCGGGCCGGCGAAGCCGGCGGCCGGGGTGACGGCCACGAGGCCGGCGATGGCGCCCGACAGCATGCCGAGGAGGGACGGCTTGCCCTTCAGCATCCACTCCACGAACAGCCAGGAGAGGGCTGCGGCGGCGGTGGCCACGAAGGTGTTGAGCATGGCCATGGCGGCGGTGCCGTTGGACTCGAGGTTCGAGCCGGCGTTGAAGCCGAACCAACCCACCCAGAGGAGCGAGGCGCCGATCGCCGTCATGGTCAGGGAGTGCGGGGCGAGCAGGTCACGGCCGTAGCCGATGCGCTTGCCGAGCATGAGGCAGCCGACGAATCCCGCGATCCCGGCGTTGATGTGCACCACGGTGCCGCCGGCGAAGTCGAGGGCGCCCCACTTGAAGAGCAGGCCGGCATCGGCGTTCACCGCGTCGAGGGCCGCCTGGGCGGTCGCCTTCGAGGCGTCGTCGGTGGCGGCGGCCAGCGCCTTGGCGGCGTTGCCGACCGCGTCCGGGCCACCCCAGTACCAGACCATGTGCGCCATCGGGAAGTAGATCAGCGTGGTCCAGAGGATCATGAACACGACCAGGGCCGAGAACTTCATCCGCTCGGCGAAGGCGCCGACGATGAGGGCCGGGGTGATCATCGCGAACGTCATCTGGAAGCAGATGTAGACGTATTCGGGGATCACGACGCCGTTCGAGAAGGTGGCGACGGTGGAGTTCGCGTCGATGCCCTTCAGGAAGGCCTTGGACAGGCCGCCGACGAAGTCGTTGAGGCCGCCGCCGTTGGTGAAGGCAAGGCTGTAGCCGAAGATCACGAACAGCAGGCAGGAGATGCAGGCGATGGCGAAGACCTGCGTCAGGACGGAGAGCATGTTCTTGGTGCGAACGAGGCCGCCGTAGAACAGGGCGAGGCCGGGCACAACCATCAGCAGCACCAGGGCGCTGGAGATGAGCATCCAGGCGGTGTCGCCCTTGTTCGGGACGGGCGCGGCGCTCGCGGCGGCCGTCACGGCCTCCGCCGTGGGCGTCTGCGCAAGGGATGGCTCGATGAACAGGAGTGCCAGCGCGGCACCCCCCAGCCCGAGCGCCAGGGCATTGCGAAGCTTCATGGAAACGAGACTCCCGATCGCGGTGCGATGTTGATGTGAAGGGGACGTGTCAGGGGCGCCCGGACGCGATCGTCCGGACAGGCGGTCGCCTCAGAGGGCGTCGACGTCGGTCTCGCCGGTGCGGATGCGGACGGCCTTCTCGAGGGGCACGACGAAGATCTTGCCGTCGCCGATCTGGCCCGTGCGGGCGGCGGCCGCGATCGCGTCGATCACGCTCGCGACCAGATCGGAGGCCACGGCCACCTCGATCTTGAGCTTGGGCAGGAAGCTCACGGCGTACTCGGCGCCCCGGTAGATCTCGGTGTGGCCCTTCTGGCGTCCGTAGCCTTTCACCTCGGTCACGGTCAGGCCGTGGACGCCGATGCCGGTCAGAGCGTCGCGGACCTCCTCCAGCTTGAACGGCTTGATGATGGCCATCACGATTTTCATGGGCGACGCCCCCTTAAGCTACGAGTTGAGTTCGACGAGGTGAACCGAGTGGACAGACACATGCGCGCGTGGAGGCCACCGGCCGGCGCACGCAAGCGTCGCGACACGATCGGACCGGCCGGTGCGCCCGGGCCGCTTCCGACCCGTTCACCCGCACCCATATTCAAGGACTATGCCAACGGAACTTTTTTGCCGAACCCACATCTGCCCAAGAAGTATCCGGTCACTGACTCATGACGCGGCGTTTCGACGGCCAAGTTTGCCCGCAGATTAGGCACAGAGCCGACCAGGCAGGCAATTCGTGCACGGCGCAGGCGTTTTTCGCCGGTTGCGCCGAGCCTGTCAGGCCTCGGCGCGGCGCGGCCGGATCATGCCTTCCTGGGCCACGGACGCCACGAGGGTGCCGTCGCGCGTGAAGATCTGACCGCGTGCGAAGCCCCGGGCCCCGTCGGCGCTCGGGCTGTCCTGGGCGTAGAGCAGCCAGTCGTCGGCCCGGAACGGCCGGTGGAACCAGAGGGCGTGGTCGAGGCTCGCCGACTGGATCTCCGGGTCGAACACGGTCTGGCCGTGCGGGATCAGGGTGGCGTCGAGGAGCGTCATGTCAGAGGCGTAGGCGAGGACGGCGCGGTGGATCGCCGGATCGTCGGGCAGGCGGTCGACGGCGCGCATCCAGACGTGGAAGCGCGGCTCCCGCGGAGCCCGGCGCAGGTAGCGCTCGATCTCGACGGGCCGCAGCTCGATGGGCCGGCGCCGGCCGAAATAGGAGAGGATCGGCGCCGGGATCGCGAGCCCGCGCCGGGCGGCGTCGGCGGTGGCGGCAGGCGCCTCCGGCACCTTCTCCGGGGGAGCCACGTCCGGCATGGTCGCCTGATGGGTCGCGCCCGCCTCCGCGTCATGGAAGGAGACCGACATCGCGAAGATCGCCCGGCCGTGCTGGTGCGCGACGACGCGGCGGGTGGTGAAGCTGCGGCCGTCGCGGATGCGCTCCACCGCGTAGTCGATGGGGGCCTTCGGATCGCCGCCGAGGAGGAAGTAGGCGTGGAGCGAGTGCGGCGGCCGGGTCTCCGGCACCGTACGGGTCGCCGCCACCAGCGCCTGCGCCACGACCTGCCCGCCGAAGACCCGGAACCAGCCCGTCTGCAGGCTCTCGCCCCGGTAGAGATCCGGCTCCAGGCTCTTCAGGTCGAGGATGTCGAGGAGTTCGGTGACGATGCCGGTCATGCCGCTTCCCTGGTCGCCCGGCGATCTCCGGGCTGGGTGGGCGCCGCGGCGCCACGGGCGATCCTTCACATGTGAACCATTCCGATGGCAAGGATCGGATCGCGAGGATCGGATGGCACGGCTTCGGGCCAATTTCGGCGACCGGCCCCAGCGACGATGGCGCGGGCCCGATCCCTGACGCCGCGCGTTGCCCCCGGCGCCGGGGAATGGCACTCCCTCCCTGGCAGCGAGGGCGGCGGGGATCGGCATGGACGGATCGGAGAAGCGCGGAAACCGGCGCAGCGTGGTCATCGCCGGCGCCGGCATTCCCGGCCTGACGCTCGCCCTTGCGCTGGCCCAGGCCAACGGCCCGGCCTTGACGGTCACGGTCTGCGATCCCGCTCTGAGCGCCGGGGCGGCGCGCCATGCCGGGCGAGCCTACGCGGTGGCGGCCGGCGGCCGGCGCATGTTCGCGCGCCTCGGCATCTGGGATGCGGTGCAGGGGGCGGCGCAGCCGATCCACGACATGGTGGTGAGCGACAGCCGCCTGTCGGACCCGGTGCGCCCGGTCTTCCTCACCTTCGCGCAGGAGGCGGAGGCCGGCGCGCCCTTCGCCCATATGGTCGAGGCCGAGCCCCTCGTGGCCGCGTTGCTCGCGGCGGCCGAGGCGGCCGGGGTGCTCTTCGAACCCACCGGCCTTCTCGAGGCCACGCCCGCCGGCGGCACCACCCGCATCGCGCTTGCCGACGGACGCGTGCTGGAGGCTGCGCTCCTGGTCGCCGCGGACGGGGCGCGCTCGCGCCTGCGCGAGGCCGCGAAGATCGGCTGGGTCGGCTGGTCCTATCCGCAGATGGGGCTCGTCGCCACGATCGGGCACGAGCGCGACCATGCGGGCCGGGCCTACGAGCACTTCCTGCCCAGCGGCCCCTTCGCCATCCTGCCCCTGGTGGACGGGGGCGCCCTCGGGCACCGCTCGTCCATCGTGTGGACGGAGCGATCGGCCGACGTGCCGGCCCTGACGGGCGGCGGCCCCGACGAGACCCTGGCGGAGATCGAGCGCCGATTCGGCCTCAACCTCGGGCGCCTGGCGCTGGAGCGGGGCCCGAGCGCGCATCCCCTCGCCTTCGGCATGGCCCGCAGCTTCCGGGGCGAGCGCCTGGCGCTCCTGGGCGATGCCGCGCACGTCATCCACCCGATCGCCGGCCAGGGCCTGAACCTGGGCCTCGCCGGCGCGGCGGTCCTGGCGGAAGCGGTCACCGATGCGCTCCGCCTCGGTCTCGATCCGGGAAGCCCGGACGTGCTCAAGCGCTACGAGCGGGCGCGCCGCTTCGACACCGTCGCGATGGGGGCCGTGACGGACGGGCTCAACCGCCTCTTCTCCAACGACGTGATGCCGCTGCGCCTCGCCCGCGATGTCGGCCTCGGCCTCGTCGATCGGCTTCCCGGCTTGAAGCGGCTCTTCATCGGCGAGGCGGCCGCCGCGCGCGGACCGCAGCCCCGGCTGATGCGCGGCGAGGCGCTCTGAGACGCGAAACGGCGGCCCCTTCCGTCAGGAAGGGACCGCCGTGCTGCGAATTGCCGGTCTCCGAGGACGACGTGCCGGGGGCCGTTACTTGCCCTTGGCGGCCTTGCTGGCCTTCTCGCGCTCGATGCCCTCGAGGATCAGGCGGTGCGCCTCGTCCTTGCCGCCCCAGCGCTTGATCTTGACCCACTTGCCGGGCTCGAGATCCTTGTAGTGCTCGAAGAAGTGCTGGATCTGGTGGATCGTGATGTCGGGAAGGTCGGTGTAGTTCTCGATCCGATCGTAGCGCATGGTCAGGTGGCGCGACGGCACGGCGATGATCTTCTCGTCCTCCCCGGAATTGTCCTCCATCACGAGGACGCCGATCGGACGGGCGCTGATGATGGCGCCGGGGGCGATGGCGCGGGTGTTGGCCACCAGCACGTCGCAGGGATCGCCGTCGCCTGACAGGGTGTGCGGGATGAAGCCGTAATTGCCCGGGTAGTGCATCGCCGTATAGAGGAAGCGGTCGACCACCAGGGCGCCGGCCTCCTTGTCCATCTCGTACTTGATCGGGTCGCCACCGATCGGTACCTCGATGATGACGTTCACGTCGTCAGGCGGATTCTTGCCGATCGAGACCGCGTCGATGATCATATGTGTGCTCCCGCAAGCAGGGGCATTCCGGCCCCGTTGCCGGGTGTCTTAAGGCCCTTCCGCCGCGAAGGAAATCGTACCGTGCGGCGGGCGGCGACGTTTGCACGAAATTGTCGGGCGCGTTTCAGGGCCGGTCCGAGGGACCGAAGCGCCGGCGCCAGGCCGCGGCGAGGCGCTGGACCATGCGCTCGATCCAGCGGGCCGTGTGCTCCAGGGGAACCTTCAGGGCGGGCACGTCCTGGCTCAAGAGGGCGAGACCCAGGGGCAGCATCCACAGGCCGAGGATCGGCAGGATCGAGAAGATGCCGCCGAGGATGAAGAGGATCGCCGCCAGGAGACGGACCCAGATCCGCGACGGCTCGCGCAGCCAGTCCACGGCGCGGCGCATGCGGTCCGGCAGCTTCGCGCTGAGGTCCGTGACCCGCCTGTCCCAATCCGCCGCCGTCACGCTCATCCGTCGTCCCGCTCGCTCGCCCGAGGATCCGACTTGCCGAGCCGGACCGCAGGAGCGGCGCAGGCTTCGGCGAAGTCAGCTGAATCGGAAACCGACCTTGGGCAGAACCGTTCCGGCCATCCGGTCGACGGCCTGGCCGATCGCGATGCCGCCGAGCCCGGCATAGAAGGCGCAGGCCCGCTCGTTCCCTTCGAGCGCCCAGACCCCGACCCGGGTCAGGCCGTGGTCGGCCAGGTCGTTGGAAACCGCCCGGAACAGGCGGCGGCCGAGCCCGAGACCCTGGTAGGCCGGGCGGATGTAGAGCTCATCGATCTCGCCGGGTGCCTGCAGGATGCGGCCCCGCGCCGGTCCGTAGACCGCGTAGCCGACGATAGTGCTCGCCTGCTCGACCACCACGAGGGGTCGACTGCGCTGGGTGGCCCCGAGCCACCACTGCGAACTGCGCTGCGCGATCATCCGCTCCAGGGCGACCCCGGGGATGATCCCCCGGTAGGCCTCGCGCCAGGTCTCGTCGAACAGGTCCGCCAGGGGGTCGGCGTCGGCCGGACGGGCGCGGCGGATGCCGGTGGTGCTCGTTCGCATGACGGATCCCCGCGCTCGATGAAGACGATGGACGGTTCGCAATCGGTGTCGACCACCGCATCGGAGGCGACGATCCGGGCGAAGACAAGGCGACGGGGACCAACGCAAGGTCGATGCCGGTTGCTCCCCGCTCTCCACAGCGCGTTTGCCGCGGCCGCCGCGCACTGGTAGATCAGCCCCTCCCCGTCCCCGTCCCCGACAGAGCGGTCCCACCGTCCCCGTGTTCAACCGTTTCCTCTCGTACGAGACCCGCTACGCCCGGCGCATGGCGCGGATCGCGCGCTTCGAGCGCCCGATCGCCGGCCCGGTCTCGCGGGCCAAGGCCTGGGCGAACATGCTGCTGGTGGATCACGGGGTGTTCCGCCTCGCCTACCTGAATCGCCACCGGATCGGCGCGGGCAAGCTGTGGCGCTCCGCCCAACCGACGCCGCACCAGCTGGCCTGGTTCAAGCGCCAGGGGGTCCGCACCGTGATCTCCCTGCGCGGCGGGCGCGAGCACGGCTCCTGGCCGCTCCAGCGCGAGGCCTGCGAGCGGCAGGGCCTGACCCTGGTGGAGTTCGTGCTGCGCTCGCGGGAGGCGCCCTCGCGGGAGACCATCCTGGCCGCCAAGGCATTCTTCGACGGGGTCGCGTACCCGGCGATGATGCACTGCAAGTCGGGCGCGGACCGCGCCGGCCTCGCGGCGGCGCTCTACCTCATCCTGCACGAGGGCCTGCCGGTGTCGGAGGCCATGGGCCAGCTCTCGGCCCGCTACGGCCATTTCCGGTTCGCCAAGACCGGGATCCTCGACGCGTTCTTCGCGCTCTACCGCCGGGAGGGCGAGCCCAAGGGCCTGGATTTCCTGACCTGGGTCGAGACCGAATACGATCCCAAGGCGCTGAAGCGCTCGTTCCGCCCCGGCTTCTGGTCCGACCTCGTGGTGGACCGGATCATCAAGCGCGAATAGCCGGGCACGAAAAACCCGCCGCGGCCGGGCCGGGCGGGCTTTTCATGGACTGTTCCCCAGGGCGTGGACGCCCGGCGGGATCGCCTCAGGCGGCGAGGCGGATCGTCGACGGGGCGTTCTCGTTGCTGGCGATGAAGCGGCCGGAATTGGAAAGCGGGCCGTTGTTCGGCGTCAGGAGGTTCGCGGCCACGAAGACCAGCGAGACGTTGAGAGCGACGGCGGCGAGGACGAGAAGAGCGATCATCGGTGGTGTTCCAGGGCGATTGCGTTGCACCTGATATGGCACCGCACCATTTCCCTTGGTATACTGAATTCTACACACCACTCATGCCGTCGACGCAGGGCTGGGACCGCCCCTCCGTCTCAAGGACCGTCGCCCCGCGACGTCCGCATCGCTCGATCGTCCATCCTGCAGGGCTGACCGGATTCCCGTGCGAAGACGCTTGTCTCGGTCGCGATGGATTTCGCGACGCAGCATTCAGTTGAGCGACAGACTTTCGAGATCCGTTGCGAAGGATGAGAGGTAGCTCGGACTTTCGCCGGTGAGGATGATCAGCGTCAGGATCAAACCTACCGCCCCCAGATACACGACTGCAAAGAGATCCTGGTCGTCGCGACCGGCCAGGACGATGCCGGCGAACGGGAGCGTCTGGAGGGTGAGTGCCGCCGCAATGTTCATGGACAACCTCGGTTCCGGGACGGCCTCGACCTCGATCCGACCGTCGGTTCGATCCATCGCCCGATCGGCACGCATTCGGCCGATCGGACGTCGACGCCCGCCGCACGCGGGACGGCCCGCGCGTCAGGCGGCCTGGGCAGGCCGGGCCGCGACGGGAATCGGGACGGTCTCGTCGTTCAGGTAGCGCAGGCGCAGGGGCTTGAGCACGAACATCGCCAGGATCGCCGCCACGACGTTGAGGCCGATGATGATCGAAAACACCGCCGACCAGCCGTACTTGGCCGAGATCACGCTGGCGATCGGCACCAGGAACGCGGCGGAGCCCTTCGCGGTGTAGAGCAGGCCGGCATTCGTCGTGGCGAACTTCGAACCGAAGGTGTCGCCGCAGGTCGCCGGGAACAGCGAGTAGATCTCGCCGAAGACGCCGAAATACACCGCCGTGGCGAACACGAAGACCAGCGGATACGTGCCGTAGGTCAGGAGGGTGATGATCGCCAGGGCGGCGATCGAGAAGGCGATGAACATGGTGTTCTCGCGCCCGAGATTGTCGGAGACGAAGCCGAAGAACGGGCGTCCGAAGCCGTCAAAGATGCGGTCGAGGGAGATCGCGAAGGTGAGCGCTGCCATCTGCAGTCCAAACAGGCTGACGGGGACGTCCGCGACCTTGAAGTCGTGGGCGATCGGCGCGATCTGCGCGGCCGCCATCAGCCCGCCGGAGGCGACCATCACGAAGATCACGTACATCAGCCAGAAGACGGGGGTGCGCACCACCTCGCGCGGCGTGCGATCGACCTTGGCCTGCGGCAGGCGCAGGGTCTTGCGCTGGACCGGCACGGCCTGGGACGGCTTGCGCAGGAAGAACGAGAGGAGGACCACGATGGCCCCCTGACCCAGTCCGAAGAACAGGAACGCATCCTGGTAGCCGCCGGTGGCGATCATCTTGGCGATCGGGACCACCGTGACGGCCGCGCCCGCACCGAAGCCGGCCGCGGTGGCGCCGGCGGCGAGGCCGCGGCGATGCGGGAACCACTTCAGGGCGTTGCCGACGCACGTGCCGTAGACGGACCCGGCGCCGATGCCACCGATGACGGCCGCCGCATAGAGCAGAAAGAGGGAATCGGCGTGGGCATTCAGGAACCACGCCAGAGCGATCATGATGCCGCCGAAGCAGACCACGATGCGGGGGCCGTAGCGGTCGACGAACCAGGCTTCGACCGGCACCAGCCAGGTCTCGGTGGCCACGAAGATGGTGAACGCGAACTGGATCGCCGCCCGGCCCCAGTGAAACTTGGTGTCGATGGGGTCGACGAACAGAGTCCACCCGTACTGGAGGTTGGCGATCATCGCCATGCAGAGCACGCCGAAGGCGAGTTGCCACCATTTGGCAGACGGTGAGTCCTGACGTTCCATCCCGAATTCCTTCTCGATCGGATTGTTCGCCCCGATCCTGGCAGCATGCATCAAATTTCTTTGTATGCAATATACCAGGGAATAAAATGTCGGTTCGGACGTGTGACGGTGACTGGACCCCGCGCGGAGGCTGGCGCCGTGTATCATCGTGCCGGTTGTGGAAGGATGCCCATGGGTCGGCTGCCGCACACCGAACGCGCGGCCCAGGCCCGCGGAACGGCCACGAGGGCCATCCGCCGCGGCATGGCGGCGGCCGGCCCCGGTGCGATCCTGCCCTTGCCGAGGGAGCGACGGGGCGGAGCCCCTATTCCGCGGCGATGCGGCTCGCCTCACGGTAGGGATGCGCCGGGTAGGTCCCGATGATCCGCAATTCGCGCGAGAAGTATCCGAGTTCGGCCAGCGCCCGCGACAGGCCCGGCTCCTCCGGATGGCCATCCACCTCGGCGTAGAACTGGGTCGCGACGAACTGGCCGTCGACCATGTAGCTCTCGAGTTTCGACATGTTCACGCCGTTCGTCGCGAAGCCGCCCAGCGCCTTGTAGAGGGCCGCCGGAATGTTGCGGACCCGGAACACGAAGCTCGTGACCATCGGGCCGGCCTCGGGCGAGACCGGCTCGGGCTCGGGCGAGAACACGACGAAGCGGGTGGTGTTGTGGCTCTCGTCCTCGACGTCGTGCTCCAGGATGTCGAGGCCGTAGACCTCGGCCGCCAGCGCGGGGGCGAGAGCGCCGCGCGTGGGATCGCCCGCCTCCGCCACCTCGCGGGCGGCGCCTGCCGTGTCGCCGGCCACGATGGGGCGGACGCCGAGACGCCGGATGATCTTGCGGCACTGCCCGAGGGCGTGGACGTGGCTGTGCACCGTCCGAATCTGCGCCACGGACGTGCCGGGCAGGACCATCAGCTGGAAATGGATCGGCAGGAAGTGCTCGGCGACGATATGCAGGCCCGAGGTCGGGATCAGGTGGTGGATGTCCGCCACCCGGCCGGCGATCGAGTTCTCGATGGGTATCATCGCCCGCGTCGCGCGGCCCTCCTTCACGGCCGCGAAGGCGTCCTCGAAGGTGGGGCACGGCAGCGGGGTCCAGTCCGGATAGGCCTGGGCGCAGATGATGTGGGAGTTCGCGCCGGGCTCGCCCTGGTAGGAGACGATGTGCTGGGGCATGCGGGCTGGTCTTTCCGGGGCGCTTCAGTTCAGGCGGCGGGCCGACAGGATGGCGCGGGCGCGCGCAAGGTCGGCGGGGGTGTCGACACCCAGAGGCAGGTCGTCGACGACGATGGCGTCGATGCGCATCCCGGCCTCGAGGGCGCGGAGCTGCTCCAGCCTCTCGCGGGTCTCGAGCTCGCCGGGCGGCAGGGCCATGAAGCGGGCGAGCGCCTTCCGGCGATAGGCGTAGAGGCCGATGTGATGGTAGAGCGGCCCCTCCCCCCAGGGCGCCTCGGCGCGGGTGAAGTAGAGCGCGCGCAGGCGGCGGGTGCCCACCGTGTGGCCGACGAGCTTGACCACGTTGGGATCACGCCGCTCGGAATCCTCGGTGATGATGGCGCAGAGGGTGGCGATGTCGACGGAGCGGTCGGCCAGCGGCAGGATCGCCGCGCCGATGATGCCCGGGTCGATGGTCGGTAAGTCGCCCTGGACATTGACCACCACGTCGTGGTTGCCCTGCGGATCGATGATCTCCAGGGCCTCGGCCAGACGATCCGATCCGGAGGGATGGTCGGCCCGGGTCAGGACCGCGAGGCCGCCCACGGCCTCGATGGTCTCGACGATGTCGGGCGTGTCGGTGGCCACCACCACGGGGCCGATGCCGGCCTCCACGGCGCGGCGCCAGACATGCACGATCATCGGCTCTCCGGCGAGATCGGCCATCGGCTTGTTGGGCAGGCGGGTCGCGGCCATGCGCGCGGGAATGAGGACGATGGGATCGGACATCGGTCTGGGCCCTGCTCCGGCTGGGGCCGGTGCTTACCAGCGGCGCCTCGGGTTGTCATGCTGGCGATGTGGCGCCGGGCCGGGAAAGCCGCGTCGGGCGAGGCGGGAACCGGATGTGCCCGCCCGCGTCTGAAGAAGTGAGGGATGGCGGCGACACCTGCTCGTCTGCGACTACGCGAAGCGTGACTCGGCCATTGTCAAGGTCGGGCTTCAGCGGCTAAGCACCCTCGACCGTTTCCAAAGTCCGGCACAGGTACGCGCTGGACTTCGCCCTGAATTCTCCCCCTCAGGCCGGCCGCACCGGAGTTGTCGAGAATGGACTCTTTCGAGCTGAACAAGGTCGCGGGTGCCGCGCTCGGCGCGCTGCTGTTCGCCGTGGGGTCGGGCTTCGTCGCCGAGCTGATCTATCATCCCAAGCCCGCGGGCAATGCAGGCTATGCCCTGCCCGAGCCGCAGCCGAAGGCTGCCGGTGGCGCCGCGCCCGAGGCGAAGGCCGAGCCCCTGCCGATCCGTTTGGCCAGCGCCACCGTCGAGAAGGGCCAGGCCGCGGCCAAGAAGTGCGCCTCCTGCCACAGCTTCGAGAAGGGCGGCCCGAACAAGGTCGGCCCCCATCTCTGGGGCGTCGTCGACCGCCAGCGCGCCCACGAGCCCGGCTTCGAGTACTCGGCCGCGCTCAAGGAGAAGGGCGGCACCTGGACCTACGACGAACTCGACCATTTCCTGACCAACCCGAAGGGCTACGTCCCCGGGACCAAGATGGCCTTCGCGGGCATCACCTCGCCGACCGAGCGCGCCGACGTGATCCTTTACCTGCACAGCCTCGCCGATACCCCGGCGCCGCTGCCGGCCGTGGAGAAGAAGGCCGAGGGCGACAAGCCGGCCGAAGCCCAACCGGCCGCCGCAAAGACCGGGGATGCCAAGCCGGCCGAGGCCAAGCCCCATCCCGAGTCGAAGCCCGCGGCGGAAGTGCGGCGCGAGCAGGCGCCGAAACCTGCGGACGCCTCCAAGTCGACCGAGGACCAGAAGCCGGAGGTCGCCAACCCGGCGACGGCCGCCAAGCCCACCGTTGCGGGCGAAGAGGCGAACAAGCCGGCATCCGTGAAGCCCGCCGACGATACCCCGGTCGGGGCAGCCCCCGCCGCGCCGCCCGCTCCGGCCGCAACCGTGCCGGCCGAGAAGCCGGCCGGGCAGTAAGACGACTGTCTTCGCCGCGGACCGAGATGCTCTGAGCGAGATATCTGGAGAGTGACCAAGGCCGGGCCAGAGCCCGGCCTCTTCGTTCGAGGTAACCCTGCGTCAGCGGTCGAGGTCGAGGAATTCTTGCACGGCTTCTTCGAGGCGGCGCATGTAGGCGTCCTCCAGACGCCCGAAGATGCTCCCGACCTTCACGCCGGGACCGTGACGATCTTGTCGACCTGGATCTGGCAGGGTTCGCGAAGTCCGTTGGCTGGCCTCGGCTCAACGTCGATCCGGAGCATCGGCGCCCCCAGCACACGCGCGCTCGTCATCAGGCACAGCGTGAGGCTGTCCGTGTGGAGAAAGCTGTCCGCCTGGATGACCACGCACGGTCGCGGTTTGCTCGTATAGCTTCCCTTGGTGGCGAGGATCACGATCGCCTGCCGTCCGGTCACGGCCGAGCTTCCGCATCCCCGAGATCTTGTAGGTCGGCGATCAGAGCCTCCGTCTCATCCGCGTCGGGCGCGGCGGCGACCAGCCGGCTCTGCCGCTGCGCCTCCTTCCGGCGGCTCTCGTGCACGTAGGCTTGAACGAGGGCGCGCAGCGCCCCGGACGGGGTGGTGCTGTCCCGCCACGCCGCATCCGCGAAGGCCTGCTTCAAGCGCTCATCAAGCCGTACCTGCAAAACCGCGCTGTCCTGGGCCATGATGGCTCCTTCATGACGCTTCTGTCGTACATGGGAAGCATACCACCGGGCTTATGGCTTGAGGCGCCGCGCCGCGGTCGCTCGCTCGCAAATCGGGACGGGGCCGTGCGCGCACGCGCCGGCTTGGCGTTCGCGGCCGGTCCGTCCTAGAACACTCGCCTGCCGTCGCCGGTGCGGCGGCGGACCCGCGCACCCGGAATCCGGAGACCGCCTGCCCGTGATGCGAATTGCCCTGATCGGACGCCTCGTCGCCACCCTCGCCTTCCTGGCCTGTGGCCTGCCCGCCCGGGCCGCCCCCGATCCGGATCCCGCCGCGCCGAAGGGCGCCTGGATGCCCGCGATCACGCTGATGGGCGAACCGAAATACGGCCCCGACTTCAAGCATTTCGATTATGCCGACCCGAGCGCGCCGAAGGGCGGCCTCGTGCGGCTGGGGGCTCAGGGGGGCTTCGACAACTTCAACTACGTGGTCTCGGGTCTGAAGGGCGATCTCGAGGGCGGGATCGTCCAGATCTACGATACCCTGATGACGGAATCGGCCGACGAGCCGTTCACGTCCTACGGCCTCCTGGCCGACGGCGTGCGCCTCGCCGACGACCTGTCCGCCGTTTCCTACCGCCTGCGCGAAGGGGGCCGCTGGCATGACGGCCAGCCGATCACACCGGAGGACGTGGTCTGGTCCTTCGACGTCCTGAAGGCGAACAGCCCCTTCTATTCGGCCTATTACCAGACCGTGACCAAGGCCGTCGTCACCGGCCCGCGCGAGGTGACCTTCACCTTCTCGGAAGCCGGCAACCGCGAGCTGCCGCAGGTACTCGGCCAGCTGCGGGTGCTGCCCAAGCACTGGTGGACCGGTACCGACGCGCAGGGGCGGCCGCGCGATGTCACCCAGACCACCCTCGAGATCCCCCTGGGCTCGGGACCCTACCGCTTGGCGAAGTTCGAGGCCGGGCGCAGCGCCACCTACGAGCGGGTAGCCGATTACTGGGGCAAGGACCTGCCGGTGAATGTCGGCCGCAACAATTTCGGCACGATGCGCAACGAGTATTTTCGCGACGCGACGGTGCTGATCGAGGCGCTGAAGGGCGACCTGTTCGACTTCCGGGCCGAGAACGTGGCGCGCAACTGGGCCACCGCCTACGACACTTTCCCCGCCGTGAAGGAGGGCCGCCTGATCAAGGAGGAGTTCCCGGATCGCGGCAACGGCAACATGCAGGCCTTCGTGTTGAACACCCGCCGGGCGAAGTTCGCCGATCCGCGGGTGCGCCGAGCCTTCAATCTCGCAATGAACTTCGAGGAGATGAACCGGTCGCTGTTCTTCGGCCTCTACAAGCGGATCGACTCCTATTATTTCGGCTCGGAGCTGGCCTCGTCCGGCCTGCCCCAGGGAGACGAGCTGGCGATCCTTGACGGCGTGAAGGACAAGGTCCCTCCTTCCGTCTTCACCACGCCCTACACGAACCCCGTCAACGGCACGCCGGACGCGGTGCGCGCCAATCTGCGCGAGGCCGTCGGCCTCCTGAAGCAGGCCGGCTACGAGCTGCGAAACGGCCAGATGACCGACGTCAAGAGCGGCGAGCCGCTCACCGTCGAGTTCCTGGAATTCCAGAGCGTGTTCGAGCGGGTCGTGCTGCCCTACGCGGCGCAGTTGAAGCTCATCGGCATCAACAGCACCCTGCGGGTCATCGACCAGGCCCAGTACCAGAACCGCCTGCGCGCCTTCGATTTCGACATCACCACGAGTTCGTGGCCGGAATCCCTCTCCCCGGGCAACGAGCAGCGCGAGTACTGGGGTTCGGCCTCCGCCGACAAGGCCGGCTCGCGCAACCTCATCGGCATCAAGGACGCAGGCGTCGACGCCCTGGTGGAGAAGGTAATTTTCGCGAAGGATCGCCCGGCCGTGCTGGCGGCGACTCACGCCCTCGACCGGGTGCTGCTGGCCCACAACTTCGTCGTGCCGCAATGGGGCTCGAACGTCTCGCGCACCCTGCGCTGGAACCGCTTCGGGCACCCGGCGGTGCTTCCGAAATACGGCAGCTCGGGCTTCCCCGCGACCTGGTGGTACGACGAAGCCCTGGCGGCCAAGACCGGGGCCCCGCGTTGAGCGCCGGCCCGACCCGGCGTGCGGTCGTCGCAGGCGCCGGTGCCCTCGGGGCGACCCTGGTGCTGCCGCCCCCCGTCCGGGCGGCGGCCCGCACCAGCCACGGCCTGTCGAGCTTCGGCGACCTGAAATACCCGGCCGACTTCCCGAACTTCGACTACGTCAACCCGGACGCGCCGCGGGGGGGGCGCTTCTCGGCGCAGCTCGCCGCCACCCTGGGCAACCAGGCCTCCGACACCTTCAACACCCTGAACATCTACGTCCTGCGCGGCGACGGCGCCGCCGGCATGAACCTGACCTTCGACTCGCTGATGGTCCGCGCCCTCGACGAGCCGGACGCCCTCTACGGGCTCCTCGCCCGCTCGGTGGAGATTTCCGAGGATGGGCTGACCTACCGCTTCAGCTTGCGGCCGCAGGCCCGCTTCCACGATGGCGCGCGCCTCACCGCCCATGACGTGGCGGCGTCGATGCGCCTCCTGAAGGAGAAGGGCCACCCCGAGATCTCGCAGGTGATCCGCGACCTCGCCGAGGCCGTCGCCGAGGACGACGCCACGGTGACCCTGCGCTTCGCGCCCGGCCGCAGCCGCGATCTGCCCCTCTTCGTCGCCACCCTGCCGGTGTTCTCCGCCACCTACTACGCCAAGCGCGATTTCGAGGCCTCCTCCCTGGAGCCACCCCTGGGCTCGGGGCCCTACCAGGTGGGCCGCGTGGAGGCGGGCCGCTTCATCGAGCTGGAGCGGGTGAAGGATTACTGGGGCGCCGAGCTGCCGGTGAATGTGGGCCAGAATAATTTCGACGCCATCCGGTACGAGTATTTCCGCGATCGCCAGGTCGCGTTCGAGGCCTTCAAGGGCGGCGCCTTCACCTTCCGCGAGGAGTTCACCGCCCGGGTCTGGGCCACGGGCTACGACTTCCCCGCCGTGCAGGAGGGCCGCGTCCGCAAGGAGACGGTGCCCGATGCCCGTCCCTCGGGCACGCAGGGCTGGTGGATGAACACCCGCCGCGAGTCCTTTCGCGATCCCCGGGTACGCGAGGCGATCGGCCTGTGCTTCGACTTCAAGTGGTCGAACGCCAACCTGATGTACGGCGCCTATCTCCGCACGGCCTCCTATTTCGAGAACTCGGACTTGAAGGCCACCGGCCGCCCGGCGCCGGAGGAACTGTCCCTCCTCGACCCGATGCGGGGCGACCTGCCGGCGGAGGTCTTCGGCGAGGCCTGGAGCCCGCCGAATTCAGACGGTTCGGGCCAGGACCGCGCCCTGCTCAGCCGCGCCGTGGCCCTGCTGCGGGAAGCCGGCTGCACCCGCGACGGCGGCGTGATCCGCTTGGCTTCAGGCAAGCCGCTGGAAATCGAGTTCCTCGACAACGACCCGGTGTTCCAGCCGGTGACGCAGCCCTTCATCCGCAACCTCGGCCTGATCGGCATCCGCGCCAGCATCCGGCTGGTCGATCCGTCGCAGTACCAGGCTCGGGTCAAGGATTTCGACTTCGACCTCACCGCCCGCCGCTTCGCCAGCGGGCTCACGCCGGGGCCCGAACTCCGAGAGGCCTACGGGTCGCGCGCCGCCGGCACGCCCGGCTCGAGCAACCTGGCGGGCATCGCGAACCCTGCCATCGACGCCCTGATCGAGCGGGTGACGGAGGCGACCTCTCGCACCGACATGATCCACGCCGCGCGCGCCCTCGACCGGGTGCTGCGGGCCGGCCGCTACTGGGTACCCATGTGGTACAAGGCCGATCACCGGCTGGCCCTCTGGGACGTCTACGGCCGCCCGGCCAAGGGGCCGACCTACGATCTCGGCGCGCCGAGCGTCTGGTGGTACGATGCCGCCAAGGCCCGGCGCATCGGCCGAACCTGAGGGACACCCGTGCTCGGCTACATTCTGCGCCGCATCGCGCTCATGGTCCCGACCATCTTCGGGATCATGCTCATCACCTTCGTCATCGTGCAGTTCGCCCCCGGCGGCCCGGTGGAGCGGGTGCTGGCCCAGCTCCAGGGCCAGAACGAGGGAAGCCTGTCGCGGGTGACCGGCGGGGCCGGCGACCTCGGCGGCGCCGCCCGCAGCGGCGGCGGAGGCGAGGCGAATGCCCGCTACCGCGGCGCGCAGGGGCTCGATCCGGCCTTCATCAAAAAGCTCGAGCAGCAATTCGGCTTCGACAAGCCGGCGCCCGAACGCTTCGCCAAGATGATCTGGGATTACGTCCGGTTCGATTTCGGCAACAGCTATTTCCGCGACGTATCGGTGCTGCAGCTGATCCGCGAGCGCCTGCCGGTGTCGATCTCGCTGGGCCTCTGGATGACCCTGATCTCCTACGCGATCTCGATTCCGCTGGGCATCCGCAAGGCGGTGCACGACGGTTCGCGCTTCGACCTCTGGACCTCGACCGTGGTCATCATCGGCTACGCGATCCCGAGCTTCCTGTTCGGCATCGCGCTGATCATTCTGTTCGCGGGCGGGTCCTTCGTGCAGATCTTCCCGATCCGGGGCCTGACCAGCGAGAACTTCGAATCCCTGAGCCTTTGGGGCAAGGTGGTCGACTACGCCTGGCACATGACGCTGCCCCTGGCGGCCCTGGTGCTCGGCGCCTTCGCGACCTCGACCCTGCTGACCAAGAACTCGTTCCTCGACGAAATCCGCAAGCAGTACGTGCTCACGGCCCGGATGAAGGGCCTGTCCGAGCGGCGGGTGCTGTACGGGCACGTCTTCCGCAACGCCATGCTGATCGTCATCGCGGGCTTTCCGGCGGCCTTCATCTCGGCCTTCTTCACGGGCTCGCTGCTGATCGAGACGATCTTTTCCCTCGACGGGCTCGGGCTCCTGTCCTTCACCTCGATCGTCGGGCGCGACTATCCGGTAGTGTTCGCGACCCTGTACATCTTCTCCCTGCTCGGGCTGGCGGTGAACCTGCTCTCCGACCTGATCTACACCTGGATCGATCCGCGCATCGATTTCTCGGCTCGGGCGACGTGACCACCCTCCCCCTCGTCATCCGGCACGAGCACGCGGGCGACGCCGAGTCGATCGAACGGCTCCATGCCCGCGCGTTCGGTCCGGGCCGCTTCGCCCGCACGGCCTACCGCCTGCGCGAGGGGACCGCACCGGTCGCCGAGCTCTGCTTCACCGCCCTGGTGGCGACCTACCTCGTCGGCTCGGTGCGGGTGGGTCCGGCCGAGGCGGGCGATCCGCTCCTCGTGCTCGGGCCGCTCACCGTCGATCCCAGCTTCGAGGGGCGCGGTATCGGCGCCGCCCTGATGACGGCCTGCCTCGACGCGGCGACCTCCGCCGGCCACGGCCTCGTCATCCTGATCGGCGACGCGCCCTACTACCGGCGCTTCGGCTTCGCGCCGATCCCGTCCGGGCGTCTCATTCCGCCCTCCCCCGTCGACCCGGCCCGCTTCCTCTGGCGCGAACTGCGCGCGGGCGCGGCCGTAACGGTCTCGGGGAACGTCACCGCCCTCCGCCGGCGTTGACTCCGCCGAGGGCGCCGACCCGGCGCCGGCAGGGACGGAAACGATGGACGCGACGGCAATCCGGCACGACACGATCACGGCGAACGGCGTCGCCCTCCACGTGGCGCGGCTCGGGCACGGCCGCCCGCTGGTGCTGCTGCACGGCTGGCCGGAATTCTGGCTGACCTGGGAGCCGGTGATGCGGCGCCTCGCTGGCCGCTTCGAGCTCATCGCACCGGATCTGCGCGGCTTCGGCGCCAGCGAGAAGCCGGATGCGCTGCCGTCCGCCAAGGCCGGCGCGGAGGTGCACGCCGACGATGTCGTGGCGCTGCTCGATGCCCTCGGCCTCGACCGCGTCGGCGTCGTCGGCCACGATGTCGGGGCCTACGTGGGGCAGGCCCTCGGCCGGGCGGCCCCGCAACGCCTCACGGGGCTCTTCACCTTCAATTGCCCCTATCCGGGCATCGGCCCGCGCCTCGCCGCACCTGAAATGCTCGCCGAAATCTGGTATCAATCCTACCACGTGAAGCCGTTCGCGGCGGCGCAGGTCGGGGCCTCGCGCGAGGGCTGCCGGCTCTATATCGGTCACTTCCTGCACCACTGGGCCGGCGGGAACCCGGCCGCGTTCGACGATGTGCTCGACGCCTTCACCGACAACTTCCTCGCCCCCGGCAACCTTCAGGGCGGATTCAACTGGTACGTCAGTTCACAGGCCGGCCGCTTGGCGATGATTCGTGGCGAGGCGCCCGTGCTGCCCCCGATCGCCGTGCCGACCTGCGTCCGCTGGGGCGTTTCCGACCCGCTCTTCCCCTACGCCTGGACGGATCGCCTCGGCGAGACATTCTCGGACCTCGACCTCGCGCCGATGCCCGGCGTGGGCCACTTCCCTCACCGGGAGGACCCCGACCGGGCTGCGGCCGAGATCGCGCGATTCTTCGAGCGGCTGCCGGCGTGACGCATCACACGGCCCGTCCGCGCCGGCCCTCCACCAGCCACATCGCCAACACGGCACCGGCCAGGGCAACGAGCGCCCAGAGGCCGAGGGCGAGGGGATAGACCTCGACGCCGCGGATGTTGGCACTGTCGCTGGGGCGGAAACCGATCCAGTCGGCCCCGCCGAGACGGCCGCTGCGGACGGACTGCAGGCGTGGCACCACCGTGCCTCCGGCGGCGTCCGCGATTCGGCGGATCGAGCCGCCGGTGCCTTCGGCGAGCGCCTTCAGGCGCTCGGTGTCGCTGAAGACGTCGGCGAGTTCACGCGGGTTCGGCGGACCGACGCTGACGAAGGCGACGAGGCTGCCGGACCGCAGGGTGTGGAGGCCGAGCTCGGTCGCCTCGAAGGTCGTCGAGAACAGGCCCGGCTCACCCTGGGTCAGCGTCAGGGTGCGCTGGCGACCGGTCGGACCCGTTACGGAGACGGGCTCGGCCGTGTCGGCCATGGTCTGGCGCTCCACGCGGACCTCGCGCCCGTGCCCCGTGGTCTGGGCCCGCAGGGCCTCCTCCTCCAGGGCCGGCTCCTTCATCAGCCAGTGACCGAGCCGCCGCAGCAGATCCAGATAGGGCCCGCCCTCCTGGTATCCGCGCGCCCACAGCCAGGCATGGTCCGAGGTGAGCAGGGCGACCCGGCCCTTCTCCTCGCGCGACAGGGCCAGCAGCGGCAGGGCGTTCGGACCCTGCAGGATGGGCTGGATGCCGGGCCTCACCTGCGTCGAGACGATGCGGAGCCAGTCCCCCCAGGCCGGCGGCGAGGCCTCCGAGCCCGGCAGGGCGCGGGTCACCGGATGGCGGTTGCCGATGTTCGTGAGGGCCGCCTTATACGGCTGCTCGAGCACCCGCCCGTTCGGCTCGCCGGGCAGGATCGCGGCCAGCCGCGTACGCGACAGGCTGGAGGGCGAGGCGAATTCGGGTCCGGCCGCGATCAGCAGGGCGCCGCCCTCGCGAACGTAGCGGACGATGTTGTCGAAATACGCCGAGGGCAGCACGCTCTGGTTCGCGTAGCGGTCGAAGATGATGAGGTCGAAATCCTTGATCTTCTGAACGAACAATTCGCGCGTCGGGAAGGCGATCAACGAGAGCTCGGAGATCGGCGTCCCGTCCTGCTTCTCCGGCGGGCGCAGGATGGTGAAGTGGACGAGGTCGACGTTGGCGTCGGACTTCAGAAGGTTGCGCCAGGTGCGCTCGCCCTGATGCGGCTCGCCGGACACGAGGAGCACCCGCAGCTTTTCGCGGATGCCCTCGATCGGCAGGACCGCGCGGTTGTTGATCGTGGTGAGCTCGCCGGGAAGCGGCTCGACCTCGATCTCCACGACGTTCGGGCCGCCATGCTCGATCCGCATGGTCAGGGAAAAAGGCTGGCCGGTGGGGAAGGTCCGGCGACCGACCTCCTCGCCGTCGCGGCGGACGGTCACGGTGGCGCTGCCGGTTCCGCCCCGCTCCATCACCTCGGCCCGGATGGTGAGGTCGCGCCCGACGATGCCGAAACGCGGCGCCTCGATCAGCTTGATCTGCCGGTCGCGCTCGTCCGGATGGCCGGTGACGAGGACGTGGAGCGGCCCCTTGAGGCCCAAGGCCGCCGCCGAGGCCGGGATGTCGTGGACCACGCCGTCGGTGAGCATGACGACGCCCGCCAGGCGCTCGGCCGGCACGTCGGCCAGCGCCTGCGACAGGGCGGTGAACAGCCGGGTGCCCTCGTCGCCCTCCTTGGCGTCGGGCACGTCGATGAAGCGCGGCTCGATGTTGGTCAGGGCCCCGAAGCGACGCTGCAACTCGGCGCGGACCGCATCGGTCATCGCCGGCCGGTCGCCGAGGGCCTGCGAGCCCGAGCGGTCGACCACGATGGCGGCGATGTCCTTCACCGGTTCGCGATCCTCGCGCACCAGGGACGGGTTGGCGATCGCGAGAAGCACCAGGGCCAGGGCGAGCGCCCGCAGGATCGCGGTGCGGCCCCGGGCCAGGAAGACCAGCACGGCGAAGACCACGACGAGCACGCCGAAGGCGATCAGCACCGGCCAGGGCACCAGGGGGCTGAAGCTGAGGCTCAGCATGGGCGGATGGCCTCCGGTGAAAGGGTCATCACTGGCCCAGGCGCTCCAGCAGCGCCGGGACGTGGACCTGGTCGGCCTTGTAGTTGCCGGTGAGGGTGTAGATCACGAAATTGATGCCGCCGCGGAAGGCCATCTCGCGCTGGCGCTGGTCGCCGCCGACGATGGGATAGAGCGGCTCGCCGCGCTTGCCCACCGCCCAGGCGGCCGCGAGATCGTTGCTCGTGATCACGATCGGCGAGACGCCGTCGCCGGCCCGCGCGGGCCGGCGCTCGGAGCCTTCGCCCGCCGGCGGCAGGGTCTCGACCCAGGTCTGGCCGGTGGCGTAGCGGCCCGGAAAGGTGTCGACGAGGTAGAAGGCCTTGGTCAGGACGTGGTCGGGCGGCACGGGCTCGAGTTCGGGGACCTCCAGGGTCGCCAGCATTGTGCGGAGATACGCTCCTTCCAGCGTCGGCGGGCCGCCCGGCCGCGCGGTGAGCGCGTCGCGGGTGTCGAAGATCACCGTGCCGCCATTGCGCATGAAGGCATCGATGCGCCGGATCGCGGTCTCGCTCGGCTGCGGCCGCCCGGCGACGATGGGCCAGTAGATCAGCGGGTAGAAGGCGAGCTCGTCCTTGGCGGGATCGATCCCGATCGGGTCGCCGGGCTCCAGGGCGGTGCGGCTCGCCAGCATCTGCGTCAGGCCCGTAAGTCCGGCCCGGCTCGCGGTGTCCGCCGCCTCATCTCCGGTGATCACGTAGGCGAGCCGGGTGGCCAGGGCCGAGTCGAAGGTGCCCGCGCGCACCGGCGGGGTCGGCTGGGCCTGAACCGGCACGGGCGTGCCGATCAGCGCGCCGAGCGCCAGGCCGGCGACGAGGAGCGCGGCCGGGCGCGAGACGAAGCCCCGTCCGCGCCGCAGGAAGCCGCCGAGCCAGAGGCCCGCGAGGGTGTCGAGGATGAGGAGCATCAGGGCCAGGGTGAAGAGAGTGGCGCGCAGGTCGAGGGTCTCGGCACCGGCGAGCGAGCCGAGGCGGGCGCCGGAGAGGGCCGCGAAATCAAGGGGCTTCAACCGATCCGCCGCCGCGAGGGCGTTGACCGCGATGCCGCCGTCGGCCGGGCCGTAGAAGCCCGGCGGGTGTTCCAGCGTCGCGCGGTCGGTATGATCGGCGGAGACCGCGGTGGCGCCGGCCGGCGGCGCCCCGAGTGCGCCGAACCCGTCGAGGGTGAGGCGCGGCGCCAGCACGGCGGTCGCCCGCGCGGCGGCATCGCCCTCCGGCAGGGCCTTGGCCCCCGCGAGATTCACCACCCGGCGCAGCATGTCGATGAACAGGCCCGACAGGGGCAGGTTCGACCAGGTGGTATCGGCGGTGACGTGGAAGAGCACGACGAGGCCCTGGCCACGTTTCTGCGCCGTGACGATGGGCGTGCCGTCCTGGAGCGAGGCCCAGGTCCGACCCGGCAGGTCGCCATCGGGCTCGGCCAGGATCTGCCGGCGCACGCCGATATCGGCGGGTGGGCTCAGACCGGCGAATGGACTCTCGGGCGCGAAGGGCGCCAGGGTCTTGGGGCTGTCCCACGAGAGGGTGCCGCCGAGGGTGCGGCCGCCGCGGCGCAGGCGCACCGGCACCAGGGGGTCGTTGCCGGCGGCGAGGCGCGGTCCGGCGAAGCGCAGGAGGAGGCCGCCCGCGTCGACGAACTGCTCGACACGGGCCAGGGTCGGACCGTCGAGGGCGCCGACATCGGCGAGGACGAGGACCGAGACCTGGTTGTCGAGGAGCTGCCCGATGGATTCCGCGATGCCCTTGGCACCCCGGGGCTCCTGCACGTCGGCGTAGGGACCGAGCGCGCGCGACAGGTAGTAGGTCGGCGCCAGCAGCGGCTGGGCCTGGTCGCTGGTTCCGCCGAAGACGAGGCCGACGCGGCGGCGCTTGCCGCGCTCGTCCACCAGGGTGACGGCGCCGGCCGAGCGCTCGGCCGCGACCTCGATCCGGCTGATGCTGTTGCGCAGCTCCACCGGCAGGTCGAACCCGACCTCGGCCTCGGTGGCGTTCGCCCCGAAGGTGAAGGCGTGCTCGGCCAGGGGCAGGCCCTTCTGGTCGACGGCGCGCACGAGGCCGGTGTCGCGGCCGTTCGGGGCCGCCCGCAGGACATGCGCGGTGAGCTGCCCGCTGACTTCTGCGGCCGAGAGCGCGAGCGCCGGCGGCTGATCGGCCTTCAGGATGGTGAGGGATGCCCCGGTCCGGCCGACGAGGTCCGCGACGCTCTTGGCGAAAGTGTCCTCGCCCGGTCCCGCGACGCCGTCGCTGATCCAGAGGATCGCCGTGCTCGGGCTGCGCTCGAGGAAAGCAGTGAGCGATGCCAGGTGCGCGCCGCGATCGGCCAGATGCGGACGCGGTGCAATGGCACGCAGGCGCTCCAGGGCCGCGGACGGGACCTTGGCTTCCAGGGCCGCCACCGGCTCGGCCAGGGCCGTCACCGCCACCGGGCGGCCGTCGCGGGCCGCGCTCTCGATCGCGTCCGTGGCCACCCGCAGGCGGTCGCGCCAATCGTGGGCGGCGGTGAAGCCGTTGTCGAGGACGACGAGGAGCGGCGTGCGCCCCGCGGCGGCGCCCGTGCCGGAGGGGTTCCAGACAGGGCCGGACACCGCCAGGATCAGGCAGGCGGCGGCGAGGATGCGCAGGATCAGCAGCCAGGGCGGCGTCCGGGCCGGCGTCTCGCGCTTGCCCAGCAGGTCGGCCATGATCCGCAGGGGCGGGAAATCGATGCGGCGCGGGCGCGGCGGGGTCACCCGCAACAGGAACCAGAGGGCCGGCAGGGCGACGAGGGCGGCAAGCGCCAGGGGCGCGGCGAAGGTAATGGGCAGTCCAAGCATGCGGCGATCCTCAGCCGGTCCCGCGCGCGGCGGCGACGAGGGTGAGGAGGCGCAGGGCCGCCTCGCTCGCCGGACGGTCGGTGCGATGGATCGTCAGGGTCCAGCCCTGAGTCCGGGCGATCTCCGCGAGGCGATCGCGATGGGCGGCGATCCGCACCCGATAAGCCTCGCCCCAGGCGCCGGCATCGCCGACATTGAGGCTGAGCTTCGACTCGAGGTCGTGCAAAACCGCCTGACCCGTGAACGGAAAGGTTTCCTCGACGGGATCGACGATCATCACGAGGTGGCCCCGGGTGCCTCGGCCGGCGAGCCGGTCCACCGACGCCTTCACGGCATCGGGCGGCGACAGGAAATCGCTGATCAGCACGGCCTCGTCGAACCGGCCCGGCGTGGCGAGCGGCGGAGTATCGTCGTCCTGACCCTTGGCATCGGCGGCGAGGGCCTGCGCCATGGTCTCGACGATGCGACGGGAGGCGGTGGCGCGGGTAAGGCCGAGCAGGCCGGTGCGCTCGCCACCCTCCACCAGGGCGTCGGCCAGGGCGAAGCCGAGCACCAGCGCGCGCTCCACTTTGGGTGCCTGTGCCAGGTGCGAAGCAAAGCCCATCGAGGCCGAGCGGTCGATCCAGAACCAGATGTTGTGGGTGGCCTCCCACTCGCGCTCGCGTACGTAGAGCCGATCGTCGCGAGCCGAGCGGCGCCAGTCGATGCGCGCGGCGGCCTCGCCGGCGACGAAGGGCCGGAACTGCCAGAAGCTCTCGCCCGGCCCGGCCCGGCGGCGGCCGTGGATGCCATGAGCCAGGGTCGAGGACACCCGGCGGGATTCGAGGATCAGCCGCGGCATGCGCTCGGCCAGGGCGAGCGCATGCTCGGTCTCGCGGCGTCCGGGATTGCGGGCGCTCCGGTCGAGGACCTGGGGGGCGCCGCCGCCGGGCCGGGGAATCGCCATGCCCTAGAGCTTGCCGGCGAGCTGGGCGATGAGGCCCGAGATCGTCTCGCCATCGGCGCGGGCCGCGAAGCTTAGTGCCATGCGGTGCTTGAGCACGGGCTCGGCCAGGGCCTTCACGTCGGCGATGGACGGGGCGACGCGGCCCTCGATCAGGGCGCGGGCGCGCGCCGCCAGGGTCAGGGCCTGGCTGGCGCGGGGGCCCGGCCCCCAGAGGAGCTTGCCCTTGAGAGACGGATCGCCGCCCTCGGGACGGGCGGCGCGCACGAGGTCGAGGATGGCATCGACCACCGCATCCCCGACGGGCAGCCGGCGCACGAGGCGCTGGGCCGTCAGCAGGGACTCGGTGGACATCACCGCCACCGGCTTGTGCTCGTCGACGCCGGTGGTCTCGATCAGGATGCGGCGCTCGGCGGCGCGGTCGGGATAGCCGACGTCGATCTCCAGGAGGAAGCGGTCGAGCTGGGCCTCGGGCAGCGGATAGGTGCCCTCCTGCTCAATCGGGTTCTGGGTCGCCAGCACGTGGAACGGGCGCGGCAGGTCGTGGCGCTCGCCAGCCACCGAGACGAAGTTCTCCTGCATGGCCTGCAGCAGCGCGGACTGGGTCCGCGGGCTGGCGCGGTTGATCTCGTCCGCCATGAGCAGCTGGGTGAAGACCGGCCCCCTGACGAAGCGGAACGACCGGTGGCGATCGGCGTCCTCGTCTAGGATCTCGGTGCCGAGGATGTCGGACGGCATCAGGTCGGGCGTGAACTGCACCCGGCGGGCATCGAGGCCGAGGACGGTGCCGAGGGTCTCGACCAGCTTGGTCTTGGCGAGCCCCGGCAGGCCGACCAGCAGGCCGTGGCCGCCGGCCAGGATCGTCACCAGGGCGAGGTCTACGACCTGCTCCTGGCCGAAGATGACCTTGTGGATCGCCTCGCGGGCCTGCCCCACCGAGCCGAGGCAGGCTTCCGCCGTGGCGACGATGCCGTCATCGAGGGTGGTGGCCGACTGGGAGCCCTGAATCATGCGTCTCGGTCCTGACTTCTCCGCATCGGCCGGCGAGGGCCGCGCGCGGCGGGAATGCGCCATCGAGGGGCGGGCCTGGCGTCGGCCGTCTGTCCGGGAGTGTGGCGCCCTTTGCGGCACGCTGGCAAGGTCGGCGCGACGACGCAGGGTTCGGACCTGCGCGCGCTGGCCTTCGGCGGCGCGGAGAGGACGTCGCGCCGCCGTTCCCCCGACGTCCGGATGCGCTATCTTGTGACCGCATGACCGAACCGACCCCTCCCGTCGCCGATCCGACGATCGACCGCCTCAGCGCCGCCCTGGGCGATGTGGCGCGCCGCGGCCCGCCGCCGGTGGAGCGCTGGAATCCGCCCTTCTGCGGGGCGATCGACATGCGGATCGCCGCCGACGGGATTTGGCACCACGACGGCAGGCCGATCCGCCGTCCGGCCCTGGTCAAGCTCTTCGCCTCGATCCTGCGGCGCGAGCCCGGTGGCGGCTACGTGCTGGTCACCCCGGTGGAGAGCGTCGGCATCACGGTGGAAGATGCGCCCTTCGTAGCCGTGGAGATGGCGGTCGAGGGCGACGGTCCGGGGCGGCGCATCGCCTTTCGCACCAATGTCGACGACCTCGTGCCCGTGGAAGCCGGCCATGCCCTGCGCTTCGAGCAGGATGCGGGTGGCGGCCTGCGCCCCTACGTCCATGTCCGCCGCGACCTCTGGGCGCTGCTGACCCGGGCGCTGACCTACGACCTCCTCGCCTTGGCGGAGGAGCAGGACGGCTGGCTCGGCGTCATGGCCGGCGGCATCTTCCACCGCATCGCGCCCGCCGAGAGCGCATGAGGCAGGACGCTGCGCTGGCGGACCTCGTCGCCCGGGCCTCCGCGTACCTGTCGGCGGAACCGCCGGGCGATGGCGCTCCGACGGCGAACCCGCGGGGCGACCACGACCTCGACGGAACCGATGGGGCGGTGGTGCCGGAGCGCCCCCACCGGCGCGCGGCGGTTCTCGTGCCCGTGATGCCCCGGGCCGAGGGCCCCCATGTGCTGTTCACCGTCCGCGCCGCGCATCTGCGCGATCATTCGGGGCAGATCGCCTTCCCGGGGGGTAAGATCGACGCCGGCGATCCGAGCCCGGCCGACGCTGCCCTGCGCGAGGCTCGCGAGGAAGTCGGACTTCCCGCCGAGGCGATCCGTGTGCTCGGCTACCTAGATCCCTATCTCTCGGCCACGGGATTCTTGGTCCTGCCCGTGCTCGGTCTCGTCGACCCGGAGGCAGACCTGTCGCTGAACCCCGACGAGGTCGCCGCGACGTTCGAGGTTCCGCTGAGCCACCTCCTCGATCCGGCCCAGCGCCGCATCGAAAGCGCGATCTGGCGCGGTCGTCGGCGGCGCTACTACGCCATCACCTACGGCGCGTTCCGGATCTGGGGCGTCACCGCCGGGATCGTCAACAACTTGCAGGAGCGCCTCTTCCCGTGACGCAGCGCCCATCCCATCGCGATTCGAGACGTTCATGATCCGCCGCGTCCTCGAAGAACTCCTGATCTTCCTCTCGCCGTTCCTGCTCTACGCCCTCTACCTGGCGGTCCGCGGACGCCGGCCCGACCACGGCGTGCATTGGGACGGGCAGGCCTTCCGCCTGACCCTGGCGGGCATCGTCCTCGTCGTCCTCTCCCTGGTGGCGACGGGGCTCTTCAGCGAACGGCATCGTGGCGGCTACGTACCGCCCCACCTGGAGAACGGCCAGGTCGTGCCCGGGCGGTTCCAGTGAGCGGACACGTCCTCGATGGAGCGGGCCTCGGCCACCTTCTCGACCGACCGGGGGTCCGTCGCGTGCTCGGCGCCCTGTCCGCCGAGGGCGAGGCGACCCGGCTCGTCGGCGGTTGCATCCGCGACGCTCTGCTCGGGCGCGCCGGCGACGACATCGACCTCGCCACCACGCTGCTGCCCCCGGCGGTGATCGCCCGGGCCGAGGCGGCCGGCCTGCGCGCCATTCCCACCGGGATCGAGCACGGGACCATCACGCTGCTCGCGGGCGAAGCCTCCTTCGAGGCCACGACCCTGCGGGAGGATGTCGAAACCGACGGGCGCCGCGCCGTGGTGCGGTTCGGGCGCGACTTTGCCCTCGATGCGCAGCGCCGGGACTTCACCATCAACGCGCTCTCCCTCACGCCCGACGGCACCCTCCACGACACGACCGGCGGGGTCGACGATCTGCGGGCGGGACGCGTCCGCTTCATCGGCGAGGCCCGGACCCGCATTCGGGAGGATGCCCTGCGCATCCTACGGTTCTTCCGGTTCCATGCCCGCTACGGCGCCGGACCTCCCGACCCGGAGGGCCTGTCGGCCTGCATCTCCGCCCGCGATGCATTGGATGGACTCTCGCGCGAGCGCATCCGAGCGGAATTTCTCAAGCTGCTCCTCGCGCCGGGGACGGCCGCGGCCGTCGCGATTTTGAGTGAGACCGGACTGCTGTTGCGGCTGATCGGCGGATTCGGGGATCTCGGACGCTTCGCTCGTGCCCTCGCGGATGGCTCGGAGACGTCCGCGATCGACCGACTGGCGGCGCTGGCGGTGTGGTCCGCTACGGATGCCGCACGGCTGGAGGCCAGGTTACGGCTCTCGAAGACCGACCTTGACGCCCTCGCGGCCTATGGGCGGGCCCTCGATGTTCTGCATGGACGGGCCATTATCGACGGCATGGAAATCCGACGCCTGGCCGCCGATCACGACCGCCGGGGCCTCTCCCTGGCGCGGACGACCACCCGGAGCGAACCGATGCCGAACTTCTCGCCGGGGGCGGAACGCTATCTCGACGATCTGGCGAGCGGACGCGTCGGGGCGCCGAAATTTCCCCTCGGGGGGGCCGATCTGGTGGCGCGGGGCGTACGGCCTGGTCCCGAGATCGGTCGTCGACTCGCCCGGGCCCGGGCCCTGTGGCTGGATCTGGGCTGCCCGGACGATGCGTCCGCGCGCGAGGCCTTGCTCGCGCACGCGGCCGGGTAGGACCTCGTAGGCGATGGGCCTTTAAAGCTTGAGCGCGACCTTGGCGTCGCGGAGTTGGACGATCTGGCCGGTGAGCTCGTCCTTCTTGGCGAAATCCTCGGTGGCGTCGCGCAGGAGTTCGACCGCCTCGATGTCGCGGTCGAGGGACTCCGGCGAGATCTCCTCAAAGGGGTTCGCACGCTCGGCGATGACGGTGACGGAGGTCGGGCCGATATCGGCGAAGCCGCCGCGGACCAGGACGCGCTTGCCGGTATGGCCGGCCTCGTTGATCACGATGACGCCGACCTTGAGGGCGGTGAGCACGGGAGCGTGGCCGGGGAGCACGGTCATTTCGCCCTCGATGCCGGGCAGCTGCACGGCCTCGATCTGGCCGGAATACAGCGTCCGCTCGGGACCGACGAAATCGAACTGGAAGGTGGCCATGAGGTCGAGGATCCCGGCTCGGGGTGTCTGTGCGGAAGGACGGCGCGCCGTGCCCGAGAGGGGCGCGCGCCGTCGTGTTCGTCGTCAGGCCCTGCGGCGATCGGCGACGAAGCCGATCCCGAGGCCCAGCACCGCGCCGATGACGGCGAAGATGCTGATATGCTGCATCTGACCCGTGGTCAGGGAGCCGCCGCGGGTTCCCGCCGGCGAATCCCCCTGAACCTCGAGGCTGAACGACCCGATCTTGATCTCGGCGGCCTCGGGCCGGGTGAGATACCCGGCGAGACCGCCGACCACGAGACCGACGAGAAGGAGAACGGCTTTGAGGCTCAAGACCTCAGGCCGCCGCGGCGATCTTCTTCGCCTTCTCCTTGGCGTCCTCGATCGTGCCGACCATGTAGAACGCCGCTTCCGGCAGGTCGTCGTACTCGCCGTTCACGAGACCCTTGAAGCCCTTGATCGTGTCGGCCAGCGGAACCTGGATGCCCGGCGAGCCGGTGAAGATCTCGGCCACCGAGAAGGGCTGCGAGAAGAAGCGCTCGATCTTACGGGCACGGGCGACGGTGAGCTTGTCCTCTTCCGAGAGCTCGTCCATGCCCAGGATCGCGATGATGTCCTGCAGGGCCTTGTAGCGCTGCAAGGTCTGCTGGACTTTGCGGGCGACGTCGTAGTGCTCCTCGCCGAGGACGGCGGGGTTGAGCATGCGCGAGGTGGAGTCCAGCGGATCCACGGCCGGGTAGATGCCCTTCTCGGCGATCGAGCGGGACAGCACGGTCGTGGCGTCGAGGTGGGCGAACGAGGCGGCCGGAGCCGGGTCGGTCAGATCGTCGGCGGGCACGTAGATGGCCTGCACCGAGGTGATCGAGCCCTTGGTGGTGGTGGTGATGCGCTCCTGGAGGGCGCCCATGTCGGTGGCGAGCGTCGGCTGGTAGCCCACCGCCGACGGGATGCGGCCGAGGAGCGCCGACACTTCCGAGCCGGCCTGGGTGAAGCGGAAGATGTTGTCCACGAAGAACAACACGTCCTGGCCCTGGTCGCGGAAGTCCTCGGCGATGGTGAGGCCGGTGAGGGCGACACGCGAGCGGGCGCCGGGGGACTCGTTCATCTGACCGTAGACGAGGGCGCACTTGGAGCCCTCGGCGGAGCCGTTGTGCTCCTTCGGGTCCATGTTCACCTTGGACTCGATCATCTCGTGGTAGAGATCGTTGCCCTCGCGGGTCCGCTCACCGACGCCGGCGAACACCGAGTAGCCGGAGTGCACCTTGGCGATGTTGTTGATGAGCTCCATGATCAGCACGGTCTTGCCGACGCCGGCGCCGCCGAACAGGCCGATCTTGCCGCCCTTGGCGTAGGGGGCGAGAAGGTCGACCACCTTGATGCCGGTGACGAGGATCTGCGACTCGGTGGACTGCTCGGAATAGGCGGGCGCCGGCTGGTGGATGGCGCGCAGGGTGTCCGACTGGATCGGGCCGGCCTCGTCGATCGGCTCGCCGATGACGTTCATGATGCGGCCGAGGGTGTTGAAGCCGACCGGAACCTTGATGGCCTCGCCGGTGTCGGTGACCTCCTGGCCGCGGACCAGGCCTTCCGAGGTGTCCATGGCGATGCAGCGCACGGTGCTCTCGCCGAGCTGCATGGCGACTTCGAGCACCAGGCGGCTGCCGTTGTTCTTGGTCTCCAGGGCGTTCAGGATCTCGGGCAGGTGGCCGTCGAAGTGAACGTCGACCACGGGGCCGATGACCTGGGTGATCTTGCCGACCTTGTTCGAGCCGGCGCCGGGGATCGCGGTGTTCGCCATGTTACGGGTCCTTTGGATATGTTACGGTCAGGGCGTCGTCTGCGCTTAAAGCGCTTCGGCGCCCGAGATGATCTCGATGAGTTCCTTGGTGATCATGGCCTGACGCGTCCGGTTGTAGATCTGCGTCTGCTTCTTGATCATTTCGCCCGCGTTGCGCGTGGCGGAGTCCATCGCGCCGGTGCGAGCACCCTGCTCGGAAGCGGCGTTCTCCAGGAGCGCACGGAACACCTGGACGGTGAGGTTGCGCGGGAGCAGCGTGTCGAGGATGGCCTCCTCGCTCGGCTCGAACTGAAGGGCGGCGTCCGGCGCCGTGGCGCCGGTCTCCGGCAGCTCGGCCGGGATGAGCTTCTGCGCCGTCGGGATCTGCGAGATCACGGAGCGGAATCGCGAGTAGAACAACGTCGCGACATCGAACTCGCCGGCATCGAAGCGGGCGATGATGCTGTCGGCGATCTCGGCAGCGAACTCGTAGTCGACCGCCTTGTTGCCGCGCAGGTCGCGGTTCTCGATGATTTCGTCACGGAACTGGCGGCGAAGGAGGTCGTAGCCCTTCTTGCCGACGGTGATCATCTTCACCGTCTTGCCCTCGGCGATAAGTCGGCGGGCATGGTCACGGGCGAGGCGGGCGATCGAGGAGTTGAAGCCGCCGCACAGGCCGCGATCGGCCGTGCAGACGATGAGCAGGTGGGTCTTCTCCGCGCCGGTGCCGGAGAGGAGTCGGGGCCCCTGCACGCCGCCGACGAGGTTCGCCGCGAGGTTTCCCAGAACCTGGGACATCTTCTCGGCATAGGGACGCGCGCTCTCGGCGGCCATCTGGGCGCGCCGCAGCTTGGCGGCGGCGACCATCTGCATCGCCTTGGTGATCTTCTGCGTGCCCTTCACCGAGGTGATGCGGTTCCGCAGATCCTTCAAACTCGCCATGGGGTGACTTCCAGATCCATCCGCTGCCGCTCAAGGCGAGGCGCCCGGACGATCCGGGCGCCTGCGCTCGCTCAAGATCCGGTCGCCCGCAGGCGACCGGGTTCGCTGTCGATGCCGCGACTTACGCGAGCGACTTGGCGACGCTCTCGACGACGCCCTTCAGCGTCTTGGCGCTGTCGTCCGACAGGTCCTTCGAGTCGCGGATCTTGGTGAGCAGGTCGGCGTGCTTGGTGCGCAGGGCCGAAAGCAGGGCGTCCTCGAAGGGACGGACCTTGTTCAGCGGCAGGGTGTCGAGGTAGCCGTTCACGCCGGCGTAGATGACCGCCACCTGCTCTTCCATCTTCAGCGGCGAGAACTGCGGCTGCTTCAGGAGCTCGGTCAGGCGCGAACCGCGGTTCAGGAGCTTCTGGGTCGAGGCGTCGAGGTCCGAGCCGAACTGCGCGAAGGCGGCCATCTCGCGGTACTGCGCGAGCTCGCCCTTGATCTTGCCGGCGACCTTCTTCATCGCCTTCGTCTGGGCCGAGGAGCCCACGCGGGAGACCGAGAGGCCGACGTTCACCGCCGGGCGGATACCCTGGTAGAACAGGTCGGTCTCGAGGAAGATCTGGCCGTCGGTGATCGAGATCACGTTGGTGGGGATGTAGGCCGAGACGTCATTGGCCTGGGTCTCGATGACCGGCAGCGCGGTCAGCGAGCCGTTGCCGGCGGCATCGCCCATCTTGGCGGCACGCTCGAGCAGGCGCGAATGCAGGTAGAACACGTCGCCCGGGTAAGCCTCGCGGCCCGGCGGACGGCGCAGCAGCAGCGACATCTGGCGGTAGGCGACGGCCTGCTTGGAGAGATCGTCATAGACGATCACGGCGTGCATGCCGTTGTCGCGGAAGTACTCGCCCATGGCGCAACCGGCGAAGGGTGCGATGAACTGCATCGGCGCGGCGTCGGACGCGGTGGCGGCGATGACGATCGAGTACTCGAGCGCGCCGTTGTCTTCCAGCGACTTCACGAACTGGGCGACGGTGGAGCGCTTCTGCCCGATGGCGACGTAGACGCAGTAGAGCTTCGCGTTCTCGTCGGTGCCGGCATGGGCCGGCTTCTGGTTCAGGATCGTGTCGAGGGCGATGGCGGTCTTGCCGGTCTGGCGATCGCCGATGATGAGCTCGCGCTGGCCGCGGCCGACGGGGATCAGGGCGTCGATGGCCTTGAGGCCGGTGGCCATCGGCTCGTGCACGGACTTGCGCGGAATGATGCCCGGCGCCTTCACGTCGACGCGGCGACGCTCGGTGGTGGCGATGGGGCCCTTGCCGTCGATCGGGTTGCCGAGGGCGTCGACGACGCGGCCGAGCAGCGCCTTGCCGACCGGCACGTCCACGATCGCGCCGGTGCGCTTGACGGTCTGACCTTCCTTGATGTCGCGGTCGGATCCGAAGATCACGATGCCCACGTTGTCCTGCTCGAGGTTGAGGGCCATGCCGCGCACGCCCGACTCGAACTCGACCATCTCACCGGCCTGGACGCTGTCGAGGCCGTAGGCGCGGGCGATGCCGTCACCGACGGACAGAACCTGACCGACCTCGGTGACTTCGGCTTCCTGGCCGAAATTCTTGATCTGATCCTTCAGGATCGCGGAGATCTCGGCGGCGCGGATGTCCATCGTCGGGCCTCTTGTCTTGGATTGAATGAATGAGGTTGGGAACGGGAAGCGGTCGGGCCTCGAAGGCCCTTACCGGGCTTCCCGCATCGCGAGGCGAATTCCGTTGAGCTTGGTGCGCAGGGACGCGTCCACCATGCGGCTGCCGATCTTGACCACGAGGCCGCCGATCAGGCTGGGGTCGATCTTGAGGTCGAGGTCGATCTCGGCGCGCGCCACGTCGCGCAGGGAGGCCTTGATCTCCTCCACGACGGCGTCGGAGGGACGCTCGGCGACGGTCACCTCGGCGCGGACGATGCCCTTCGACTCGCGCACCAGGGTGCGGAAGGCGCGGATCATGTCGGGAAGGGCGAACAGTCGACGGTTGGCGGCCGCGAGGCGGATGAAGTTGCCGCCGATGCCGCCGATGCCGGACTTCTCCAGCAGCGAGACGATGGCGGCCTCCTGCTCGGCGCCCGTGAAGATCGGGCTGCGCACGAAGCGTCGCAGGTCGGCGCTCTCCTTGAGCATCGCGTCGAACCGGTCGAGGCTCGCCGCCACGCCATCGACGTCGCGCTCATCGCGCGCCAGCTCGAACAAGGCCGACGCGTAGCGTGCCGCTACGCCTGCAACCGGGGAACCCGCCTCGGAACCGTTCTGCGCCACGCGCCGCTCTCTCTTCAATCCTGCCTGAGGGCTCCGGCCGCGTCGCGCCGTGTTCGGCGCGGGCTCTGAAACCGTCAGGATTGGGAACGTGCCGGTCTGCGCGGGCCATGAAAAGCCCGCCCTTCCGGCGCGGCGAGGGCCTAGCATGCGTGTCCGGGGGGCGCAAGACGAGGGAACTTGCGCCGGTGCGTTGTGCAACGCGAGATGCCGAACCCTGTTCCGATGCGGACAAACGGTGGCGAAGGTGAGGCCGCCTCAGCAGGCGATGCGGTCGCAGCGTCGGGTCGCGGCGACCATCCGCGCGAGGGCCTTCGGGCCGGGATGGCCGAGAAGCCCCGTGTTGCCGAGCACGTAGGAGGGGGTCGCGGCGAGGCCGAGATCGGCGGCCATGCGCATCTGCGCCTTGAGGGCGAGCCGCACCTCCTCGCTGTCGGCGATGCTTTCGATCTCGGCGGCGGGAACACCGAGCTTGGCGGCGGCCTGGAGGGCGCCGGGCCCGTCGATCTTGCCGGGCTTGGCCAGCAACGTTCGATACAGGCTCCAGGCCGCTGCCGATCCGAGCTTGCGCTGGATCGCAAGGGCGACCTTCGCGGCCTGGGCCGATTGCACCGCGAGAATGGGATTGTTGATCAGGCCGATTCGCAGCGATGGATCGCTCTCGCTGAGGGAGACCATGTCGGCCGCCGCCTTCCGGCAATACGGGCAATTGTAGTCGAAGAACTCGTACAGGGTCGTCTCTGCCTCGGCCGGTCCGACATAGGTGACCCCGCGCAGAGCTGGAATCTCGCCGACGATCTCGCCGGGCAGACGCATGTTCGCGACCGGGCGGCCCTCGTCGTTGTCCACCTTGAACGCCTGGCCGTAGCCCTGTGCCGCACTCTCCCCGGCGATCGCGAGGCCAGCGGCGAGGCCGGTGGAGGCGAGGAGGAAGCGCCGGCGGTGGAGGCCCGGTAACGCGAAGCTCATGGGGCGGCCCTGGTAGCGTGGGGATCGGGGAAGCGTGCGGAAAGCCGCCCGGCTTCTAGACCCGCCGGTGCCCGACCGCCAGCGCCGCCGCGCCGCCCCGCCTCAGCGCATCGCGCCGGGCCGGTCCCCCGCCGCCCAGGCGAGGGCCTGTTCCAGGCGGTCGTTGCCCCAGAACAATTCGCCGTCGCCGGCCAGGAAGGTCGGTGCGCCGAAGATCCCGCGGGACCGCGCCTCCTCGCCGTTGACGCGCAGCCGCCCCTTGTTCGCCTCCGCCGCCGCCTGCTTCAGGATGATCGTGCCGTCGAGGCCGAGGCCGTTGAGGATCGACACCACGGCGGGCGGCTCGGCGATCGACTGCCCGCGGGCGAACTCGGCCTCGTAGACGGCCTTGGAGAAGGGCACGAGCCAATCGTGGTCCATGCCGTAGGTCGCCGCGCGGGTGGCGCTCAGACTGTTCTGCGGGAAGGGATCGGGGCGCTTGACGGGTGGGAGGCCGAGCCGGGCCGCCTCGCGCTCGACGTCGCGCCACATGTGGCGCCCCTTGGCGGCGTAGAGGTTGAACGGCGAAGAATTCCAACCCTGCGCGGCGAAGATCGGCCCGACCAGGAACGGGCGCCAGCGGATCTCGACCTCGGCCGCCGCCGCCAGGGCCTCGATCCGCATGGCCGAGAGGTAGGAATAGGTCGATGCGAACTCGTACCAGAATTCGAGGGTCGGCCTGCGCGGCATGCGTCGAATCTCCGGGGTCGAGAACGGTCGTGAGTGTCGCCCGCCCGAGGGCTCGCGACAAGGCGGTTCACGCTCACGGCCACGCTGAGCGAACGCGTCCGACGGCACAGCGGTTGCACGGCCCCGCGCTCCGCTGATAAGCCGCGGCAATCACGACGCGGAGGCGCGCGACGCCGACGCACACGACGCCCGAACCGGAAGCGAGCTCATGACCGACGCGAACCCGAAGCCCGTCAACAAGGTCGTGCTCGCCTATTCCGGCGGACTCGACACGTCGATCATCCTGAAGTGGCTGCAGACGACCTATGGCTGCGAGGTCATCACCTTCACGGCCGATCTCGGCCAGGGCGAGGAGCTCGAGCCGGCCCGCAAGAAGGCGGAACTGCTCGGCATCAAGCCCGAGAACATCTTCATCGAGGATCTGCGCGAGGAATTCGTGCGGGACTACGTGTTTCCGATGTTCCGGGCCAACGCCCAGTACGAGGGCGTCTATCTCCTGGGCACCTCCATCGCCCGGCCGCTGATCGCCAAGAAGCAGATCGAGATCGCCGAGAAGCTCGGGGCGGACGCCGTCTGCCACGGCGCCACCGGCAAGGGCAACGACCAGGTCCGGTTCGAGCTCGGCTACTATGCCCTGAAGCCCGACGTCACGGTCATCGCCCCCTGGCGCGAGTGGGACCTGAAGAGCCGGGAGCAGCTGATCGCCTTCGCCGAGCAGCACCAGATCCCGATCTCCAAGGACAAGCGCGGCGAGAGCCCGTTCTCCGTGGACGCCAACCTCCTGCACGCCTCCTCGGAGGGCAAGGTGCTGGAGGACCCCGCCGACGAGGTGCCGGATTACGTCTACTCGCGCACCCGCTCACCCGAGGAGGCGCCGGATACGCCGACCGTGATCACCATCGGCTTCGAGACGGGAGACGCGGTCTCCATCGATGGCGAGCGGCTGTCGCCCGCGAGCCTGCTCGCCAAGCTCAACCAGCTCGGCCACGACAACGGTATCGGTCGCTTGGACCTTGTCGAGAACCGCTTCGTCGGCATGAAGAGCCGCGGCATGTACGAGACGCCGGGCGGCACCATCCTGCTTCCCGCCCATCGGGCCATCGAGTCGATCACGCTGGACCGGGGTGCCGCACACCTCAAGGACCAGCTGATGCCGCAATACGCGGAACTGATCTACAACGGCTTCTGGTTCTCGCCCGAGCGCGAGATGCTGCAGGCCCTGATCGACAAGAGCCAGGAGATGGTCACCGGCGAGGTCCGGCTGAAGCTCTACAAGGGCGGCGTCCACGTCATCGGCCGCACCAGCCCGAACTCGCTCTACGACCAGGACCTCGTCACCTTCGAGGAGGGCGCCGTCGCCTACGACCACCGCGACGCGGCCGGCTTCATCAAGCTCAACGCCCTGCGCCTGCGCACCCTCGCCCAGCGCAGGAAGAAGCTCGGCGCTTGAGGCGAAACCCGCCGGGTCCCCTTCCCACGGGGACCCGGCTAGACGGACCGACTTGCAGAGAAGCCCTGTAGGATCTGGGGCACCTCGCCGGAAATCTGCCGGGCGAGGAATCCCACGGGCCCGACCGATTTCGCGAGCCGGGCGCCGGCGTCACCGTGGAGGTAGACGCCCCACAGAGCGGCGGTCAGCGGATCGACGCCCCGGGCGAGGATGCCGGTGATGACGCCCGCGAGGACGTCGCCCGAGCCGGAGGTGGCGAGGCCGACGCCGCCGCCATCGTAGTGCCAGTGCGCGCCGTCGGGGGCGACGATCCAGCTCTCGGCGCCCTTCATGATGACCACGGCCCGCAGCATTTCGGCAGCGCGCCGGGCCGCCTTCAGGGGTTCGGCCTCTACGGCCCCGCGGTCCCAGTCCAGGAGCTGCGCCATCTCCCCCGCATGCGGTGTCAGCACCGGCGGAGCGCGAAGGGCGCGCACCGTCTCGGCATGGGCAGCAAGGCCGCAGATGGCGCCGGCATCGAGGACGTAGGCGATCTCGTCCTGGTCCGCGAGCAGCGTGCGGACCAGCGTTGTGGTGATCGCGCAGGTGTTCATGCCGGGTCCGAGCAGCACCGCGTCGCAGCGCCGGGCCGCCTCGGCGATGCGAGGGGCCGCGGCCTCCGCCTCGATCTCGCCCCCGCCGGTCTCCGGGAGACCGATCACCATCGCCTCGGGCACGGCCAGGGCCATCGCCACGGCGACGCTTCGCACGGAGGCGATCTTCAGCTTGCCCGCACCGGCCCGCAGGGCCGCAACGCCGGCGAGGAAAACGGCGCCCGGCACCTCGGCGCAGCCGCCGAGGACGAGAACGCTGCCGCGGTCGTCCTTGCTGCCGGCCTCCGGGGTCGGAAGCGGACGCGCCCGCAGGCACGCGGCGTCGAGTTCGCTCCCGGTCATCGCACGTCTTCCGTCAGCGAGGGTTCGGCGGTGACGGGAGCGCCTGCCCGCTGGACCGGGGCGACGAAGTTGTAGCGCGCGAGATGGAGGCGGCCGGTGGAACCCGTTTGCGCCCGGAAGGCATATTCTGTGACGGAGCAGTTCAGGACGTCTCCCTCGGCATCGATGCCGAGGATCTCGGCCTCGCTGAGGTTCTCGATGAGGTAGCGCAGACAGAGCACCACCACCTGGTGGGCGACGATCAGGACGCGCTTCTCGCCGTGGTGCAGGGAAATCGTGTCCATGGCGCCGCGCAGACGCAGGATGACATCGCACCAGCTCTCGCCGCAGGTGGGGCGATAGTAGAATTTTCCGAGGCGGGCCCGCAATTCGGCCTGTTCCGGATGAAGCGCCTCGACGCCCGTGCGCGTGAGCCGGTCGAGCAGCCCCAGTTCCTTCTCGCGCAGTCGCTCGTCGACGGTGTCGTCGGCCGTGTCCGATGCGAGGCCGCCGGCCCGGCGAATGCCCGCGACGGTCTGCTGTGCCCGGAGGTAGGGCGAGCTCAGCACCACGTTCGGACGCTCCGCGTCCGGCATCTCGGAAAACCAGCGCCCCAACGCCTCGGACTGCCGACGGCCGCGATCGCTCAGGGGAACGTCGACGTCGCGCTCCGGGATGTCGATGCGTTCCAGCCCAGCGTCATGGGCGGCATCGCGCGCGACGTTGCCCGCGCTCTCGCCGTGTCGGACGACCCAGATCCGGCTCGGCCAGCGTTGCAGCATCCGTCACGTTCCTCGGCTTGTTCTCCACCGCCAACGTTCCTGCAGGCCGATCCGTTCGCTTGCTGCGTCGTTCGCACCCCTCAAGCCGGCTGCCAGCCCGAGGTGCCGCGGGAGAAGTCGCCCGGGCCGAGATCGGCGTAGCGCAGGAAGATCTGGAGCACCGGCTGCATCTCGCGGTGCCCGGTTGGCAGGCCGACCCCCGGGCCGTAGGGCGCGTCCGTGTCCACGGCCGGCACGTCGCGGGCGGCGTCCCAGCGGATCGCCAGGGCTTTGACGCGGGCGACCTGCTCGGCCGCGACGTCGAAGGTGACGTGCTCGGGCGTCTCACCGGTGGCCTCATCGCGAAAGACGTCGCCGACATCGTCGGAGGCAAGCTTCGCCAGGGTGTTGTGATAGGCGTAGCGCCCCGGCTTGAGGACGGCATTGGCGGTGAACACCGCGAGGGCATCGCCCAGGGCTCGGTGCTCCTCGTCGGCCCCGTCGTCGTCGCCGGTGACGTTGAAGATATCGCCGTCGCGGTCGGTGCTGCCGTAGGGTGCGTCGGGATGGACGATGGGCGCACCGACGCCCTCGGGGTTCCAGGCCACCACCATCCGGCGAATCAGCGCGATGCGCTCGAGGGTGAGTTCGAAGGTCGGCTGGGTCATCGTCGGTCTTTCGCCCGTGGGGTCGCGCGGGGGCAGGTCGTGGTCGCGGGGGCTCAGCACCGCGATGAGGATGGGCGGCAGGTAGCCGATCCCGTGGCCACGGGCTACCGCTTCAGGCAGCCCATCAGCCCCGAGACGCCGTTCATCCGCGCTTGGATCCGGGCGGCCTGGGCCCGGACGCCACGCGAGGGCAGGGCCGGATTGCGCAGGATCGGGTTGGGCAGCACGGCGGCCAGCAGCGCCGCCTCCCCGCGGGTGAGGGCGCGGGCCGGCTTGCCGAACCAGCGCCGGGCGGCGGCTTCGGCCCCGAACACCCCCTCCCCCCACTCGGCGATGTTGAGGTAGATCTCCATGGTGCGCGGCTTGCCCCAGAGGGTATCGGCCACGAGGGCCAGGGGGATCTCGAGCGCCTTCCGGATCACCGATCGGCCCGGCCACAGGAAGACGTTCTTCACCGTCTGCATCGGGATCGTCGAGGCGCCGCGGCTCGGGCCCTCCTCGTCGTCGACCACGTCCCGCAGGGCGCCCCAATCCACGCCGTTGTGCAGGCAGTAGCGCTGGTCCTCCGACGCGATGACGGCCTGGACGAGGTAGGGTGAGATGGCCTCGAGCCCCACCGCCTGCCGGTCGACGGACTGCAGCGTCAACCATCGCCCCAGCATCAGGGTTGAGGGCGGGGTCAGCGCACTATAGACGAGCGCGAGCGACAATAAGAGGACGAGGCCGATGACGGGGAGGAGCAGGATGAGGTTGACGATCCGTCGCAAGCCTCTCGCCCGTGTCCTGCCGGATGCCTCGCGCATCGGCAGCGGGCGCGCCGAAACCTGCCGCAACGGCTGCTCCGCGCTCTCCTCCCGATCCTGAATTCGAACCTCCCCCGCCCACGACACGACACCGTCTGACCGAAGGCCCGACCGAACATGACCTCAACGCAAGGATCCCACGCTTCGGTCAAGGCGGATGCCCCGGTCGACGCGTTTTCCCACAGGCTTGCCACGGTTGCGGACACGGTGGAGGCCTACCTCGCCGAGCGCCTGACCCCGGAGACGCAAGCCGGCGAGATCACCCGTCCGGTGCGCCTGATGGACGCGATGCGCCACGCCGTCCTCGGCGGCGGCAAGCGCCTGCGCCCGTTCCTGGCCATCGAGACCGCCCGGATGCTCGGCGGGACAGAGACCGGCGCCCTCGCAGCCGGCTCGGCCATCGAGCTGGTGCACTGCTACTCCCTCGTCCACGACGACATGCCCGCCATGGACGACGACGACCTGCGCCGCGGCAAGCCCACCGTGCACAAGGCCTATGACGAGGCGACCGCGATCCTGGTGGGCGACGCCCTCCAGACCCTGGCCTTCGAGATCTTGGCCGACGCCGCCTGGCAACCCGATCCTGCCGTGCGCGCGGACCTCGTGCTCGGTCTCGCCAAGGCCTCGGGCCTCGGCGGCATGGTCGGCGGCCAGCTCCTCGACCTCGGCGCCGAGGGTCGCTTCGGTCCGGTCTCCCTCGATGTCGACGATACGCTGCAGCTTCAGGCCATGAAGACCGGCGCGATCCTGGCCTTCTCGGTGGAAGCCGGTGCGATCGTCGGCGGCGCGACCCCGGACCAGCGCAAGGCGCTGCTGCGCTACGGCCACGCCCTGGGCCAGGCTTTCCAGATCGCCGACGACATCCTCGACCGCGAGGCTTCGTCCGAAGCCATGGGCAAGGCCACCGGCAAGGACAAGGATGCCGGCAAGGCGACCCTGGTCGACCGCCTCGGCCTCGACGGCGCCCGTGCCGAGTGCGACCGCCTCGTCGGCGTCTGCGAGGAGGCCGTGGCATCCTGGGGCGACAAGGCCGAGACCCTGCGCCAGGCGGCGCGGTTCACGGTGGCGCGCAAGGTCTGACGCCTGATCCGACGGCGGACCGCCTGCCCCCCGTCCTTCGAACATCCATCGCGAGTTGATCCCATGACCCCCTACAAGCTCCTCCTCCTCCCCGGCGACGGCATCGGCCCCGAGGTGATGGCAGAGGTCGAGAAGGTGATCGGCGCTCTGGATGCGCTGGGTCTCGCCCACTTCGAGATCGAGCGCGACCTCGTCGGCGGGAGCGCCATCGACGCCCACGGCAAGCCGCTGACGGACGAGGCCCTGGCCCGGGCCGATGCCGCCGATGCCATCCTGCTCGGCGCGGTGGGCGGCCCGAAATGGGCGGATGTCGCTTACGAGATCCGGCCCGAGGCAGGGCTCCTGCGCCTGCGCAAGGATCTGGGCCTCTTCGCCAACCTGCGTCCGGCGATCTGCTACCCGGCCCTCGCCGAGGCCTCGGCCCTGAAGCGCGAGCTGGTCGAAGGCCTCGACATCATGATCGTGCGCGAGCTCACGGGCGGCGTCTATTTCGGCGAGCCGAAGGAGATCACCACCCTGCCGGACGGCTCGAAGCGCGCCGTCGACACCCAGGTCTACACCACGGCCGAGATCGAGCGGATCGCCCACGTGGCCTTCGACCTCGCCCGCAAGCGATCGGGCCGGGTCGCCTCGGCCGAGAAGCACAACGTGATGAAGTCGGGCGTCCTCTGGAAGGAGGTCGTGACCCGGGTCCATGCCGAGTACAGCGACGTGAGCCTGGAGCACGTGCTCGCCGACAACTGTGCCATGCAGCTGGTCCGCCGCCCGAAGCAGTACGACGTCCTCGTCACCGACAACCTGTTCGGGGACGTGCTCTCGGACGTGGCGGCGATGCTCACCGGCTCGCTCGGCATGCTGCCCTCCGCCTCCCTGGGCGCCGTCGATGCCAAGGGCAGCCGCAAGGCCCTCTACGAGCCGGTCCACGGCTCGGCACCCGACATCGCCGGTAAGGGTTACGCGAACCCGATCGCCATGATCGGCTCGCTGGCCATGTGCCTGCGCTACTCCTTCGGCCTGGGTGAAGCCGCCGACCTTCTGGACTCGGCCGTCACCCGCACCCTCGCGTCCGGCGCCCGCACACGGGACATCGCCGCCGAGGGAACGGCTCCGATCAGCACCGCCGAGATGGGCGACGCGATCATCCGCGAACTGAGGCACGCCGCCGCCTGATTCAGGTGCGGATGTCGCAGCGAGCGACGTCCAAACGAAAACGGGCCCCGTGAGGGGCCCGTCGCATGTCCGGCTTTCGTGGCTGGAATTAGTAAGGGTTGCCGAAGCGCGAGACGTAGGAGGTCGGGTCGATCGCGTCGATGGCCGACAGGTCGACGTTGCGGATCGCGCTCGAACGGGCGCCGACGAACGGGCCGTTGGTGATCGGATCCGACAGGATGCCACCGCCGAAGCGATCGTTGCGGCCATAGGGGGGCGAGTTCAGGTAGCTCGCAGTGATGAACTGCGGGTTGGTTGCCGGGTTGCTGACCGAGCCGTTGTTCGCCTCGACCACGTTGCCGGCATCGAGCCAGCTCCGCGGACGGATGCGGATCGGCAGGGGCTGGCTGACGCGGTAGCCGGCCGGCGCATAACGCCCCTGGGCCTCGGCAGCGGTGTTCGCGCCGACGGCTGCGAGCGTGAGGGCACCCATCAGGGCAATCGAGACAGAGCGCATGACGCACCTTCGTTGAAGCTGTGGGACTGTAGGCCGGGCTTCCTTAAGAAACTGAGGCCTTCGCATGGAGGGAAGACGTGCCAGCCCGGCCGAGGTTCCCGGATTATGGCCGCGCTTCGCGTGATCGCCGCAGTTTGGCCTCATTTTTTCGTGTGGCCCGACTTTCGTGTGGCCCGGCTTGGGATCGATCCGGTCTCGCTTCCGATATCCCGCGGCGACACCGTCGCGACGAGGGCAGGCGGCCCACATCCGGGATCGCGCCGGGCTTCGTAGCTCGCGAAGGCGGCCTCTCGCTCCGGAGAAGCTTGACCGTTCAGCACGACCTTGTCGAGAAGACAGGTGATGGCCCGCGGCTCCGGCGCCTGTCCGAGGGGCGCACAGAGCCAGCCGTCCAGGCGGAGCGCGCCGGGGTGCAGGCTGGCAAAGCCCGTGCAGGCGCGCTTGCCCTCGCCACCGAGAGTGAACTGAAGGGTCTCCATGGGGCCGAACTTGGTCTCGATGGCACCGCGCTCTCCGGTGCGGATCACGGCCAGGGCCTGACCATCCGCGGCCCGTCGGGCCAGGGTGATGAACAGGCTAGGGCCCGGCTCGGTCTCGGATGCTTCGGTTAGGGTCAGGCGCAGGTATGGTGCCTCGATCGTATCGAAGCCGCCCTGGACCAAAAGGTCCTCCCGACGGCCGCTCGACGGATTGAGCCGGGCCGCCTCCGCGCGCGGCGCCTCGATCGCCTCGGGGTCGTTCAGGCGGAAGCGGGGCGCCGACAGGGCGAGGGGCATCGCAGGGCGCACGGCCTGAGCCGAGACCGGCACGAAGCCGGGCCTGGGCGGCGCCTCCATGGCCGGAGCGGCAGGGTCGGGCCCTGCTCCCCGTGCCGCCAGACTCAAGACCGCGACCACGGCCCCGGCTGCCAAGACCTGCATGAGGTGGCGGACCGACGGACAAGGAAGCCGCATCCGCTCAGTAGCCGTCGCGTCCGTTCCCAATCCGTCTCGCTCGAAAACCGTTCGCATCGCGTTCCGGGGTTCTTCGGCGGCCGCGCGCCGCCCGAGCCCATCCTGCTCCCCACTCCGGCAAACCGGGGTTTCCGGATCGGGTGCGGCCTCCGCGTTTCCGACGACAGGGTGAATCGTTGGTATCGACCCATGCGGGCGACACATGCCGGCCCGTGCTTGCAGCGGGCCCTGCCCATCGCGATCTCTCGGTACGGGCCCCACTGCGCGACACACAGAAGGACTTCATGATCCCCCTTTCCGTCCTCGACCTCGCCTTCGTGCCCGAGGGCGCGACGCCTGCCGATGCCCTGCGAAACAGCGTGGATCTCGCCCGCCACGCGGAAGAGCACGGCTATCGTCGCTTTTGGCTCGCCGAGCACCACAACATGATCGGCGTCGCCAGTGCGGCGACGGCTGTCGTGATCGGGCACGTCGCGGCTGGCACACGGACGATCCGCGTCGGCGCGGGCGGCATCATGCTGCCGAACCACGCCCCCCTGGTCATCGCCGAGCAATTCGGTACCCTGGAGACCCTGTTCCCCGGCCGGATCGATCTCGGCCTCGGGCGCGCGCCCGGCACCGATCCGCGCACCACGCGCGCGTTGCGGCGCTCCCCAGATGCCGCCGACACCTTTCCGCAGGACGTGCTGGAACTGCAGGCCCTCTTCGGCGACCCGCAGCCCGGACAGACGGTCCAGGCAGTTCCGGGGACGGGGCTGAAGGTGCCCCTTTGGATCCTCGGCTCGAGCACCTACGGCGCGCAGCTCGCCGCGATGCTGGGACTTCCCTACGCCTTCGCCTCGCATTTCGCGCCCGAGCAGCTCTTGCCGGCCCTCGCCCTCTATCGCGAGCGTTTCAAACCGTCAGCGCAGCTCAGCCACCCGCATGCGATGATCGGCATCAACGTGGTGGCGGCCGAGACCGACGCCGCGGCGCGCCGGCTCTTCACCTCGGCCCAGCAGCAGTTCACCAACCTCGTGCGCGGCACGCGCGGCCTGCTGCGACCGCCGATCGACGATATCGAGACCTATTGGGCCCCGCACGAGAAGGCACAGGCCTCGCGCATGCTGGCCCGCAGCCTGGTCGGCTCGCCCCAGACCGTGCGGGCGGGGCTCGCCGAGCTGATCCGGGAGACGGGCGCCGACGAGATCATGGTGGCGGCGGCGATCCACGACCAGGGCGCGCGACGAACCTCCTACGCCATCCTGGCGGAGGCGCGGGACGCCCTCGAGGCCGCCCCGGCCGCCCTGGTGGCGTGATCGGAGCGTCCAACCCTTGACAGAGGCGGGAGCGAGGCGTCTTGCTCCCGCCCTTGGTGACTCATGCTGCGATGCGGCGGGCGCCAGACGGCGCGGACCGGGATCGGGCCGCGCACCTTCGCGGCCGGCGGGCCGGGCGGCTCGGCGCACGGCAGGGAGGCTTGAGAACGGCGCCGGTACCGGACGATGCGCTTCGCCAGACCGGCGGGCGCCGCACGGGCCCTCGGCGCCCGTGCAGAGCGGAGTGAAGAGCATGGGTTACAAGGTCGCCGTCGTGGGTGCCACGGGCAATGTGGGCCGCGAGATGCTGGACATCCTGTCCGAGCGCGCCTTTCCGGCGGACGAGGTGGTGGCGATTGCCTCGCGCCGCTCGGCCGGCCAGGACGTGTCCTTCGGCGACAAGATCCTGAAGGTGAAGGCCCTCGATTCCTACGACTTCTCCGATACCGACATCTGCCTGATGTCCGCGGGCGGCGAGACCTCGAAGGAGTGGTCGCCCCGCATCGGTCAGTCCGGCTGCGTCGTGATCGATAACTCGTCGGCGTTTCGCTACCATCAGGACGTGCCGCTGATCGTTCCGGAAGTGAACCCGGACGCCATCCACGGCTTCTCCAAGCTCAACATCATCGCCAATCCGAACTGCTCAACGGCGCAGCTCGTGGTCGCGCTGAAGCCCCTCCACGACGCGGCCACGATCAAGCGCGTGGTGGTGGCGACCTACCAGTCGGTCTCCGGCGCCGGCAAGGACGCCATGGACGAGCTCTTCCAGCAGACCCGCTCGGTCTTCACCGCCGGCGAGATCAAGGCCGAGAAGTTCCCCAAGCGCATCGCCTTCAACGTCATCCCGCACATCGATGTGTTCATGGAGGACGGGTACACGAAGGAAGAGTGGAAGATGGTCGCCGAGACCAAGAAGATGCTCGATCCCAAGATCAAGCTCACGGCCACCGCCGTGCGCGTGCCGGTGTTCATCGGCCACGCGGAAGCCGTGAACGTCGAGTTCGAGCGCCCGATCTCGGCCGAGCAGGCCACCGCGATCCTGCGCTCGGCCCCTGGCCTCATGGTCGTCGATAAGCGCGAGCCCGGCGGCTACATGACCCCGCACGAGGCGGCCGGCGAGGACGCCACCTACGTCTCCCGCATCCGTGAGGACGCTACGGTGGAGAACGGCCTCTCGTTCTGGTGCGTCGCCGACAACCTGCGCAAGGGCGCGGCCCTGAACACCGTGCAGATCGCCGAGATGCTGGTGAACCGCAAGCTCCTGAAGCGGGCCCAGGCGGCCTGAGGTTCGATTTGGGTCCGGACCTCGGGACCCAGACGACCGACAGCGATCATCGACGCCGTCCCGCCCTGCGGGGCGGCGTTTTTCTTGGCCCCGACGCAACGCGGGAGGTCCTCCGGGCTCGCTGTTGCGCCGGACAGTCGTACGCGAGGGCAAAGCCTCGGATCGCAACATCCACCGGCGCGGCCCAGCACCATGGGGATTGAGAGGTCTGCGCCGGCGGCGCGCGATCCCGGCACCGTGGACTCCGTTCGCGGTACGCACTGCGAGTCCGAAGGGCCGGGCTGCATGGTTCCGATCGGCAACAGGGTTCCATCCGCGTGCCCAGCACGACGCCGGGGTCGTCGCAGTCCCGTCCGTTCGGGGTGGGGCGCGAGCGGGATCTCCGAGCGGCCCAAGACTTATGTCTTCGAATTTTTTCTGATTTCTACCTGGCGCGTTGTGGAACCGCCGCGCGGATCATGGGGCATCGAGGCAGCTACGTAGGCGGTGGTTTTCGCCCAGGCCGGCCCAGGGTCCGGGTTCGACGCGGGGCGGAAACCGCTTGAAAATGAGAGCGAACGCGCCTACTCTGTTGCTATCAGTTCTGGTTGCAGTTGTGAGACTGCGGTTCGGGAGTGGGCCCCACCGGGTCCGCTCTTTTTTATTGCCGCAATGACTCTCGCGCCGGATCGCCTCGGACAAGGCCGGACTTCAAGCGCAGCATGGCGGACAACCTCAACAGCGACCCGCTCAACAGCGATCTCAACGAGAAGCGCCTCATCACCGAGACCGGCGTGGCCGCGCGGGTGGTGCAGGTCATCGAGGGCTCGATTCAGGGCCTGGGCTATCGCGTCGTCCGGGTGAAGGTGACGAGCGCCAACGGCTGCACGGTGCAGATCATGGCCGAGCGGCCGGACGGCACCATGACGGTGGATGATTGCGAGGCGGTGAGCCGGGCGATCTCGCCACTGCTCGATCTCGATGACCCGATCGGCAAGCCCTACTACCTCGAGATCTCCTCGCCGGGCATCGACCGGCCGCTGGTGCGGGCCATCGATTTCGCGCGCTGGGCCGGCTACGAGGCCAAGATCGAGCTCGCCGTGCCGATGGACGGCCGCAAGCGCTTCCGCGGCATCATCGGCGCCCCGAATGCGGACGGGCTCACGGTACCGATCGACCTGCCCGACGTGAAGGAGGGCCTGCCGAGCCGGATCGACCTGCCGCTACGCGACCTCGGCGACGCCTACCTCGTGCTCACCGACGAGCTGGTACGCGAATCCCTGCGCCGCGGCGGTCCACCCGCCCTCGACGACGAGAGGGACGACGCGGAGGGGGACGAGGCGGAGATCGAAGCCGAACCGACCCCTGCCCCTGCCCCTGCCCCGCTGAAGAAGAAGATTTCCCGTCCCCTGAAACCGAAGGCCTCGCAACGGCCCAAGCCCGTGAAGGTCGAGACCGAGGAGAGTCTCGCCATCAAGGCCCGGAACAAGGCGAAGCCCGTCCGCACCAAGGCGGTGCGGGTGAAGGAAGACGGCAAGCTCCACTAACACGCCCGGATCCCTGCCCCGCCGAGCGGCGGGGGGATCGCGACAGAACACGACGAAGAGAAGGACGAAAACCGATGGCCGTCGTCAGCGCCAACAGGCTCGAACTCCTGCAGATCGCCGAAGCGGTCGCCCGTGAGAAGGTGATCGACCGGTCCATCGTGATCGACGCGATGGAGGAAGCCATCGCCAAGGCCGCACGCTCCCGCTACGGCGCCGAGACCGACGTGCATGCCGAGATCGACCCGAAGACGGGCGCGCTGCGCCTGTCGCGCCACCTCGTGGTGGTCGACCAGGTCGAGAACGACGCCCGCGAGGTCACCCTGGAGCAGGCCCGCCGCTACAACCCCGGCGCCCTCGTGGGCGACGTCATCTCCGACACCCTGCCGCCCTTCGATTTCGGCCGCGTCGCCGCCCAGTCGGCCAAGCAGGTCATCGTGCAGAAGGTGCGCGACGCCGAGCGCGACCGGCAGTTCGACGAGTATAAGGACCGCATCGGCGAGGTCGTGAACGGCCTCGTGAAGCGCGTCGAGTACGGCAATGTCATCGTCGACCTCGGCCGCGGCGAGGGCATCGTCCGCCGCGACGAGATGATCCCGCGCGAAACCTTCCGTCCGGGCGACCGCATCCGCTCCTACCTATTCGACGTGCGCCGCGAGGTGCGCGGACCGCAGATCTTCCTCTCGCGCTCGCACCCGCAGTTCATGGCGAAGCTCTTCGGCCAGGAAGTGCCGGAAATCTACGATGGCATCGTCGAGGTGAAGGCCGTAGCCCGCGATCCCGGCTCGCGCGCGAAGATCGCCGTGATCTCGCGGGACGGCTCGATCGACCCTGTCGGCGCCTGCGTCGGCATGCGCGGCTCCCGCGTCCAAGCGGTGGTCGGCGAACTCCAGGGTGAAAAGATCGACATCATCCCGTGGTCGGAGGACCAGGCGACCTTCATCGTCAATGCGCTGCAGCCGGCTGAAGTCGTGAAGGTGGTGCTGGACGAGGAGGCCGACCGCATTGAGGTGGTGGTACCCGACGACCAGCTCTCCCTGGCCATCGGCCGCCGCGGCCAGAACGTGCGCCTCGCCTCGCAGCTCACGGGCTGGGACATCGACATCCTGACCGAGGCTGAGGAGTCGGAGCGTCGTCAGAAGGAGTTCGCCGAGCGTACCGCGATCTTCATGGAAGCCCTCGACGTCGACGAGACCGTGGGCCAGCTCCTGGCGGCGGAGGGCTTCCGCAACGTCGAGGAGATCGCCTACGTCGAGCCGGGCGAGCTCGCCAACATCCAGGGACTCGACGAAGAGAGCGGAACCGAGATCCAGGCCCGCGCCCAGGATCACCTCGCCCGCGTCGAATCGGAGTTCGATGCCAAGCGTCAGGAACTCGGCGTGCAGGACGAGCTGCGCGAGATCGACGGCATCACCACGCCCATGCTGGTGGCGTTGGGCGAGAACGACGTGAAGACGATCGAGGACCTCGCCGGTTGCGCCACCGATGATCTCGTGGGTTACACCGAAGGGCGCGGCCCCGAGGCCAAGCGGCACACGGGCTACCTCGAGGGATTCGAGATTTCGCGGGCGGAAGCGGAGGCCATGGTCATGGCGGCCCGCGTCCATGCCGGCTGGATCGAGGCGCTGACCGAGACTGAGACGAGCGAGTCCACCGATGAGGAGCCCGCCTCCGTCTGAGAAGGCGAATCATGGCTCCCCGCGGCCACGGATCGCGGGGATGTTTTCCAGTTGACGAGAGAATCCCACGCCACATGACGGGCGAAACCGCAGATGTGACCGACGATGCCGTCGAGCCGGATCCGAGCACGCTGCTCGATCCGGGTCTGGGGCGGGGCCGTGCCAATGCTCTGCGCACATGCCTCGTCACGCGGGTGACGCAGGCGCCGTCCGGCTTGATCCGTTTCGTGCTCGGGCCCGACGGCGCCGTGGTGCCGGATCTGCGGGCTCGCCTACCCGGCCGCGGTGCCTGGCTTACCCCCACCCGCGCGGCGGTCAACGAAGCGGTGAAGCGGCGCGCCTTTCAACGCGCCTTCAAAAGCAAGGATGCCATGGCATCCGACCTCGCCGACCGCATCGCCGAGGGTCTGCGCGCCGACCTGCGTCAGTCGTTGTCCCTGGCCAACAAGGCCGGCTGCGTGGTCGCGGGCTTCGCCAAGGTCGAGTCGGCCATCGGCGACAAGGCCGGTGTGGCGGCGGTGATCCAGGCCTCCGACGGTAGCGCCGACGGACGGCGGAAGATCGTCGCGGCATTGCACCGGCGGCATGGCAGTGCCATATCGTGCATTCCCGTCATCGATGACCTGTCCAACGAAGAATTGGACATGGCCTTGGGTCGGGATCATGTGATACATGCGGCTCTCGTCGCAGGAGTCGGAGCTTCCGGCTGCCTTGCGCGTTGGCGTCGGCTCCGCACCTTTGAAGGTTTGGCGACGACGGCCGAGGAGGCCGGCTCCGCCCGTATTGGGCAGGCCGTTTCCGATCTGCACGACGATTGAAGCGATGGATCTACCCGGCGCACAGCAGTTTGCCGGTTCACGGGACGATGGAAACCCTCAGGGTTTGGACTGAATGAGCGATACGAACAATCCGGGCGACAAGACGCAGGCGAGACCCCCTTCGAAGCCGCTGTCCTTGAAGCGTCCGATCGAGCAGGGAACGGTGCGTCAGAGCTTCTCCCATGGCCGCTCCAAGCAGGTCGTGGTCGAGACGGTGAAGCGCCGTGTCATCGGTGCCGCGCCGGCCGCCCCCGCGCGTGAGACGACGCCCGTCGCCCCTGCGACGCGGGTGGCGCCGCCTCCGCCGCCGGCCGCACCGCGTCAGGCCCAGCGGTCCGCAAATGGCGTGGTGCTGCGCACTCTCAGCGAGCAGGAGAGCAACGCCCGTGCGGCTGCCCTCGCCGACGCCAAGCGCCGCGAGGCCGAGGCGCAGAGGCGTGCCGAAGCAGAGGCCGCGGCTGAGCGCGAGCGCATCGCTGCGGAACAGCGCGAGCGGGAGGCCGCCGAGGCGAAGAAGCGCGAGGAGGAGGCCCGCCGCCGCAAGGAGGAAGAGGATCGCCGCGCCGCCGAGGAGGCAGAACGCGCTGCTGCAATTGCGGCTCAAGACGCTGCGAAAGCCGATGCCGCACCAGCCGCCGCCCCGACCGTGTCGAAGACCGCCCCGATGCCGGCGGCCCCGACCATCGTGCGCTCGGCGCCTCCGGCCCCGGCTGCCCCGGCGGCGGAGCGTCCCGCTCAGGCTGCCGCTCCCGCCCGGCCTGCGGCTCCGACAGCGACGGCCCGTCCGGCTGCGCGTCCGCCGCTCACGGCTCGCCCAGCGACGGCCGAGCCGCGCAAGACCATCACAGCCGACGTGCGCAAGCCGCGCGACCTGAATTTCATGGCCCGCCCGGCTCCGGCGCCGGAGCCCGAGCCCACCGCTCCGACCGCGGCCACGGCCGCCCGTCCGGCCGGTGGAGCCACGCCGGCCCGTACGGCTGGCCGCCCGCAGGCTGCCGAGGAGGAGAGCGAGCAGAAGCGCGTGATCCGCCGCCCCGGCATGCCGCTCAAGATCATCACGCCGCCCAAGACGCCCAAGCAGCCGGGCGGCGATCGCAACCGCGGCCGTCTTACGATCGCCACCGCCACGTCGGGTGAGGACGAGCGCACGCGCTCCGTCGCCTCGTTCCGCCGCCGCCAGCAGCGCATGAGCGGCAACCGGCAGGTGGAGCAGAAGGAGAAGCTCTCCCGCGAGGTGACGATCCCGGAGACGATCACGATCCAGGAGCTCGCCAACCGCATGTCGGAGCGAGCGGTGGACGTGATCCGTCTGCTCATGAAGCAGGGCGAAATCCATAAGATCACCGATGTGATCGACTCGGATTCGGCGCAGCTCATCGCCGAGGAACTCGGCCACACCGTCCGCCGCGTTGCGGAGTCGGACGTGGAGGAAGGCCTGTTCAGCGACGAGCCGGAGCTGGAGGAGGATCTCGATCCCCGTCCCCCGGTGGTTACCATCATGGGCCACGTCGACCACGGCAAGACCTCGCTGCTCGACGCGATCCGCAAGACCACCGTTGTCTCCGGCGAGGCCGGCGGCATCACGCAGCATATCGGTGCCTACCAGGTCGCCTCCCCGAGCGGCGACATGGTCACCTTCATCGACACCCCCGGCCACGCGGCGTTCACCTCGATGCGTGCCCGCGGTGCCAAGGTGACGGACATCGTCGTGCTCGTGGTGGCGGCGGATGACGGTGTCATGCCGCAGACGGTGGAGGCGATCTCCCACGCCAAGGCCGCCGGCGTTCCCTTGATCGTGGCGATCAACAAGATCGACAAGCCCGAGGCGAATCCGCAGCGGGTGCGAACAGAGCTGCTGCAGCACGACATCCAGGTCGAGTCGATGGGTGGCGAAACCCTCGAGTTCGAGGTGTCGGCCAAGACCGGCGACGGTCTGCCGGAGCTTCTCGAGGGCCTGCAGCTCCAGGCCGAGATCATGAACCTGCGCGCCAACGAGACGCGCGACGGCGAGGGTACGGTCATCGAGGCCAAGCTCGATCGCGGTCGCGGCCCGGTGGCGACCGTCCTGGTCCAGCGCGGCACCCTGTTCACCGGCGACATCGTCGTGGCCGGCGCCGAATGGGGCCGCGTGCGCGCCCTCATTGACGACAAGGGCGAGAACGTCCCCTACGCCGGTCCTTCGGTCCCGGTGGAGGTGCTCGGCTTCAACGGCACCCCGGATGCGGGCGACCGCGTCGTGGTCGTGCCGAACGAGGCCCGCGCCCGTGAGGTCACCGAATACCGGGCCCGCCAGAAGCGCGAGCGCCTGGCCGCCCGTACCGGTGGCGCGAACCGCTCGCTGGTCGACATGATGCGCGACCTGAAGGAAGGCGCCGGCCGCAAGGAACTGGCGCTGGTCGTCAAGGGCGACGTGCAGGGCTCGGTCGAGGCCATCAACGGCGCGTTGGAGAAGCTCGGCAACGACGAGGTGTCGGCGCGGATTCTGCTGGCGGGCGTCGGCGGCATCACCGAGTCGGACATCACCCTGGCGGAGGCTTCGAAGGCCGTCGTCATCGGCTTCAACGTGCGGGCCCACAAGGAAGCGCGCGAGTCGGCCGAGAACAAGGGCGTCGAGATCCGCTACTACAACATCATCTACGACCTCGTGGATGACATCAAAGCGACCCTGTCGGGCATGCTGCCGCCGACGCTGCGCGAGGAGCGTCTCGGCGAGGCCCAGATCCTGCAGATCTTCGACGTTTCGAAGGTCGGCAAGATCGCCGGCTGCCGCATCACCGACGGTGTGGTGCAGCGCGGTGCCCATGTCCGCCTGATTCGCGACAGCGTGGTCATCCACGAGGGCAAACTCGCCCAGCTGAAGCGCCTGAAGGACGATGCGAAGGAAGTGACCGCCGGCTACGAATGCGGCATGTCCTTCGAGAACTTCCAGGACATGCGGGCCGGCGACACCATCGAGTGCTACCGGGTCGAGGAGATCCGTCGCACGCTCTGAGCGGCGGATTCGCTTCGGAATACCGACGGGGTCGCGACGAGGTCGCGGCCCCGTTGCGCGTTTCGGAGCCGGTGCCGGCCGTCTTCGCGGAAAGACGACGCGGAAACTGGCGCGACGGGCCTATATCCCGGACGCCGATCTGCGCTAAGAGGGTCGCCTTCGACGTCCGCTTCGTTTCAGCCGGCTCGGCGTTTCCGTGCGGCGGCACCTCGATGTTCCGTTTCAGCGACGCATCGTCCGCGGCTCCCGGCGCGCCGGTGTCGAACCGTTTCGACGACAAGACGATCAGAATCCGACATGGCCCAGAAGCAGACCCCCACCGGACCCTCGCAACGCCAGCAGCGCGTCGCCGAGCTGATCCGCCACGCCCTCGCCGAGGTTCTCCAGCGCGGGGACATCCAGGACCCGGTGCTGAGCGCCCACGTCATCACGGTGCCGGAGGTGCGGATGTCGCCGGACCTGAAGCTCGCCACGGCCTACATCATGCCGCTCGGCGGCCTGGACGAGGCCCCGGTCCTGGCGGCGCTGGCGCGCAACAAGAAGGCGCTGCGCCAGGAGGTCGCCCGCCGGGTGAACCTGAAATACGCGCCCGACCTGCGCTTCCTGCGCGACGAGACCTTCGACGAGGCCGACCGGATCGACGCCCTGCTGCGGACTGATAAGGTGCGCCGTGACCTCGAATCGCCGGCCCCGGAGAAGGACGACGGCGCCTCGGACCCCGACGCCGCCTGACGCGCACCGGCCTTGAGCGGTCCCCCGTCTCCGGCCCGAGGCGGCGGGGACACCGAACAGCGAACCCCGACCGGGACGGATGACGGCGCAGAACGTGCCGCCCGCCCCCTGTGAGCATTGACCGAGGACCCCCATGATCAACGAACCGACCGTCGAGCGCACCGAGGGCTCAGCGCCGCCGAACCCGGCGGACCGGCCCGTGGCCGCCGAGGGCCGGCGTCCGCCGCGGGGCGCGCCGCGCCCCGACCGGCCGAAGCGCCGCGACGTCAACGGCTGGGTGATCCTCGACAAGGGCGTGGGCATGACCTCGACCCACGCGGTCGCGGTGGTGAAGCGCGCCTTCAACGCCAAGAAGGCGGGCCATGCCGGCACCCTCGACCCCCTGGCCTCCGGCATCCTGCCGATCGCGCTCGGCGAGGCGACCAAGACGGTCCCGTTCGTGATGGACGGGCGCAAGGCCTACGTCTTCACCGTGACCTGGGGCATCGAGACCGACACCGACGACGCCGAGGGCCGGCCGGTGGCCACCAGCGAGGCGCGCCCGACCCGCGAGGCCGTGGAAGCGGCGCTGCCGATCTTCATCGGCGCCATCGAGCAGGTGCCGCCGCGCTACTCGGCCATCAAGATCGCCGGGGAGCGCGCCTACGACCTCGCCCGCGACGGCGAGGAGGTCGTGCTGGTGGCCCGCCCGGTGCAGATCGACCATCTCGCGGTGGTTGAGCACAGCCCCGAGCGCACGGTGATCGAGGCCGCCTGCGGCAAGGGCACCTATGTCCGGGCCATCGCCCGCGACCTCGGCCGCCTGCTGGGCTGCTACGGCCACGTCTCGGCCCTGCGCCGCACCCGCGTCGGCCCCTTCACCGAGGCGGATTCCTGCCAGGTCGCCGCCCTCGAGGAAGCCGGGCCGGACGGCAATGCCGGGCATCTCCACGCCGTCGAGACCGCCCTCGACGCGGTGCCCTCGGTGCCGGTGTCGCGGGACATGGCCCTGCGCCTGATGCGCGGCCAGCCGGTGATCCTGCGCGGGCGCGACGCCCCGGTGGAGGGCAAGGCCTTCGCCACCTGCGGCGGCATCCTCGTGGCGGTGGGCGACGTCGAGCGCGGCGAACTGGTGCCGCACCGGGTCTTCCACCTCGGCGGGACCGCCAACCGCCCGGTCTGAGCGGGGCTTCCGGGGGCCCTCCCCCCACGGGGAGGGTGACCGCAGGCGCACGCCGCACGGGACTCCGCGCGGGCCCCCTCGCCGTCGGGCGGTGGCACCCGTGCCCGTCGATCCGGGGACGCCGCAGTCGAGCCCGGCCCGAAGGAGAGGCGCGCCGTCCGGAGCCGCCGACCGTGTCAGGTCCGGCACGCTCGGCGTGCCCGGGTCCCGGGCTCCGCTGCGCGGCCCGGGGATGAGAGGGTTCCGGACTCCGACTTTCGGTTCGATCATCGGCCCTTGCGATCACCCTTTCCTGGACAGGAGTCGGCGTCGCGTCTTCCAACTCGTCCTCGATGGGCCTGCGTCACGCGCTTCCCCGAAGCGGTCGGCATCTCTACGGCCCTTCCCGCTCCGGCGAAACGGTCGCCTACGCGCAGGCGGCGGTGAGGCTCTCAGAACGCGATGCGATCTGTCGGGCGACCTCGACCGCCTGATCCGGATGGTGGGGAACGAGGACCGCGAGCCCTCCCGTCATGGGCGTGAGGAGGCGCCCCGATTGCGAGACAGGGAGGCCGTCGAGCCGGACTGTCAGGCGACCGCCGACAGGCGCGGCCGTGGATGTCGCGAACGCCGCCGCACCGCCATCATCGAAGCGGACCACGATGTCGGGTTGGTTCGGCCCCTCACCATTTCCCCGCACCGATGTCGATGCGACCGTCAGGCTGACCGCATCGCCGGCGAAGGCCGTCGAAGGGATGCAGAGAAGCAGCGGAAGCAGGAAACGATCGATCTGTCTGCGCATCGCATGAACTCTCCGTCCTCGGGCTGAAACTCCGTCCGCTCGTCTGTGTGAAGGGCCGCTGAGAGTGAGAAGCGGAGCTTGGCCTTTTGCCCTGGAGCGGACGATCTCGCGATGACCCAGCTCGGTCGTCGGCGGGCCGACGGCGCTCGTCCCTCAGAAGTCCTTCCGGCATCTGTCGTGAAGGGAGTCCAAGCGGCCTCCGATCCCGTTGGATGGGACTCCCCATGGGTCGATATTCCACCAAACGGAGCGGCATTCGGAACCCGAGGTGCGTTCGATGTCGCGACATTCCACGGACCAACCAAAACCGGGTGCGCCCTTGATCGTACAAGCGTCAGGGCGTGCCGCGATCGTCTCCGAAAGAGCTTTGTCTCGGATCGCCTGATGTGACAGCCGGAAGGCGTCTGCGGTCGTTGGTACGGTCGCGACGGCCCAGACGATGCGGCCCACGATGATGAGCATGACCAGTGCACTGACGCAGCCGAGAAGCAGCGCTGAGGAGCTTCTCTGCCTGGCTTCATCGGACCTTCGCATTCGAGGAGCTTACGAAGTGAAATGTCCGCGATCCACTCGATCCGGTGGTCGAGCGGAGGGGCAAAAACCGACCCCCGTCAGGCAGACCGCCCGGTATTGCCGCATCTCGAAGGCGGCCATTCGTCAGCGATTTGATCGGGTCAATGAGGAGTCGCTTCAGTACGAGACCCTCCAGCCCTGAGCGGGCGTTCAGTGATCGACCCGACTTCATCGCCGCGATCAGTCATTTCCTTCGATCAAGCCAGTGGCTTAAGGCTGATGGAATCGGCCATGAAGGAAATCGATGATAGACCGATGTAAAATCTCATTATCCAACGCTATAGGGTTACAGATTGGAACAACTTCAGATTTGAAGTGCTCTAATTGTGTGATAAATATCACGTTTCAAACTTGCCATGCAGATCGTATCTGGCAATGAGTACGATACTGCGCCGCTTAAGGCGCTTATCAGCGTGCCATATGCCCCATCGCGCCCCCTCCCTTGCTTTACTTCTCGCCACAACAGCTCTCTCCTGGCCCGTGGCCGCACAGCAAACGAGCGTGCAGCTCGACCAGCTCTCCGTCGAAGGCGTTGCACCGGGCCCCCGGATTGGTAGTGGGGCCAATCTCAGTGGTGGGGATGGCGGCACGGCGGCGACCAGCGGCGGCGGCGGAGGCCCTTCCGGAATCACCGGCTACACCGCTCGGATCAGCCCCACGGCGACAAAGACCAACACACCGCTGCTTGAGACCCCACAGTCGGTCACGGTGCTCACCCGTGAGGCGCTCAACGACCGCAACGTCCAGACGCTCAACGAGGCCATCGGCTACGTGGCCGGCGTGTCCTCGAACGTCTTCGGCTTCGATCCGCGCTTCGATTCGTTCTTCGTGCGCGGCTTCAGCCTGACCTATGACGGCATCTTCCGGGATGGCCTGCGCCAGGTCGCATCGGGCCTGACGGTACCGCGCATCGAACCCTACGGCATCGAGGCGGCTACGATCCTGCGAGGGCCGGCTTCCGGTCTCTACGGGCTCGGCTCGCCCGGCGGCATTCTCGACGTCACCACGAAACGACCGGTCTTCGTGCCCTTCGGCGAGGTGCAGCTACAGGTCGGCAACTTCGACCGCTACCAGGGCAATTTCGACATCGGCGGCCCGGTGGAGGGCACGGGCGGCACCCTCGCGTACCGCGTCACCGGCATCAAGCGGCAGTCGGATACCTTCATCCCCGGGGGCTCGGACGACCGGAGCTACATCGCGCCGTCCTTCACGTGGAAGCCATCCGCCGACACCACCTTCACCTTCCTGAGCGAGTATCAGGAGACCAAGCTTCCGGGCAGCACGACATTCTTCAACCAGAACCTGCGCCCGACCCGGATCTACTCAGGCGACCCGGCCTTCAACGACTTCAGGCAGCAGCAGGGGCGCGTCGGCTACGCGTTCGAGCACCGCTTCGACGGGGATCTGGTCTTCCGGCAGAACTTCCGTTTCTACGACATCAGCAACGACTATCGCTACGCGTCGATCGCCGCGCTCAGCCCCGACGGCCTGAGCGCCAGCCGATCGACAGGATATTCGCGCCAGTTCCTGAGCCAGATCACGCTCGACAACCAGATCGAGGCCCATGTCACCACGGGGCCGGTCGCGCATACGCTGGTGGCGGGGCTCGACTACGCGCATTCCGACTTCAACTATCGCTTCGGTTTCGGCGCGGCCCCCGATCTCAACCTCGTCACGCGCAATTACGGCCAGCAGCCGATCCTCGCGCCGCTGCTGGGCCCGCGCACCGCGCAGAGCCAGGATCAGGTCGGGCTGTACCTGCAGGAGCAGGCCAAGTTCGACCGCTTCGTGCTGACCCTGACCGGGCGCTACGACTGGGTGTCCCAGACCACGACCGCGGCCCCCGCTGCCGCGACCCAGCAGAACGACCAGGCCTTCACGGGCCGCGTCGGTCTCAACTATCTGCTGGCCCCCGGGCTGGTTCCCTATGCCAGCTACGCCACCACCTTCGCGCCGCAGCCGGGCGTCGATGCCGCCGGACGCGCCTTCAGACCGGCGACGGGGGACCAGATCGAGGCCGGCGTCAAATACCTGATCCCCGGCACGAACATCCAGGCAGGGTTCGCCGGCTTCGATATCGTCCAGAGCAGCGTCCTGCGCACGGATCCGAACAACGTCGCCTTCCAGGTGGCCACCGGCGCCGTCGAGTCCCGCGGCTTCGAGATGGAGGCCATCGCCAACTTCGCGCCGGGCACCAACCTCACCCTCGCCTACACCCACCTCAATCTGCGCTATCTCAGCCAGACCTCGTTCGCGGGCCAGTCCCTGGACGGCAACGCCCTCTCGGGCATTCCCGGGGACACGTTCACCGGCTTCCTGAGCTACCTGTTCCCGTCGAGTTCGGCCCTGCGCGGACTGACGCTCGGTGGCGGCATCCGCTTCAACGCCAACAGCTTCGCCAACGACGAGAACACCGTCCGCAACCCGACCGTCACGCTGTTCGATGCGCTGGTGGCCTACGACTTTTCGGCCATCGATCCGGCGTACAAAGGCTTTCGCGCCCAGATCAACGCAAACAACGTCTTCGACCGCGACTACTTCACCTGTCAGGCGGGCTTCTGCTACCGCGGCGCGCCGGCGACCGTCATCGGCAGCCTGATCTACCGATGGTAGACGGCAGAGCTGACACCGGAGCGCCCCTCTCCGCATCCGTTGGGACCCTCGCGAGCCGAGACCGATGAAGTCACTTCCCTCGCGGCGCCGCCTGGCGGCTCTTCCCGCCGCCGCCTGGCTGCTGCTGAAGCCGAGCCTGGCCCGTGCGACTGCCGACGAGCCGGCCCGGCTCACCGGCGCGGTCGCCTTCGATCTGGGCGGCAACGGCCAGCAGGTGCCGTGGCGGATCACGCTCTACGTTCCGCCCGGCGAGGTGCCTGCGGACGGCTGGCCCGTGCTGTACCTGCTGGACGGCAACGCGGTGACGGCCACGGCGATCGATATCGAACGCGTACAGGCGCCCTACCCCGACGCCACGGGTATCGCCACGCGCTTCGTCGTCGTCGGCATCGGCTATCCTGGGGACGATCCTTACGATAGCCTGCGTCGGTCCTGGGACTACACGCCACCGCCCGGACGGTCCTACCCACCGGCCCAGCTCGGCGGTCCTCCGATCCGGACGGGCGGCGCCGACGCGTTCCTGCGCTTCGTCTTGGACGATCTCCGGCCTGCGATCGCACGACGCTGCAGGGTCGATCCTTCGCGGCAAGCGGTGTTCGGACACTCATTCGGGGGACTGTTCGTCCTCCACGCCCTCGCTCGGGCGCCCGCGGCCTTCTCGCACTGGATCGCCGCCAGCCCGTCCATCTACTGGGAAGACGCCGTGGTGCTCGAAAGCATCGCGGAGTTGGAGAAGGCCTCTCCAAACGGCGCGCGCGTGCTTCTCCTGGCCGGTGCCTACGAGGAAGCCCTCGCCCCGTTCCAACGGGTCGCCCCGGACCATGAAGCGCGCCGCGCCCGCCTCGCATCGACCCGCACCGTGGAACTGACCCGTGCGATGACGGAGCGGTTGAGCCGGATCTCGGGCGTGACAAGCACCTTCAGCCTTATCCCTGGACGAACTCACATGACCGTCCTGCCCGAAGCACTCAACGAGGCGGTCGCCTTCTTCATGCAACGTTCGGGATAGCCTCGCCAAGAAGGTGGACGGCTTCGGCAATGCTCGGATCGTTCGTTCGGGCATACGACAGATCCGCTGCCGGCGCCTGCTCCAGCGAACGTCCGACGTCACGACGTTTCGGACTGTCGGCAATCCGTCACCAACCCAACCGATCCGGCCGTAGAGCGTCGTCCGGCAAGCTTCCGAGAAGCGGACCTCCAGAGGTCCAACACGGGGTCGCAAGTCGCTCCTCGCAGGGTCGGGACGTTCGGCTGTTGCCCCCAGGGCCGGGCCCTGTCAGGGCCGTCGATCGGCCTGCGCGGCCCGGCCGCCCGGAACCCGCCGTTTCAGGAGGGCGCCCGGCTCGGCCGGAGCCTGCCTCGCGTGACGATCCGCGTCACGCGCCCCGGATCGGCAACCCCGTCTCGATCACCCGCGCCCAGAGCGAGGCGCCGTAGGGTGCGGCGGCGTCGTTGAAGTCGTAGTCCGGGTGGTGCAGGCCGGCGCTGTCGCCGTTGCCGAGGAAGATGTAGGCGCCGGGGCGGTGGGCGAGCATGTAGGAAAAGTCCTCGGCGGCCATCATGGGGGCCACCGCCCGGTCGATGCCGGCCTCGCCGACGAGCTCGGCCGCCACGTCGGCGATGAAGTCCGTCTCCGCCGGATGGTTCTCGGTGACGGGGTAGCCGCTGTTGAAGTCGATGGCGCCGGTGGCGCCGAAGCCCCGGGGCACGTGGGTGACGATCTCGGTGATCCGGTCCTGGATCAGGGTCCGCATCGGCTTCGAGAGGGCCCGCATGGTGCCCCGCAGGACCACGCATTGCGGCAGCACGTTGAAGGCCTCCCCCGCCTCCAGGGCGCAGACCGAGACCACCGCGCTCTCCAGGGGATCGACGGTGCGCGACACCACGGATTGGAGCGCCGTGATCACGTGGCTCGCCACCAGCACGCTGTCGATGGCGTTGTGCGGCTGGGCGGCGTGGCCGCCCCGGCCCGTGATGGTGATGGTGAAGCGGTCCGTGGAGGCCATGATCGGGCCCGGCCGGATGGCGAAGGTGCCCAGCGCCTGGCCCGGGATGTTGTGCATGCCGTAGACGGTCTCGACGCCGAAGCGCTCCATCAGCCCGTCGCGGACCATGGCCTCGCCGCCGCCGCCGCCCTCCTCCGCCGGCTGGAAGATCAGCACCGCCGTGCCGTCGAAGGCGCGGGTCTCGGCGAGGTACTTCGCCGCCCCGAGCAGCATCGCCGTGTGCCCGTCATGCCCGCAGGCATGCATCTTTCCCGGCACCGTGGAGCGGTAGGGCAGGTCGCGCGCCTCCTGGATCGGCAGGGCGTCCATGTCGGCGCGCAGGCCGATGGCGCGGTTCGAGCCGTGGGCCCGGCCGCGGATCACCCCAACGACGCCCGTTCGGCCGATGCCGGTGGCGACCGTGTCGCAGCCGAAGCCCCGCAGCTTGTCGGCGACGAAGCCGGCGGTGCGGTGGACGTCATATTGCAGCTCGGGATGCGCGTGGAGATCCTGGCGCCAGGCGGCGATCTCGTCCGCGAAGGCGGCGATCCGGTCGAGGACGGGCATGGACAGCGACTTTCGAGAGGCGACGGCTCTCAGGGGGGGACGCGCCGGGGTTGCGACGCCGGTCCCAGCAAACAAGAGGCCAGGGATGCGGTCAACGCGTCCCGCGCCGCGAAGGCGACGCTCCGGGGTCGCGCTCCCCCTGCCGCGGTGTCGCGCCGGGCCGGCCGTGGGGACCGCTGGCGAGGTCGTCGAGGATCGGGCAGTCGGGCCGGGCGTCGCCGCCGCAATGGGCGGCGAGATCCTCCAGGGTGCGGGCCATGCCGTCCAGGGCGTCGATCCGGCGCCGCAGGTCCGCCACATGGTCGAGGGCGAGGCGGCGCACCTGGGCGCTCGCCCGCGCCCGGTCGTGCCAGAGGGCGAGCAGCGCCCGGATATCCTCCATGGTGAAGTCGAGGTCGCGGGCCCGGCGCACGAAGCGCAGGGCATGGAGGTCGGCCTCCGTGTAGAGGCGGTAGCCCGCGGCCGTCCGGCCGGCCGGCGCCAGCAGGCCGGTCTCCTCGTAGTAGCGGATCATCTTGGCCGAGACGCCGGAGGCGCGGGCGGCCTCCCCGATGGTCACCGCGCTCACGCCACCGCTCCCGTCGTCGACGCCGTACCGCCGGCCCGGCGCAGCCGCAGGGCGTTGGCGAGGACGAAGACGCTCGACAGCGCCATGGCGCCCGCCGCCAGGACCGGCGAGAGCAGCGGTCCGCCGACCGCGTGGAGCAGCCCCGCCGCCACCGGAATCAGCGCGACGTTGTAGGCGAAGGCCCAAAACAGGTTCTGGCGGATGTTGCGCATCACCGCGGCCGAGAGCCGGAAAGCGCCGACGAGGCCCGAGAGGGCGCCCGACATCAGCACCACGTCGGCGGCCTCCACCGCGATGTCGGTGCCGGTGCCGAGGGCGATGCCCACATCGGCCTCGGCCAGGGCCGGCGCGTCGTTGATGCCGTCGCCCACGAAGGCCACCGCGCCGTGGCGGGCACGCAGGGCCTGCACCGCCGCGACCTTGCCGCCGGGGAGGATCTCGGCCGAGACCGACGTGATGCCGAGGGTGCGGGCCACGGCCTCGGCCACCGCGCGGCCGTCGCCGGTCACCATCGCCACCGCGAGGCCGCGCGCCCGCAAGGCCGCCACGGCCTCGGCCGCGCCGGGCTTGATCGGGTCCGCCACCGCGACCAGGGCGGCGAGGCGCCCGTCGAGGGCGATGAAGAGCGGGCTGCGGCCCTCCCGGGCGAGGCGGTCGGCCGCGTCGTCGAGGTCTCCGGCCGGGATCGCAAGGCGGGCGAGGAAGCGCCGCGCGCCGACGACGACGGCGCGGCCGTCCACCGTCCCGGCGATGCCGTAGCCGGGCTCCGCCGCGAAGGCCGTGACCGTTCCGAGGGCCAGGCCCCTGTCCGCGGCCGCCGCCACGAGGCTGCGGGCGATGGGGTGCTCGGAGCGGGATTCGAGGCTCGCGGCGAGGCGCAGGGCCTCGTCCGCCGCGACGCCCGGCCCCGCGACGAGGTCCGTCAGGGTCGGGCGGCCCAGGGTGAGCGTTCCGGTCTTGTCCAGGGCGACGACCCGGACCGCGCGCAGGCGCTGGAGCGCGCCGCCGTCGCGGAAGAGCACGCCGAGCTCGGCCGCGCGGCCGGTGCCCACCATGATCGAGGTCGGGGTCGCGAGGCCCATGGCGCAGGGGCACGCGATGATGAGCACCGCGATGGCGTTGACGAGGGCGAGGCCGAGGGCGGGGCTCGGCCCGAAGGCGAGCCAGCCCGCGAAGGTCGCCGCCGCGGCGGCGATGACCGCCGGCACGAACCAGCCCGTCACCCGGTCGACCAGGGCCTGGATCGGCAGCTTGGCGCCCTGCGCCGCCTCGACCATGCGGACGATCCGGGCGAGCACGGAGTCGGCCCCGACGGAGTCCACCCGCAGGTCGAAGCTGCCATGGGTGTTGAGGGTGCCGCCCACCGCGCCGTCGCCGGGCGCCTTGGCCACCGGCACCGACTCGCCGGTGATCATGCTCTCGTCGACGTAGCTCGCCCCGGAGACCAGGACGCCGTCGGCGGCCACCCGCTCGCCCGGGCGGACCCGGACCACGTCCCCGCGCCGGAGGCTCGCCTGGGCCACCTCCGTCTCGACGCCGTCGCGGATCACCCGCGCGGTGGCGGGGCTGAGGCCGACGAGGCGGGCGATGGCCGCGCCCGTCCGCCCCCTGGCCCGCGCCTCCAGGGTCCGGCCGAGGAGGATCAGCGTGACGATCAGGGTCGCGGCCTCGAAGTAGAGGTGGGCCGTCCCCGCCGGGAGAAGCGCCGGCGCCAGGACCGCGACCAGGGAATACAGGTAGGCGGCGCCGGCCCCGAGGGCCACGAGGGCGTTCATGTCCGGGTGGCCGCGGACCAGGGCGGGCAGGCCCTGGCGGAAGAAGCGGGCCCCGGGTCCGGCGAGCACCAGGGTGGCGAGACCGGCCTCGATCCCGCCGGCCCAGGCGCCGAGGGCGCCGAGAACCGCGTGGCCGAAGGCCGGGACGAGGTGGCCGCCCATGTCGAGGACCACGATCGGCGCCGACAGGAGCGCCGCCGCGACGAGGTCCCGGCGCAGGGCCGCGCCCTCCTGCGCCAGACGGGTTTCCCGGGCCGCGACCGGCGCTTCGGCCGGAGCCTGCGGCTGGTAGCCCGCTTTCGCGACCGCCGCCTCCAGGTCCGCGCGCGCCACCAGCCCCTCGGGGTGGCGCACCGTGGCGCGGCCGGTGGCGAGGTTGACCGTGACCGCGGCGACGTCCGGGACGGCGGCCAGCGCGCGCTCGACCCGCCCGACGCAGGCGGCGCAGGACAGTCCGGCGATCTCCAGGGTGGTGACGGCCTCCGGCACGGCGTAGCCGGCCCGCGCGACGGCCTCCACCGCCGCGGCACAGGGACCCGGCAGACGCAGTTCGGCCCGTCCGGTGGCGAGGTTGACCGAGACCTCCGAGGCTCCCGGCAGGGCGCGCAACGCCCGCTCCACCCGCCCGACGCAGGAGGCGCAGGTCAGCCTCTCCACCGGGAAGCCGAGCCGCCGGCCGGGCGTGGGAATCGTGGCATCGAGGGTCGGGCGCTTGTCCATGTTCCCCCATGTGGGGGTTCCCATGGTGGGAAGGTCAAGGGGCGGGCGGGGGTACTGACCGGACCGCTTCCGCCCGGTCGGCGCGCCGCATCCGCGGGAGGGGGGCCAACGCATCGCGGGACGGTGCGGAACGCGATGTTCCGCTCGGCCCAGGATCCCGGCCCCTACCGCCGCCGGCCCCAGATGCCGGCGCGCTCGGAGCGGGCCTGCTCCTCGGCGGCGAGGAGGTCGGCCGGCGCGTCCTCGGCGGCGCGGGCGCCGCCGGCCGTGAGGATCAGGGCGGCGAGGTCGTCGCCATCGATCTGGCAGCGGAGCTGCTCGCCAGCCGCCTCGGCCCCGGAGGCGGGGGCGCAGGTCACCTCGCGGCGGCGCAGGTAGCGGGCGAGCTGCCGGGCGAGCGCCCCGCCCTCCCCTTCCACCCCGAGGAGGCGGACGGTGCGGCCGCGGAAGGCCAGGGTGCCGGTGTCGACCACCTCCGGCACGCCGCGGATGCCGGGCGCGGCGGCGCTGGCGGCGACCTCGCGGGCGGGCGCCGGCTCGGCCCGGGCCGGCTCGCCCCGCGCCGCCGAGGGGCGCTTGCGGCCCTTGACCAGCTGCGCCGTCGCCCGCTGGACGAAGTCGTGGAAGATGCTCGCCGGGAGATCGCCGCCGCCGACGCGGTTCATGGAGGCATTGTCGTCGTTGCCGACCCAGACGCCCACGACGAGGTCCGGCGTCATGCCGATGAACCAGGCATCGCGATAGTCCTGGGTCGTCCCGGTCTTGCCGCCCACCGGCAGGCCGGCGACCCGGGCGGCCTTGCCGGTGCCGCCGTCGACCACGGCCTGGAGGGAGTCGAGCATCATCGCCCGGGCCTCGGTGGGGATCGCGGTGCCGCCCTTGGCGTCGGCGCGCAGGTAGAGCGGCTGCGGCTGGGCGCCCCGGATGGCGTGGACGCTGTGGGTGTCCACCGGCGCCGCCCCGGCCAGCACGCCCGCATAGGCGCGGGTCATCTCCAGCAGCGTCACCTCGGCCGAGCCGAGGGCGAGGCTCGGCACGTTGGGCAGCTCCGCGGTCACGCCCATCCGATGGGCGGTGGCGATGACCGCCGGGATGCCGACCTCGTCGGCCAGCTGCGCCGCCACCGTGTTGATCGACTGCGCGAAGGCGCTGCGCAGGGGCATCGCGCCCTTGAACCGGCCCGTGGAATTCTGCGGTTCCCAGTCGCCGATCTGGATCGGCCGGTCGACCAGCACCGTGTCGGGGTTGAAGCCGTTCTCGTAGGCCGTGAGGTAGACGAACAGCTTGAACAGCGAGCCGGGCTGGCGCTTGGCCTGGGTGGCGCGGTTGAACTGGCTGTCCTCGTAGTCGCGCCCGCCCACCAGGGCGAGGATCGCGCCCTCCTTGTTGAGCACCACCATGGCGCCCTGGCCGGCCTTCTTCTTGGGCCCCTCGGCGTCGAGGCGGCGGGCGACGACGCCCTCCGCGAGGCTCTGCAGGTCGAGGTTGAGGGTGGTGCGCACGGTGACGTCGCCCGGCGCGTCGGCGAGCTTCTTCGACTCCGCCGAGACCATGTCCAGGAAGTAGTTGGTGCCCGGCGGCGTCTCGGGGGGCGTGCGCAGGGTGATGGTCTGGGCGCGGGCCTTGTCGGCCTCGGCGGCCGTGATCGCGCCGGTCTCCACCATGGTCTGCAGCACCACGTCGGCGCGCTCCTTGGCGCCGCCGAAGTTCCGGGTCGGGGCCAGCTGCGAGGGCGCGCGCACGAGGCCCGCCAGCATCGCGGCCTCCGGCAGGGTCAGGGCCTTGGCCCCCTTGCCGAAGTAGCGCCGGGCGGCGGCATCGACGCCGTAGGCGCCGGCCCCGAAATAGGCGGTGTTGAGGTAGCCGAGCAGGATCTCGTCCTTCGACATCGTCGCCTCGACGCGCAGGGCCAGGAACGCCTCCTGGATCTTGCGGCGCAGCGACTTCTCCTGGTTCAGGGAGACGAGCCGGGCATATTGCTGGGTGATCGTCGAGCCGCCCTCACGCACGCCGCCGCCGACGGCGTTGCGGTACAGGGCGCGCAGGAAGCCGCGCGGGTCGAGGCCCCAGTGGGAGCGGAAGCGCCGGTCCTCGATCGCGATGATCGCCTGGCCGAGATGGGCCGGCATCTCCGCCGCCGTCAGCTTCTGGCCCTGGAACGCCCCGCGGGTGGCGAAGACCCGGCCGTCATCGGCCTCGACGGTGAGCGCCCGCTGGCCCGCTTCCGGCACCACGCCGCCCAGAGGCGGCAGGGTGGCGAAGCTGTAGAGGACGAGCCCGGCCAGGGCCAGCAGCGGCAGCAGGACGACCGCCAGGGCCGCGGCGCGCCAGGGATGGCGGCGGAGCCGGGCCGGCCAGCCGGCGGCGCGGGGCGCCGGCGCGCGTGCGGGCGCGGGCGTCGGCCCCGCCGCAGGCGCGGCGGTGGACGGGGGCGGAGGTCCGGCCGGCGCGCGGGGGCGCATGCGGTCAGCCCATCCCCGCCAAGCTGGCCCCGCCGCCCGCGCCGCGCCGGCGGCCCGGCGTCCGGCACCCCGTGCCGCACCGACGGCGAGCACGCCGAGCTGGCGGCCGAGGGTCCGCGCCGCCGCCGCGGCTTCCCGCGCCGCGGCGCGGGTGTCCGCATTGTCCGGCCCGGCGGCGCTCCGGGGCTCGGGCTCAGGGGCGGGCCGGGGCGGGTCGACCCGCGCGGGGCGCGGGCGTTCCGGGTCGGGGGAGGTCATCGCGGGCCATGGTCACGGGGGGCGGGGCTCGGGCGGCGAAGCGCCCCGCGGTGTCCCGCCGGTTCTAGACCATCTCGCGCGGCCAAAGCTACGCCGTTCCGGGGTGCCCCAGGGGGCCGGGCCGGCCCGCCTCCGCGTGGCGGCCGCGCAGGCGGAAGGCCAGGAGCACCAGCAGGATTCCGAACACCATCGTGTAGCTGCCGATCCACCAGGTCAGGACCAGGGCCGACATGCCGGGATCGACCAGGAGCGCGATGCCGAAGAGGATCGAGACGCCGCCGCCGAGCACCAGCCACCAGCGCCCGTAATGGGCATGCAGGCGGAAGCCCGCCGCCACCATGAGGCCGCCGGTGACGAGGGCCCAGAACGCCACGAGGTAAACGAAGGCCCAGACGGCTGCCGCCGGGACGAGCACGGCGGCGACGCCGACGACGAGATCGAGGAGCCCTTCGAGGAGGAGGAAGCCCCAGCGCTCGTGGCGCTGGGCGGCCCGCACCGAGGCGATCACGCCGACGATGCCGTCCACCAGCATGTAGGCGGCGAAGAACAGCACGAGGGAGAGGACGAAGGCGCCGGGCGCCACGAAGGCGATCAGCCCGAACAGGATCGCGACGACCCCGCGCAAGGCCATCAACCACCAATTGCGGGCCAGCACCGTGCTCATTGCGTCGAGACGGTCGAGGCCGCCCGGACCGGCGGCACCCGGTGGCGACAGGGAAGAACCGGCGATCATACGCGCCTCCTGCAGGTTGCGGACGAACCGGGATCCGGCCCGTCAAACCCGAAAACGCGCGCCGGATTTCGGACGTTCCGTCGGGCCGCGGACGGGGCCCGCAAACGTCATGCGCACTGGGAACAATCGCCGGCGCTACTTCTTGTTGTCGCCGAGGCGGGAGTTTCGGGCGGCGCGGTTTCGATCGCGCGGCCCCTGGATGCGTTCGGACGGTTCGTCGATGCTTCAGGATCAGCAGGCCGTGGGGCGCCAGCCCGCACGGGGCGACGCGGTGCGGCCCTCCGACCCGGAAGGGGCCGATCCGCAGGAGACGGCGTCCGCGACGAGGTCCCCCGGAGAGGCGCCCCCCGGCGAGACCGAGCCGGGCGCGGAGTCCGGCGCGCCCGAGAAGTCCGGCTCGTCCGAAAAGTCCGGCTCGGGCGAGGAGTCCGCTGCGGCCGAGGAGTCCGACGCGGACAGCAAGCCGAACATCCTGCGCCGGCATCCGTTCTGGGCCCTTGGCATCACCGTGGCGGTCGTCGCCGTGGCGGCCGGCGCCTACGTCTACTGGCTGACCCGCCTGCACCCGTTCGAATCCACCGACGACGCCTTCGTCGATGCGCGGCAATTCTCCATCGCGCCCAAGGTCGCCGGTTACATCGTGGACGTGCCGGTCACCGACAACCAGCATGTCGAGACCGGGGCCGTTCTCTTCCAGATCGACCGGCGCGACTACGCGGTGGCCCTGGCGCAGGCGAAGGCGCAGGTCGCCTCGGCCGAGGCCTCGATCCGCAACTTCGAGGCGCAGATCGAGGGCCAGAAGGCGCAGGTCGCCGCCTCCCAGGCGGAGGTGACGCAGGCCGAGGCCTCGCTGAAATTCGCCCGGGAGGATGCGGCCCGCTACCGGGACCTCGCCGAGAAGGGGGCAGGCACGATCCAGCGCTCGCAATCTTCGTCCTCGACCCTCGACCAGCAGCAGGCCGCCTACGATCGCGCGCGGGCGAACGTCGTCGCGGCGCGCACCCAGGTCGGCGCGCTCAATGCGCAGAAGGCGGGGGCCGAGGCCAGCCTCGCCACCGGCAAGGCCCAGGTGGCCCAGGCCGAACTGAACCTCGGCTACACCACCGTCACGGCGGCCCAGCCGGGCCGGCTGGTGCAGCTGTCGGGCGCCAAGGGCCAGTTCGCCCAGGCCGGGCAGACGCTGTCGACCTTCGTGCCCGACGACATCTGGGTGATCGCGAACTACAAGGAGACGCAGATCACCGACATGCGGCCGGGCCAGCACGCCGACATCGCGATCGATGCCTATCCCGAGCGCAAGATCACCGGCCACGTGGAGTCCGTGCAGCCCGGCTCCGGTACCGCCTTCAGCCTGCTCCCGGCCCAGAACGCCACCGGCAACTACGTGAAGGTGGTCCAGCGCATCCCGGTGAAGATCGTCGTCGACCAGTGGCCCACCGACGTCGCCATCGGCCCCGGCATGTCGATCGTGCCGCGGGTCCACGTCCGGTGAGCGGTGCGGCTTCGCAGGCGGGGGGCAAGGCGGGGGGCAAGGCGAGCGACGCGTCGGGGGCCTCCGCCAAGGCGCCGGGCGGGCACAACCCCTGGGCCATCGCCCTCGTCGTCTCGCTGGCGACCTTCATGGAGGTGCTCGACACCACCATCGCCAACGTGGCCCTGCGCTACATCTCCGGGGGCCTGGCGGTGGGCCCCGACGAGGCGGCCTGGGTTGTGACGAGCTACCTCGTGGCCAACGCCATCGTGCTCACGGCCTCGAGCTTCCTCGCCAAGCGGTTCGGCCGCAAGGCGTTCTTTATGTGGAGCATCGCGCTCTTCACCGTGGCCTCGGTGCTGTGCGGCTTTGCCTGGAACCTCGAATCGCTCCTCGTCTTCCGCGTGCTCCAGGGCTTGGGCGGGGGCGGCATGGCGCCGCTGGCCCAGTCGATCCTCGCCGATTCGTTCCCGCCGGCGAAGCGCGGCCAGGCCTTCGCCCTCTACGGCCTCGCCGTGGTGGTGGCACCCGTGATCGGCCCGACGCTGGGCGGCTGGCTCTCCGACAACGTCTCCTGGCACTGGTGCTTCCTGATCAACGGCCCCATCGGCCTGATCGCCCTCGGGCTGATGCATGTGCTGCTGGAGGACCCGCCGGGGGCGGCGGCGGAACGGCGTCGCCTGCGCCGCGCGGGCGTGCGCTTCGACCTAGTGGGATTCCTCCTCGTCGCCACCTTCCTGGGGTCGCTCGAGGTCGTCCTCGACGAGGGCCAGCGCAAGGACTGGTTCGGCTCGACCTTCATCATCGTGTTCGCGGCGATCTGCGTCGTCGCCTTCGTGGCGATGATCCCCTGGGAGCTGACCCGGAAGAACCCGGTCGTGGACCTCCGGCTCCTCGGCAGCCGCCAGTTCGGCGCGTGCTTCCTGGTGATGATGGCCACCGGCGCGATCCTGATCGCGACGACGCAGTTCGTGCCACAGCTGGTGCAGGAATATTACGGCTACACCGCCACCCTCGCGGGCCTCGTCCTGGCGCCCGGCGGCCTCGTCACGGTGTTCATGATGCTGGTGATCGGCCGGATCTCGGGCAAGGTGCAGCCGAAATACCTCATCGCCCTGGGCGCTGCGATCGTCTCCGCGGCGATGTACGACCTCACGCGCCTCTACGGCGACACCAGCTTCTGGTTCTTCGCCTGGTCGCGCATCTATATCGGCATCGGCCTGCCGATGATCTTCATCTCGATCACCGCCGCCTCCTACGAGGGGATCGACAAGGGGCAGACCGACCAGGCTTCGGCGCTGATCAACGTCGCCCGCAACGTCGGCGGCTCGATGGGCGTGAGCCTCGCCCAGAACGTGCTCGCCTACCGGCAGCAATTCCACCAGAGCCGGCTCGGGGAGAGCATCTCCGGCGCCAACCCGAACTACCAAGAGACCCTGCGGGCGGCGACGCAGTACTTCCAGGCCCATGGGGCGTCCGGCGTCGAGGCGCAGAACCAGGCCATCGCCTGGATCGGCCAGCAGCTCCAGACCCAGGTGGCGTACTGGGGCTACATCGACGTGTTCTGGTCGCTCTGCCTCGTTTCGGGGGCGGCGGTGCCGCTCGCGATGATCCTCAGCAAGGTCAAGCTCGGCGGGGGCGCGCCGGCCGGGCATTGAGTCAGTCGGCCGGCGTGGTCGCCTCGGTGACGTGGACGCGTGCGGCCGGCGCCGGGGTGGGGGCCGCGTCGGTCTCGATCTCCATGAGGGTGACCTCGGATTTCAGCTCGGGTCCCGCCAGGGCGGCCACGCCCTCGTAGCGGTCGAGGCGACGGTCGATCATGCCGCCGATCTTCTCGCGCACCTCGGCGACCGTGAGGCTGCGGCGGCCCTTGCCGGCCTTCTCGGTGAACAGGCTCCGGTTCGCCTTCGCCGCGGCCTTGAAGACCTGCTTGGCGACCTGGCCCGGCTTCTCGGCGGTGAGCTCGAGGAAGCGGCCAGCGCTGGCGGTGCCGAGGAAATGCGCGAAGTAGAGCTCGGCGGTGGAGAGGTCGCGGCCGATGCGCTGCTCGATCCGGCCCTTGTCGCGATTGATGAGCTCGCCCGCCATCAGGGCGGCGACATAGGGGTCCTGGCGCAGGCGCAGCACGCGGGTCCGCACCGCCTCGTCGGCGATCGTGATGGCGCTGCCGCGCCCCTTCACCGCCGCCGCCTCGTCGGCGAGGCCGTGGCGGGCGCCGTAGGTGCGGATGAGCTCGAGCCAGGTACCCGACAGGAACTGGAACAGGCCTTCGGCGGAGGAGGTCGAGGCCTTCACCGTGGTCGAGAAGCTCGATTCCTTGTCGGCCAGCGCCATCATGTAGGCGGGATCGACCCCGGTTTCGGTGGCGGCCCGCAGGATGGTGTCGACGATCTCGCGCGGCACGGCCATGTCGCCGAAGCGCAGGCGCTCGGCGCCGGCGGCGTCGCGGCTCTGGGCGAGGGCGGCGAGGTCGCTCTCGATCAGCGACAGCGTCGCGGGTTCCTGCTCGACCACCGGAACCCCGGCCCAGTCGGCCGCGTTGGTCGCTTCAGGTGCTTGCGCGGACTGCTCCCGGACGAGGGTCTGCGCCGTCAGGGCGCGCTCGTCGATCCGGTCATGGGCCGCCGCGGCGGGGGCCAGGGCGTTCTGCGGCAGGGCGCCGCCCAGCAGCGCGCCAGTGACGAGCGTCGCAAGGGTCCGGCGGCGGAGAGTGGCGAAGGTCCGGCGCGTCCTGCGCTCGGTCCGCGGCAGCCACGCCACGGTCAGATCTGCGTTGAAGGTCTCGTTGGGCGCGAGACGGCTCACGTCGTCGGCGCAGAGCGCCGGCTCCGGGAAAACCCCCATCATTGGTCCTTGTTCGTACCGCTGCCTTCGTCGGGCGCGGCTTCGTTGTCGTTCAGCGAGGGGACGTCTCGCCGGCTGCTGTGACCAGAATGGGACAGCTCCGTGATTCAACGATGGCAGGCTTAACGTTGGGTTAAGCCCTTGTATTTACGAATTTTTAACGCCTCGTTCGGAGGCCGTTCAGGCGCACCGCGTCAAAAAGGCGTCCTGGCCAGGGTTGGAACGCAACCCCGGAAGCCCAGTTAGTGAGGGCTGAGCGGAACGGCCCCCAGGTTGGGACAGGCTCCCGTTCGCCTGAAGAAGGAAGCCGTTTCCCAATGAGCATGCAGACCGGTCGCCGCGTCGGCGTTGCGTTCGTTGGCATGGGTGGCGCTGTCGCCACCACCGCCATCGCAGGCATCGAGATGATTAAATCCGGATCTAACCGCCTCGATGGCCTGCCCCTCGCGGGCGTCCCCGTCGCCGGGATGGCCGACTACAAGGACCTCGTGTTCGGCGGATGGGACCTGAACGACGATGACCTCGCCTCCGCCGCTACCGGCCACGGCGTCCTCAACGCCCAGGATATCGAGAATGGCGCCCAGGTCCTGAAGGGCATCAAGCCCTGGCCGGCCGTCGGCAGCGCCAAGTTCTGCAAGAACATCGAGGGTGCCAACCGCATCGTTGCCAAGGACCACCGCGAGGCGGTCTCCGTCATCGCCAACGACCTGCGCCGCTTCAAGGCCGAGAGCAATCTCGACGAGGTCGTGGTGATCAACCTCGCCTCCACCGAGCGCTGGCCCGACCTCTCCGACCCGACCCTGAACTCGACGGCCGCCTTCGAGAAGGGCCTCGACAGCAGCGACGAGTCGATCAGCCCGGCGATGCTCTACGCCTACGCGGCGATCAAGAGCGGCGTCCCCTACGCCAACTTCACCCCCAGCGTCGCCGCCGACGTGCCGGCCCTGCTCGAACTCGCCAAGGACCTGAACGTCCCCGTGGCGGGCAAGGACGGCAAGACCGGCCAGACCATGATGAAGACGGTGCTGGCCCCCGCCCTGAAGGCGCGCGCCCTGCACGTCGATGGCTGGTTCTCCACCAACATCCTCGGCAACCGTGACGGCCTCGCGCTGAACGACAAGGACTCGCTCCAGTCGAAGCTCAACACCAAGGGCACGGTGCTCGACTCGATCCTCGGCTACCCGGTCGAGGACCACCTCGTGCACATCCACTATTACCGTCCCCGCGGTGACGACAAGGAAGCCTGGGACAACATCGACGTCACCGGGTTCCTGGGTCAGCGCATGCAGATCAAGGTCAACTTCCTCTGCAAGGACTCGATCCTGGCCGCTCCCCTCGTCATCGAGATCGCCCGTGTTCTCGACCTCGCCAAGAAGCGCGGCGACGGCGGCCCCCAGGAGCAGCTCTCGAGCTTCTTCAAGGCGCCCATGGTGAAGAACGGCCACGGCCCCGAGCATGATTTCGGCAAGCAGCAGACCATGCTGCTCGAGTGGCTCGGCGCCCACTGATGATCGCCCAGACGGAGGGCGCCGGTCCCGCGGCCCCGCTGGCGCTTCGCGCCCTCCTCGTCGAGGTCAACGACCTCAAGCGCGTGCACTCCGCCGGGCGCACCGGCTCCATCGCCGAGCGCCTCTTCGCGCAGGGCTGGAGCGCCCTCACGGGGGGCGCCGCGCCGGAGGCCGTGGCCCTCGACATCACCGCCAAGGCGCTCGCCGCCGCCCGCCTCTGCGACCTCGACGCGGCCTTCCTGGCCTCCGCGGGGCTCGACGCGGGCGAAACGGCCGACGTCCTGGTGGCGGGCTTCGATGCCGTCACCGACAGCGTCGAATCCGGCCTGCGGGACCGCCTCCGGGCGGCCCTGCGCGCGCCGTCGGGCTTCGGGCAGGGGCCCCTTCCGGGCTTCGTCGCCGCCCTGGCGCATCAGCCCCGCGCCGGCGTCACCTGCCCCGGCAAGCCCCGCATCCTGCTGGAGCCGCCGGAGAACCACGCCGAGCACTGCCTGATGGTGGCGGTCTACGGCGTCGTGCTGAGTCCGTTCTACCGGGCCGACCCGACCCAGGTCTTCCTGGCCGCCATGGCCCACCACTTCCACAACGCCGCGATGCCGGATGCCGGCTTCACCGGCGAGATGCTCCTCGGCGACCACCTCCTGCCGATCATGGCCCGCACCACGCGATGGGCCCTGGACGAGCTCGATCCCGGACTGCGGGAGACCGTTGAGCGGGCGCGTGCCGTCCTGCCCGACGATGCCACGGCGGAAGGCCGCGCCTTCCACGCCGCCGACTGCATCGACCGCGTCCTGCAGATCGCTCAGCATCTGCGGGCCGCGACCCTGACCATGGGCACGGTCCTCGACGAGATGGAGCTCGTTCACGCGGGTCCGGTGAAGGGCTTCCACGACCGCGTGCTCAAGGACATGCAGATCCCGTGATGTTTCCTCGCGACCGCGCGGGTGCCCCGTCATGATCCCCTTCGATCTTCGCTCGCCGGAGACCGGTGAGCCGCTCAAGGCCGACACCCCGCACTCGCTCCGAGACGGGGTGAGCGGGGCGCGCTGGCCCGTGATCGACGGCATTCCCTACCTGCGGACCAACCGTGCCGACCTCGTGGCCCAAACCCTGGCGCTGCTCGATTCCGGCGAGGCGAACCTCGCCCTCGAAGGTCTCCTCGCCGACCAGGATGACTGGTGGACGGGCCCGCCGGCCGATCCCCTGGACCTCCACGAACTCGTGCGCGAGCGGGACAAACGCTCCCTGCGCGACGCGGTGCGGCTGCTCGGCTGGGGCCGGGTCGGCGACTACTTCCTGAATCGCTGGACCGACCCGACCTTCCTGGCCGGGCTGACGCTCCTCGAAGCCCACTGGAACGACCCGATCTGCGTGTTCGAGTTCGCCTGCGGCATCGGCCACTACCTGCGCGAATTCCAGACCCGCGGCATCAAGGTCGCGGGCGCCGACGTCGTCTTCGCCAAGCTGTGGGTCGCCCGGCACTGGGTCGTCGGCAAGTCGGCCCAGCTCGTCTGCTTCGATGCGAATTCGCCCCATTGGCCGATTCCGGGCGCGCCGGTCGACCTCGTCGTCTGCAACGATGCCTTCTACTTCCTCGACCGTAAGACCGAGGTGCTGGAATGCCTGCGCCAGAATGCCGGTGACGACGGCTGGCTCGCCGTCAGCCACATCCACAACAGCGACCGCCCGGGATTCTCGGCGGGGCGCGCCGTCTCGGCCGCCGAGATCGACGAGCTCTTCCCCGACGGCCTCGTCTACGACGACGACGACCTGACCCGGGCCATGGTGGAGCGGCGTGCCCCCTCCCCCCGCAAGCCCCAGGACCTCACCGCCTGCGAGGCCTTCTCGGTGGTGGCGGGTCCCGGAATGCGCCCGGCCCCCCGCCGCGTGATCGATGGCATCACCGTGCCGCGCCCCGGCCGGAGCCTTCGGCTCAACCCGCTCTTCCTCTCCGAAGGCGGGGCGCGGCACGCGATCCGCTGGCCGTCCGAGCGCTACGAGGCCGAGTACGCCGCCCGCGCCACCTATCCGTCGACCTACATCGGGCCGGACACCCTGGATTGGCAGGGCGACCTCGACGCGCCCGAGGCCGACCGGGTCCGTGACCGGACCTATGTCGACCTGCCGGAGCGCTGGTGATGGGGGGTTCGAAGTGGAGCCCCGTCGCCTGGGGCATCGTCGGCTACGGTTGGGTCGCCCGCGACTACATGGCACCGGGTATCCGCGCGGCCGGGCACCGGCTCGTCGCCGTCGCCGATCCGGGCGAGGCCTCGCGCGCGGCGGCCGAGGCCGAGGGCGCACGGGCCTACGCGCGGCTCGAAGACCTCGTGAACGACCCGGAGGTCGAGGCGGTCTACGTCGCCACCCCGAACCACCTGCACCGGGAGGCGATCGCGGCGCTGGCCGGCTCCGGCAAGGCGATCCTGTGCGAGAAGCCGATGGCGGCCTCCCTCGACGATGCCGAGGCGATGGTCGCGGCCTTGGCGCGCGGCGACACCTTCTACGGCACCGCCTTCGACCAGCGCCACCACCCGGCCCACCGGGCCATGCGGGATGCCATCCGCGCGGGCCGCCTCGGCACCGTCACGGCGATCCGCATCGTCTATGCCTGCTGGCTGCCGCGTGCCTGGACCTCCTTCGCGGGCCAGGACAACTGGCGCATCGACCCGGCCAAGGCCGGCGGCGGCGCCCTGATGGATCTCGCCCCCCACGGCCTCGACCTCGTCGACTTTCTCCTCGACGAATCGATCCACGATCTGGCCGCTCTGACCCAGGCGCGGGCGCAGGACTACGCCGTCGACGACGGTGCACTCCTGATCGGGCGCACGCCCTCGGGCGTCCTCGCCAACCTGCACGTCGCCTACAATTGCCCGGACGCCCTGCCGCGCCGGCGCCTCGAAGTCACCGGCACCCAGGGCCTGCTCACCGCCGTCGACACGATGGGACAGGTGGCAGGCGGAACCCTGTCGTTCACCGACGGGTCAACCGGCGTCTCTGAAACTCTGCCCTTCGATGGGGAGGCCTCGCCCTTCCTCGAACAGGTGAAGGCCTTCGGCTCGGCCCTGCGCCGACCGGAGGAGCGCGAGGCCTACAGCGCAACGCGCGACCTTCACACCATGCGCTTGCTGGCCCGCGCCTACGAAGCGTCGGCCTGAACAACGGAAACGCACGACCGTGAACGAGCAGGACCAGGACGACCGCGCCCGCCACAGCCGGATCAAGGCACCGCGCGCCTACACACACGGCGCTCCCCGCCGGATCGAGGGCCTGCCGGCCGCCCTGCCCGAGCCGGTGCGCGCCTATCTCGACATCCTGCCGGAGGGCCGCATCGTCGGCTTCCCCCTGGCGCCGCTGGACCGCACCGGCATCCCGGTCTGGTTCGTGTCGCTGTTCCTCGATGATCCGTTCTTCGTCGGCGCCATGCCGAGCGGCATCGGTTACGGCGCCACCGACGATGAGGCGATCATCGGCGCGGTCGCGGAGATCGCCGAGAACCTGATGCCCTCACTCGCCGTGATGCCGCGCAAGAAGGAGCGCGCCAGTTACGACGACCTCGTGCGGGTCTACGGCGCCGGCGCGGTGGCCGATCCCCTCACCCTGTGCCTGCCCGCCGGCAGCCCGGTGGGGCGCGCCACCACCCTCGAATGGACGCCCGCCCTCCGCGCCCGCAGCGGCGAGACGGTGCTGATGCCGCTCGACATCGCCGCCACCGATTATTTCGAGCTGTCGGAGGGCTACAAGCCTTTCACCAACCTCATCACCAACGGTCTCGGCGCCGGGCCGGACGTCGACTTCGCGCTGGGCCACGGCCTGCTCGAACTCCTGCAGCGCGACGGCAACGGCCTCCTGTTCCGCGCCCTCGACCAGGGGGTGGTGCTCGACCTGTCGGAGGGCCTCGGCCCGGAGACGCGCGGCATGCTCGATCGGCTGGATTCCCTCGGGATCAAGGCCCTGCCGAAATTCGCCACCGATCAGTTCGGCCTGACCAACCTCTACGTCGTCGGCTACGACCGGAACCTCGCCGACACGCCGGTGCCGATCGCGCTCTCGGCCTGCGGCGAGGCCTGCGACCCGGACCGCGAGCGGGCCCTGCGCAAGGCGCTGCTCGAGTTCCAGGCCGCCCGCGTGCGCAAGGCCTTCGGCCACGGGCCGCTCGCCTTCGCCGAGCGGGTCACGCCCCCGGGCTACGTCAAGGCCTTCATCGACAAGGCCCTGCCGAGCCTCGATCTGGAGGAGAGCCGCGCCCTCAAGGCGATGCTCGAATGGATCGTGCAGCCCCCCGAGGGCATCGCCGCGACCTTGCGCGACACCGTCTATTCCGAGCGCGCCACCAAGCGCTTTTCGGAGTTGCCCACGACGCAGGCCCCGGACGGGCACGCACGGGGCCGCATCGCCCGCGAACGGCTGGAGGACGCCGGGTTCGACGTGCTCTACGTCGACTGCTCGCCGCCCGGCGGCCGGGTCGGCGTGGTCAAGGCCATCGTGCCGGGGCTCGAGGTCGAGACCATGAGCTATCACCGCATCGGCGCGCGCAACACGCAGAAGCTCATCGACCGCGACCACCCACTGATCCGCTTCGGCGAGGCCACCGACACCCTGAAGCCCGTGCGCCTGACCCCGGAGGCGATCGAGCACTTCGGCGGGCAGCCGCTGTTCGACACCGCGCTGGCCGACCGGATCGTGGGCGCCCACTACCCGCTCTATCGCGAGCCGGAATCGCACCACGCGCCGTTCCGCCTGAGCCAGCAGGGCCGCGCCGCATGAGTCTGCGCTTCGCCTACAACACCAACGGCACCGCCCATCACCGCCTGGACGATGCGATCGACCTCATCGCCGAGTCCGGATACCAGGGCGTGGCGCTGACCCTCGACATCCACCACCTCGACCCCTTCGCCGAGACCTGGGTGCAGGAGGCGCAGCGGGTGTCGAGCCGCCTGCAGCGCCTCGGCCTCGGCTCGGTGATCGAGACCGGTGCCCGATTCCTCCTCGACCCGAATGCCAAGCACGAGCCGACCCTGGTCAGCGGCGACGCGTCCGGCCGGGCGCGGCGCATCGGCTTCCTCAAGCGCGCCGTCGACATCGCGGCGATCCTGCAGTCCGAGGCGGTCTCGTTCTGGGCCGGCGTGCCGAAGCCCGGCATCGATCCCGACGTGGCGAGGATCTGGCTGCGCGAGGGCCTGACCGAGGTCGTCGCCTACGCCGCCGAGCAGAACGTCGTCGCCTGCCTGGAGCCCGAGCCCGGCATGCTGATCGAGACCTTGGACGACTACGCCGCCCTGGACCTGCCGGGCCTGAAGCTCGCCCTCGACACCGGCCACTGCCTCGTCACCGGCGAGCGCGACCCGGCCGTCGCCGTCGGCGAGTTCGCCGACCGCATCGGCACCGTGGCCCTCGAGGACATGGCGCGGGGCATCCACGTCCACCTGCCCTTCGGCGAGGGCGACATGGACGTGCCCGGCGTGCTGGACGCCCTCGAGGCGATCCGGTTCGACCGGCTGATCTGCGTCGAGCTCTCCCGCGAGAGCCACCGCGCCGACCTGATGGTGCCGGCCTCGCTGAACTACCTCCGCGATTGCCGCAATCCGAACCCGGGAGCCTCCGCGTGAGGATCTGCTTCGTCTCGCGCCGCTACTTCCCGGCGATCTCCGGCATGAGCGTCTACGCGCAGAACCTGCTGCGCGAGTTGGTCGAGGCCGACCACGACGTCACGATGATCTCCCAGTATCGCGGCGACGCCTTCGGCACCCGCGTCTATGGCGGCGGCCCGCCGCCCGACGTCCCCGGCGTCACCGTGATCGGCCTGGAACAGCTCGGCGAGCAGGAGAGCGGCGACTTCGAGCGCGACATCGACACGATGGTGGCGGCGATTCGCACCGAGCACGCGAAGAAGCCCTTCGACATCCTGCACGCGCAGTACGGCTACCCCACCGGTTGGGCCACGCTCCTGGCCTCGCGCGCCCTCGGCGTGCCGAACGTGGTCTCGATCCAGGGCGGCGACGGCCACTGGGTCGGCTCGTGCTGCGAGACCCACCGGGTCGCCATGTGCGAAGTCCTGGCCCATGCCAACGCCCTGCTGATCGGCGGCGCCTCCTTCGTCGGCGAGGTCTGCGACCGGCTCGGCTCGGACCCCGCCCGCTTCACCATCGTGCCGGGTGCGGTCGACACCGCGCGCTTCACGCCCGGCCCCGATAACCATCCCGGCCCGGTGCGGCTGTTCTATCACGGCCGAGTCGACCGCCGGAAAGGCGTCCTCGACTTCATCGACGCCCTCGCGCAGCTGCGCGCCCGCGCCATCCCGTTCGAAGCGATCATCTCCGGCATCGGGCCGGACGTGGACTCGTCGAAGGCTCGCGCAGCGGACCTGAAATTCTCGGAAGCCGAGATCCGCTTCACCGGCTACGCCGACTACGACACCGTGCCGGATCTCTACCGGGCGGCGGACGTCTTCGTCTCGCCGACCTATGCGGAAGGATTCTCCAACACGATCCTGGAGGCGATGGCCGCCGGGCTCGCGGTGGTCTCGACCCATGCGGTCGGCGTCTCGGACTGCCTGCGCGACGGCGAGAACGGACTCCTGGTCCAGCCCGGCGACGTACCGGCCCTGGCCGAGGCCCTGGCCCGCGTCATCGAGGACGAGCCCCTGCGCCGGCGCCTGGCCGAGGATGGGCTCGCCGAGTGCCGGCAGGTCTATTCCTGGCGGGCGGTGGGCCGGCAGATCATGGACGTGTACGCGCGCGTGGCGAACGAGCGCCCGGCGACCGATTTCGCCGCGACCCTGCCGCACGACCCGTCCTGCCGCTTCCGCGCCGAACCGCACCTGCTCTGAGCCGATGCCCACCGCCCTCACCCTGTCGCCGCATCTCGACGATGCCGCCTTCTCCTGCGGCGGGCTGCTCCACGCCCTCGGCCGGGCGGGTTGGCAGGTCGAGACCGTGACGGTGTTCACCGCCTCGGTGGCGAACCCGACCGGCTTCGCCCTCGCCTGCCAGACCGACAAGGGGCTCGGGCCCGAGATCGACTACATGGACCTGCGCCGGGCCGAGGATGCGGCAGCCGTGGCCGCGCTTTTGCTCGCACCCCCGCGCCATTGGCCCTTCCGCGAGGCGCCGCATCGCGGCTACGGCTCGGCGCCGGAGCTGTTCGGCGTGGTGCGGGCCGAGGACACCATCGTGCCCGACCTGACCCGCGCGATCCGAGCGCTCCTCGCCGAGACGGCACCCGACCTCGTCCTGGCCCCCCAGGGCATCGGCGGGCATGTGGATCACGTCCAGGTGGTCCGCGCCCTGGACGCGGCCGAGCCGACCGCGCCGATCCTGTGGTGGCGCGACTTTCCCTACACGGTGCGCGACCAGACCCCGAAGGAGCCCCTGCGCCCGCGCTTCACCGATCTGCCGGAGACGGAATGCCGGTTCGGCCCCGAGGGCCGGGTGGCCAAGGGCGCGGCCTGCGCGGCCTACGCGACGCAGCTCGGCTTCCAGTTCGGCGGTCCCGAGGGCCTCGCCCAGCGCCTGGCGCAGGAGGACGGGCGCGAGCGCTTCCGCCGGCAGGGCACCCTGCCGGAAAGCCTGGGGCGCCTCGTCGCCGATGTCGGCTGACGCGCCGCCCGCCGAACCAAAGAGCCTGCGTGACCCCATCACCCTGGCCGCGCGCAAGTCCCGGCTCGACAGCCCCCACCTCGCCCCGATCCGCGCCCTCGGCCGGGCGATCGCCGCGGCGCAGGGCGCCGAAGTCCCCGAGCCCGACCCCCTCGACGGCGGCGTCGCGGCCCGCCTGCTGCTGCTCCTGGAGACGCCGGGTCCGCGCATCCGCGGCACCGGCCTCGTCTCGCGGGACAACCCGACGGGCACCGCCGCCAACCTCTTCCGCTTCCTCGCCGAGGCCGGGATCGCCCGCCGCGACACCCTGATCTGGAACACGATTCCGTGGGTCATCCACGCCCCCGGCGCCCGCAACCGGCTCCCGCGCCGGTCCGAGGTGCGGCAGGCTCTGCCCTGGCTGACGCCCCTCCTCGCCTGCCTGCCGCACCTGCGCGTCGTCGTGCTCTCCGGACGGGTCGCGGGCTTCGCGCAGTCGGACCTCGAAGCGTCGCGTCCGGATTTGAGGCTGATCCCGATTCCGCATCCGAGCCCGACCTTTGTCTGCACGGCGCCGAGCGTCGCCGCGCGCATCCGGGCGGGGCTGGCGGAGGCGCAAGCCTGCATCGCCGGTGGGCATTGCGCCTCCCTCGCTGGCAATTGCCGGCCGATGCCCCTAAATGCGGGCGACGGGCCGTGGTCCGGCACAAGCTCGGGTTGACCCCATGCCGCCGATGCGGCCGTGCGCGGGGAGCCCAGCGGAGGCGGACGCCGACACGATGAACTTTGCGAGACAGCAGAAGCAGATCGAGACGGCCGAGGCGCTCGCGCCCGGGGCGTCGCCGATCGACGCGGCGGAGACCGAGGCGCCGAAGGGCGGCCTGCGCGGTCGCTACGCCTGGCTCGGCACCATCGCCAGCCTCGCCATCCTGGCGGGCTCGCTGTTCGTCCTGTGGAAGCTCGTCGAAACGGTCACCTGGGCCGAGATGCACGCGGCCTTCACGGGCGCCTCGGCCGAACAGCTCGGCTTCGCCTTCCTGTTCGTCGGCCTGAGCTACCTCTTCCTCACCTGCTACGATGCCCTGGCCCTCCGGCAGCTCAAGCTGAAGGTTCCGTACCGGACGACGGCCCTGGCCTCGTTCACGAGTTACGCCGTCAGCTTCACCCTCGGCTTCCCGCTCCTGACGGCCGGGACGATCCGCTACTGGATCTACTCGAGCAAGGGGCTGGGAGCGGCCAAGATCGCCGCCCTGACGGTGATCGCGGGCTTCACCTTCTGGCTCGGGATGGGCGTCGTCCTGGGCCTCAGCCTCATCGTCGAGGCCGGCCAGCTCGCCGCCCTCACCTTCACCAGCATCGCGCTGAATCAGGGGGTCGGCTTCGGCGCCCTCCTCGCCGTGGTGGCCTACCTGCTCTGGGTCTCCCTCAAGCGCCGCCACGTCCGGGTGAAGAGCTGGCGGCTCGAACTGCCGGGCGCCTCGGTCTCCCTGAGCCAGATGGTGGTGGGCATCGGCGACGTCTGCGCGGCGGCCGCGACGCTCTACGTGCTTCTCCCGGCGGGCACCTCCATCGGCTTCACCACCTTCGTGGCGATCTACGTCCTGGCGGCCATGCTGGGCATCGCCTCGAACGCGCCGGGCGGCATCGGGGTGTTCGAGGCGACGATCCTCCTCGCGCTGTCGAGCCTGCCCCGGGACCAGGTGCTCGGATCGCTGCTGCTGTTCCGGGTCTGCTATTATCTCGTGCCCTTCGTCATCGCGCTGGCCATGTTGACCGTCTACGAGATCGTCAAGCGCACCCGGGCCGCCCGGGCCTGAGGCGCGGAGCTGAGCCGGGAGGGTCCGCATGGCACGGGGCGCACGCCGATCATCCTGGACCGCCGCCACCGTCGCGACGGTGGGACTCGGGGTGTTCGCGGCCGGACGGGGAACCCTCGACGGACCGATGATCGCGGCCTCCCTGGTCGTCCTCTGCCTCGGCGGCGTCATCGGCAGCCTCGGGCGGGCCCGCATCGTGCGGGTGACCGAGAGCCCCGGGGCCAGCCGGCATTCGGTGGCGGAAGCGCTCCTCGCCAACATTCCCGATCCCGTCATCCTCGTGGATCGCCGTGCGGTGGTGATCGAGGTCAATCCCGCCGCCCGGGCCCTGCTGCCGGCCCTGAAGCTGCGCCACCCGCTCTCCTTCGCCCTGCGGGCCCCCGACGTCCTCGACGGGATCGAGGAGGTGCTGCGCACCGGCGCCCCGCTCAAGACGCTCTACGCCACGCGCGTCCCCACCGAGCGCGCCTTCGAGGTGCAGATCGGCGCCCTGCCGATGCCGGACGGGGTGGTGGGCGGGCAGCCCAACGTGGTGCTGTTCCTGCGCGACCTCACCTCGGCCCGGCGCCTGGAGGCGACGCGGGTCGATTTCGTCGCCAATGCCAGCCACGAGCTGCGCACGCCGCTGGCCTCGCTGCTGGGCTTCATCGAGACGCTGCAGGGCCCGGCCCGCAACGACCCGCCGGCGCGCGAACGCTTCCTCGGCATCATGAAGACCCAGGCACAGCGGATGGCGCGCCTCGTCGACGACCTCCTGTCGCTGTCGCGGATCGAGCTGCGCGAGCACGTGCCGCCGACGCGCCCCGTCGACCTGACCCGGATCGCCCGGCAGATGGTGGACACGCAGGGGCCGCTGGCCCGCGACCGCGGCGTGGTGCTGAGCGTCGCCGCCGAGGGCGCCTTCCCCATCCTGGGCGAGCGCGACGAGCTGCTGCGGGTGGTCGAGAACCTGATCGAGAACGCGGTGAAGTACGGCGGCAGCGGAGGGCGCGTCGAGGTCGCGCTTCGGCGCCAGACCGAGGCGGCCAGCGGGCGGACGAGCATCGAGCTCGCCGTGCGCGACCACGGGCCGGGGATCGCGGCCGAGCACATCCCGCGCCTGACCGAACGGTTCTACCGGGTCGACGTCGCCTCCAGCCGCGACCAGGGCGGGACCGGCCTCGGCCTCGCCATCGTCAAGCACATCGTCAACCGGCACCGGGGCCGCCTGCTGATCGAGAGCGTGCCCGACGCGGGCACCACCGTGCGGGCGATTTTTCCGGAATTCGAGGCCGTCGAGCCCCCGGACGTCCTCGCCGAGCCGGCCTAGAGCGTTTTCAAGCGCGGTGGATGCCGGCTCGCGTGAAGACAACGCGACCACACAATAGGAAAGGGCATTTTCGGTGATCTGGAGATGACCGAAAATGCTCTAGCGGAACGGCGGCTCGTCGAAGCTGCGCAGTTTGCGCGAATGCAGGCCATGGCGCTCGGCCCGCAGGTTGTCGAGGGCGGCGAGGCCGATGAGCAGGTGCTCGGCCACCGCCCGCTCGTAGAAGGCGTTGGCGGCGCCGGGCAGCTTGATCTCGCCGTGGAGCGGCTTGTCGGAGACGCAGAGCAGCGTGCCGTAGGGAACCCGCAGGCGATAGCCCTGCGCCGCGATGGTGCCGCTCTCCATGTCGACGCCGATGGCGCGGGACAGGTTGATGCGCCGCCGCTCCTGGCTGAAGCGGAGCTCCCAGTTGCGGTCGTCGTAGGTGACGACCGTGCCCGTCCGGAGCCGCCGCTTCAGGTCCTCGCTGCGCTCGCCGGTGACGTGGGCGGCCGCCGCCTGGAGGGCGAGCTGCACCTCGGCCAGCGCCGGCACCGGCACGTCCGGCGGCACCAGCTCGTCGAGGATGCGGTCGCGGCGGAAATAGCCGTGGGCGAGGACGTAGTCGCCGATGGTCTGCGACTGGCGCAGGCCGCCGCAATGGCCGACCATGAGCCAGCAATGCGGGCGCAGGACCGCGAGGTGGTCGGTGATCGTCTTCGCGTTGGACGGGCCGACGCCGATGTTCACCAGGGTCGTCCCCTGCTGGCTGCCGTCGGGGCCCCGGGCCACGAGGTGGTAGGCCGGCATCTGGTACTTGTGCCAGGGCGAGGCGGCGATCAGCGCGGCCGGATCGACGGTGGCGGCCTCCGCCCGCGAGACGGTGACGCCGCCCGGCAGGATCATCCGCTCGAACCCCTCGTCGCCGCGCGCCAGGCGCTCCAGGCCGTGGCGGATGAAGCCGTCGACGTAGCGGTGGTAGTTGGTCAGCAGGATCCAGGGCTGCACGTCGCCCCAGTCGCTGCCGGTGTAGTGCACCAGGCGCCGGAGCGAGTAGTCGGTCCGGATCGCGTCGAAGAGGGCGAGCGGGCGCGGCGCGTCGGGCAGGTCCTGCCAGAGCCCGTCCGCGATCTCGTCGCCCACCACCGAGAGCAGCGGCACCGGGAAGTAGGTGGCGAGGTCCCGCGGGGTGACGCCGCTGCGCCCGAGATCGGCGCCCGGCTCGATCACGTAGGGATACGGGATCTCCTGGGCGCTGAGGCCGACCTCCAGGGTGACGGCGTAGTCCCGAACCAGGGGCCACAACTGCTCCAGCAGGTAGCCGCGAAAATGGTCCGGCTGGGTCACGGTGGTGGCGTAGGTGCCCGGCGCCTGGAGCTTGGCCGTGGCCCGGGAGACCTGCGGCATCGGCCCGGCCGGCTGGTAGGTGAGGCGCAGTTCCGGATAGCGGAACTGCAGCCGCTCCGTCGCGTCCGGCGGCGGGCCGCCATCGAGATAGCGCGCGAGGGCCGAACGCAACGCCGCGATCGCCCCCGCATGGAGCGCCGCCAGGCGTTCCACCGCGGTCTCGGCATCGGAGACGGATTCCATCGGTCGCAACTCGTCGCGGATCACGGTGACTCCTGCCCAGGCGCTCGGTCCCCAGGGTCTTACACCGGGCGAACCCGGGAGGCGAACGCGGGACGGATCGGGGATTTTTATCCACCGTCATCGCGGCCTGGGCGATTCCGAATTGCCGCTTGGCTCCAATACAACCATTTCGTTTCGCCTCCGATTCCCTTAACATATGCAAGGTATCCGTTTCGTCCGGAAGAGACGAAGACTGGGTCCTCGGACTGGCATAAGCGGCGACGACAGGGAGAACAGGGCGTCGATGCTCACAGTCTTCGGGTGCTCCATTACCGAACATGATCCGTGGCTGCTGACGCTCGCGGCGATCATTTGCGCCCTGGCCGCGACGTCTACGGTCGCGCTTCTGCACCACGCGAAGCAGACCCGGATCGGCTGGCGCAGCGGATGGGTCGGGGTCGCGGCGGTCGCCGGCGGCTCGGGGATCTGGGCGACGCATTTCCTCAGCATGCTGGCCTCCGATCCGGGCCTGGTCGCGGCCTATGCGGTCGGCCTGACGGTGCTGTCGCTGGTGTTCGGCATCGGGGTGAGCGGGATCGGCCTCGCGACCGCGGCGTTCTGGAGCGCCCGCAGCGCCCCCCTGGTCGGGGGGGCCATCGTGGGCCTCGGCATCGCCGCGATGCACTACACCGGGATGGCGGCCTATCAGGTCGCCGGGCGCATGGTCTGGAATCCAGCGCTGGTGGCGCTCTCCGTCGCCTTGGGCGTCGGGCTCGCCATGGCGGCCCTGGGGATCGGGCTGACCAGCGCACGCGCGCGGGGTCGGGTCGTCGGGGCCGCGCTCCTCGCGGGCGCGATCTGCGGCCACCACATCCTCGGCATGCTGGCCCTGACGGTGATGCCGGATCCCTCGGTCGTCGTGCCCGAGGAGACGGTCCCCTCGCTCTGGCTCGCCCTCCCGGTGGGGCTCGCGAGCCTGACGATCCTCCTGATGGCCTGCACGACCCTGGTGCTCGACCTGCGCGACCGCCAGCGCGAGGTCTATCGCGGACGCCTGCACAGCCTCGCCAACGCCGCCGTCGAGGGCCTGGTGATCTGCCAGGATGGCATCATCGTCAGCGCCAACGACAGCTTCGCGGCCCTGGCCGGCGGCGAGGCGAAGGCCCTGGCCGGATTGCCCCTGGCGCAGTTCGTTCCCGACAGCGCGACCCGCGGCAGCCTCGCCGACCACCCCGACGACGGGGTCGAGGGGACCCTGTACCGGCTCGACGGGTCCGACCTCCCGGTCCAGCTCATCATGCGCCCGGTCGCCTATGGGCGGACGCCGCACGTCGCCCTGGCGGTGCGGGACCTCACGACGCGGCGGCGGGCCGAGCGCCAGATCCGGTTCCTCGTCGGGCACGACCTCCTGACCGGATTGCCGAACCGCCGGCATTTCCAGGACTGCCTGGACCGGAACATCCGGCAGGCGGGCAGCGGGCGCCTGGCGCTCCTCCACATCAACCTCGATGGGTTCAAGGAGATCAACGATCTCTTCGGAAACCCGATCGGGGACGCCACCCTCGTGCGGGTCGCCCGCCTCGTCGGCGGCCTCCTGGACGACACCCAGACGATGGCGCGGATCGGCGGCGACGAGTTCGCCGTGCTGACGCCTTGCACCCACGCGGTGACGGCCGGCCGCCTCGCCGAGACCATCCGGGCGACCCTCCAGGCCGCGGCCGAGAGCGCGCTCCAGGGTGAGCCCGTGCCGGCCGCCACCATCGGCATCGCGGTGTTCCCGGACGACGCGCGCGACCGCAACGACCTCGTGAACGCGGCCGATACGGCGCTCCTCCTAGCGAAGTCCGAGGGGCGGGACACCTACCGCTTCTTCGAGGCGTCCATGGGACAGGATGTGCGCGAGCGCCGCCTCCTGGAGAAGCAGCTGCGCCGCGCCCTGGCGGAGGACCAGCTGCGCCTGGTCTACCAGCCGCAGATTGAGACCCGCTCCGGGACGGTGATCGGCTTCGAGGTCCTGCTGCGCTGGCACCAGCCCGGGCGCGGGCTGGTCTCGCCGGCGGTCTTCATCCCCATCGCCGAGGAGAGCGGACTGATCCGGGAGATCGGCGCTTGGGTGCTGCGGGAGGCCTGCCGGGAGGCCGCACGCTGGGAGGTACCCCTGGCGGTCGCGGTCAACGTCTCGGGGGTCCAGGTCCATGATTCCGGCTTCGCGCCGGCCGTCCAGGCGATCCTGGCCGAGACTGGCCTCGATCCGGCGCGCCTCGAACTCGAGATCACCGAGACCGCCCTGATCCGCGATCCCGAGCGGGCCCTGACCAACCTGCGTCGGCTGAAGGCGCTGGGGCTGCGCCTCGCCATGGACGATTTCGGCACCGGCTACTCGTCCCTCTCGAACCTGCGGCTCTTCCCCTTCGACACCATCAAGATCGACGGCTCCTTCATCGCGTCCGTCGACTCGAACCCGCAGGCGGCCGCCATCGTGCGCTCCGTGCTCGGGCTCGGCGCCGGCCTCGGGCTGCCGGTCATCGCCGAAGGGGTGGAGACCGCCGAGGAGCTCGGCTTCCTCGTCACCGAGAAGTGCCACGCCGCGCAGGGCTACTTCATCGGCCGGCCCGGCCCCATCAGCGAGTTCGCGCAGCAGACCCGCGGCGCCCGGCAACGGTCGCCGGTCGCCGCCTGACCGGCGGCGACCGGCCCGCTCCCGGTCTCGGCTTGCTCCCGGTCTCGGCTTGCCCGAAACGAGAGGCCCGGCGCTTCGACCCGCGCCGGAGGAGAGGCGCCGCGCATGCACGACGAGACCGACCATCGTCCCGGTGAGGTGGCGATCCCGCTGCCCGACGCCTTCGACGCCGGGCTCTACTTCATCGGCCGCGTCCGCACGCCCTGGGCCACGCGCGGCGAGTGCCCGAAGAACGGCCTGAAGACCGACGCGGTCTGCACGCTCGCCGTCGATGCGCCCTTCGCCGAGGCCCTCCAGAACGTCGAGGGCGCGAGCCACCTCATCGTCCTCTACTGGATGGACGAGGCCGCCCGGGACCTCGCGCTGCAGCGCCCCCGCCATGCGGAGGGCAGCCGGGGCACCTTCTCCCTGCGCTCGCCGGCGCGCCCGAACCCCATCGCCCTCTCGGTGGTCGAGCTTCTGGCGCGGGACGGGGCGAGCCTGCGGGTGCGCGGTCTCGATTGCCGCGACGGCACCCCGCTCCTCGACATCAAGCCCTATTTCGCGTCGACGGATTCGCGCCCCGGCGCCACGGTGGACCAGGCCGGGACGAGCCCGCGCTGACGCGGTGCCCGCCCGCGGATCCGCGGGTCAGCCTGCGGGCGCCTCGGCACCGTGGACCTGCCCGTCCGCGCCGTGGACCTTGCGCGGAGTGCCCTTCGGCGGCGCCTTGATCCGGTACCAGCCGACATAGAGGGCGGGCAGGAAGAACAGCGTCAGGAAGGTGGCCGCCAGGATGCCGCCGATCATGGCGTAGGCCATCGGTCCCCAGAACACCTCGCGGGCGATGGGGACGAGGCCGAGGCTGGCCGCCGCCGCGGTCAGCAGGATCGGGCGCATGCGGTGGCAGGTGGCATCCACCACCGCGTCCCACGGCGCCAGCCCGTCGCGCTCGTACTCGTCGATCTGGGTCATCAGGATCACCGAGTTGCGCACGATGATGCCGATCAGCGCCAGCACACCCAGGATCGCCACGAAGCCCATGGGCTTGTTGAAGGTGAGGAGCGCGATGGCGACGCCGATGAGTCCGAGCGGCGCCACGCTGGCCACCAGGAAGAGCTTCTGGAAACTCTGGAGCTGGATCATCAGGAACATCGCCATGGTGAGGAGCATCACCGGCGCCACCGCGGCGATGGGCCCCTGGCCCTTGGCGCTCTCCTCCACCGCCCCGCCCACCGCCAGGACGTAGCCGTCGGGCAGGGACTTGCCGAACGCGGTGATCGTCTCGTCAAGCTGGGCGACCACCGTGGCGGGCTGGGTGTCGTCCGCGATCGAGGCCCGCACCGTGATGGTCGGCAGGCGGTCGCGGCGCCAGACGATGGGCTGCTCCAGTTCGTACCCGATGGTGGCGAAGGCCAGGAGCGGCACCACGCTGCCATTGGCCAGCGGCACCTGCAGGCTCTGCAGCGTGTCGAGGGAGTTGCGCTCCACGGCCTGCGCGCGGGCGACCACGTTGACGAGGTAGATCGAGTCGCGGACCTGGGTGATCGACCGGCCGCCGACGATGCCGTTGAGCAGTCCGGCGATGTCCTCCGAGGTCACGCCGAGCTGGCGCGCCTTGTCCTGGATGATGTCGACCTTGAGCACCTTGCCGGGCTCGTTCCAGTCGAAGGTCGGCACATCGAGATGCGGGTTGGCGCCGACGATGTTGCCGAGGGTGAGCGCCTGGGCCCGCAGGGTCTGCAGGTCGGGGCCGCTGAGGCGGTACTGCACCGGACGCCCCACGGGGGGGCCGAGGTCGAGGGAATGGATGAGGAAGTCGGTGCCGACGAACTGCTCGCGGGCGAGCTTGTCGAGCTTCAGTTTCATGCGCTCGCGCGCCTCGATCGACTTCGTCTCGATCACGATCTGGCCGAAGAAGGCGTTCCCGAGCTGCTGGTCGAGGGGCAGGTAGAAGCGCACCGCGCCCTGACCGACATAGGACGACCAGCGTACGATCTCGGGGTCGCCCACCAGGGTCGCCTCGAAGCGGTCCATCTGGCCCTTGGTCTCGGCGATGCTGGCGTTCTGCGGCAGCGTCATGTCGACGAGGAGCTCGGGCCGGTCGGAGGCCGGGAAGAACTGCTGCTGGACGAAGCCCATGCCGACGATCGCCGCGCCGAGCATGCCGACGCAGGCCGCGACGGTGGTCCAGCGCCAGCGCATGGCGCCCAGCAGCAAGCCGGTGAAGATCCGCATGGACCGGCTCGGGGCGCCGTGGTCCTTGTGCTTCATCTGCTTCGGCAGGAGCTTCACCCCGATCAGGGGCGCGAACAGCACCGCCACCACCCAGGAGACCAGGAGCGAGGCGGCGATGACGACGAAGAGCGAGTAGGTGTACTCGCCCGCCGACGAGCCGTTGAAGCCGATGGGCAGGAAGCCCGCCACCGTCACCAGGGTGCCGGTGAGCATCGGGAAGGCGGTGGAGGTGTAGGCGAAGGTGGCGGCCTTCTTCAGGCTGTCGCCGACCTCCAGCCGCGCGACCATCATCTCGACGGTGATCATGGCGTCGTCCACGAGGAGGCCCAGCGCGATGATGAGCGCGCCGAGCGAGATGCGCTGGAGCGTGACGCCCATCACATGCATGACTACGAACACGATGGCGAGCACCAGCGGGATCGACAGCGAGACCACGAGGCCGGCGCGCCAGCCGAGCGAGATGAAGCTGACCGCGAGCACGATCACCACGGCCTCGACGAGGGCCTTGGTAAAGCCGCCCACCGCCTCCTCGACGATCTTGGGCTGGTCCGAGACGAGGTGGATGCCGACGCCCACCGGCAATTCGCCCTCGAGCTTGCGCATCCGCTCCTTCAGGTCGTGGCCGAAGGTGAGCAGGTTGCCCGAGGGCTGCATCGCGATGGCGAGGCCGATGGCCGGCTGGCCGTTGAAGCGGAACAGGTCGGTCGGCGGGTCGGTGAAGCCGCGGGAGATCTCGGCGACGTCGGAGAGGCGGAAGAAGCGATCGTTCACCCGCAGGTTCACGGCGCGCAGGCTCTCCTCGTTGACGAACTGGCCGCCCACCCGGACGGAGACCCGCTCGGGGCCCGCCTGGATCACGCCCGAGGGCGCGATGGCGTTCTGCGACTGCAGGGTGCGGATGACTGAGTTGGTGTCGAGGCCGAGGCCGGCGAGCTTGCGGGTGGAGAAGTCGAGGTAGATCACCTCGTCCTGGGCGCCGAGGAGCTGCATCTTGCCCGCAGACGGCACCTTCTTCACCTCGGCGCGGACGCGCTCGACGTAGTCGCGCAGCTGCCGCGGGGTCACGCCGTCGGCCGTGAAGGCGTAGACGTTGCCGAACACGTCACCGAACTCGTCGTTGAAGAACGGACCCTGGATGCCCTGCGGGAACGTGCCCTGGATGTCGCCGATGCGCTTGCGGACCTGGTAGAAGATCGCCGGGATGGTCTTGGGTGGCGTCGTCTCGCGCAGCTGCACGAACACCGTGGCCTGGCCCGGCGTGGTGTAGCTGCGGCTGAAATCGACGGCATCGATCTGCTGCACTTCCTTCTCGATCCGCTCGGTGACCTGATCGAGGGTGTCGCTGATGGTGGCGCCCGGCCAGCGCGCCTGCACGATCATGGTCTTGATCGCGAAGGGCGGGTCCTCCTCGCGGCCGAGGCGCTCGTAGGCCAGGAAGCCGGCCACCACCGAGATCAGCATCAGGAACCAGACGAAGGAGCGATGCTCCAAGGCCCATTCGGAGAGATTGAAGGACTTCACGGGTTTGCTCTCGCCTCACCGGGATGGCGGCTGATCATGGATGGCGGCGGTGCCCGGGCTCAGGGCGCCGGGTCGGGCAAGCGCACGGCCTGCCCCTCCTGGAGCGAGTGGACCCCGGCCAGGACCACCCGCTCTCCGGCGTTCAGGCCCGTGCCGATGCTCACGCGCTCCGGGTCGCGGCGGGTGACGGTGACCGGCCGCTTGCGCACGCTCTTCCCGTCCGGCGCGACGACCCAGACCGCGTCGCGGCCGTCCTCCGTCAGCACCGCGGCGGCGGGCAGGTCGACGTGAGGCGCCTCGGCCCGCGCCAGGGTGACGGTGAGGGTCGAGCCCAGCCGGAAGGCCTCGGAGGGCTTGAGCAGGGTCATGCGGATGCGCCGGGTGCGCGTGGTCTGGTCGGCGAAGGGGGCGATCTCGCGCACCCGCGCCGTCGCCGTCACGTCCGGGGCGCTCTGGAGCGCCACCGTGAACTGGGCATCCGTGGGCATCGTCCCGACGAGCTCCTCGGGGATGTCCACCACGGCCTCGCGCTCCTCGGGGCGGGCCAGGGTCGCCACGGCCTGGCCCGCGCTGAGCACCTGCCCGACCTCGGCGCTGCGTACCGTGACGACGCCGTCGAAATCCGCGTGCAGCTCGGTGTAGCCCATCTGGTCCCGGGCCCGCTGCAGGTTCGCCTCCGCCTGGGAGACGCGGGCCTGGGCGGTGTCGCGGCTCGCCACGGCGGTATCGAGCTGGGCCTGGGTGACGTTGCCGCCGGCCAGCAGGCGCCGGCGCCGCGATTCCGTGGCGCTCGCGTTCTCGGCCTGCGCCCTCGCGTCGGCGAGGTCCGCCTCGGCGCGGGTCAGGGCGAAGCGCGTCACCACCGGATCGAGGGCGGCGATGCGCTGGCCCTTGTGGACGATGTCGCCCACGGTGACGTCGCGGGCGATCATCCGGCCGGCGATCTGGAAGCCGATCTCCGACTGGTAGCGGGGGGCCACGACCCCCGCGAAGGGGCCGAAGACCTGGGCCGCTACCGGCTTCACGACTCGGTACAGGACCGGCCGTACGGGTGGCGGCGGGGCCGTCTCCTCGGCGGCCTGGCAGGCGCCGAGGGGCGAGACGAGCGCCAGGGCGCCCAGGGTCGACCGGAGCAGGGTCGGGCGGATCATCGCGCCGCCTCCAGGGTCTGCGAGACGGCAACGGTCTGGCCCGGGCGCAGGAGCTGGATGCCCGCGATGACGACCTCCTCGCCGGGCTCGACGCCGCCCTTGAGCGCGATGGTGTTGGGCCCGTAGCGCTCGATCACGACCGGACGGGGCGCGACGGTGCTGTGGGTGGGATCGCGGACCCAGACGGCCGGGGCGTTCTCCCAGCGGTAGAGGGCCGACCAGGGCAGCACGATCGCCTGGCGCGGCCGGAACTTGCCGGTGCCGACCACGATGGCGCCGAGGCTCATGGCCTGGGGCGTCGCGTCGAGCCCGACCTTGACCCGGACCGTGCCGGAGGCGGCATCGACGCTGGGCGAGATCTCGCGCACCCGGCCGGACGCCTTGACCCGCGGGTCGGCCTGCAGCGTCACCTCCACGGTCTTGCTCTCGGGGGGCGCGGCCAGCACCGCCTCGAAGATGTTGAAGACCGCGTCGCGGGGGCCGTCCTGGGCCATCGCCAGCACCGTCTGGCCGGTCTGCACGACCTGGCCGACTTCGAAGGTCCGGCTGAGGACGATGCCGTCCACGCCCGCCTTCAGGTCCGTGTAGGAGTACTGCTCCTCGGCGCTGCCGAGGGCGGCCTTCGCGGAATCCACCGAGGCCTGCGTGGTGCGCAGCTGCTGTTCGGCATCGTCGTAGCTCGGGCGGGTGGTGTAGCCACTGGCGAGGAGCTGCTCCTGACGCTTGAAGTTCAGCTTGGCCTGGGTCAGCAGCGCCTCGGCCGAGGTGAGCGCGGCTTGGGCGTTGTTGAGGTTGGCGCGCTGCTCCTGGGGATCGAGCTTGGCCAGCACCCGATCGGCGGTGACGTGGTCGCCGACCTCCACGAGGCGCTGCGCGATCTTGCCGTTGGTCCGGAAGGCCACGTTGACCTGGGACTGGGCCTGGATATCCCCGGTGAAGATCAGGTCGGAGGCGATCGTGGTGGCGCGCGCCACGGCCGTGCGCACGACGGCGACGGCGGGGCTCGCCGGCTTCCCCGTCTCCCTGGCCGTTTCCCCGGCCACCGCCTCGCCGCCCCGGGCCGGCGCCAGCGCGACGGCACAGACCGCGAGCACGAAGGCCACGCCCGCGCACCTGCGCGGCCACACCCTCAGCCTACCCACCATCGCGTCCTCGAACTCGAAAAGGCCCTGTCTGGCGTCACCCATATCGGCTCCGCTACCGACCGTCCAGACGGTTTCTTTTTTCGGCGAACCGTCTTCCCGCCGCCGTCGTTCCCCGATATCCCATTGTCGTTTCCCGATCTTCGCGCCGGCTCTGGCAACAGATCTCCCGCCCTCGAAACCGCCGGTGAACCGGCTGGATCGTCGATGATGAAGGCGCGTACCCGCCGCGAAGACCGACCGGTGGTCATCCTGGATGCCGCCGAACGCCTGATCCGGCGCATGGGCACCCGCACGCTCACCATCGACGCGGTGGCGGCCGAGGCCTCGCTCAGCAAGGGGGGCGTGCTGCATCACTACGCCTCGAAGGACGCACTGATCTCCGCGCTGGCCGAGCGCAAGCTGCGGGAGATCCGCGAGAGCGTGGCCGCGCACGAGGTCGAGCAGGGTCCGGGTCCGGCCGCACTCCCCCTCGCCCTGATCGCGCATGCCCGTCAGGTCTACGCCGACGAGGACGGGTTTCCCCGCGCGCTCCTGCTGGCCTCGGCGGAAAACCCCGAGGCCTTCGCGGGCTTCAACGCCTTCCTGAAGCAGCGCCTCGCCCAGATGGAGGACGTGGCCTGCTGCCCGGGGGCCGGCGCGATGCTGACCTTCGCCACCCTGGGCTTGCTGCTCAGCCGCACCCTGGGCTTCCACTGTCTCGAGGGCGCGGAACTGGAGAAGCTGTTCGACGCCATGGAGAGCGCCGCCCGGAGCCTGCCGAAGCCGATCCCGGCCTGAAGCCGCACGCGCGCCGCGCGTGCGTTTCTTGAACCTTGCGGAGCGAACGGCGACACAGACCTCTGCCGCGTAGCGATGCCGACGCGTTTCGGTCGCCGGCCGACCGGGCCTCCCGACGCCGGGAGCGCGCCAGCGGAAGGCACGCGGGACGCCCCCCCTTCGACATCGCGGTCTCGGGTCCTCCGCGGCATGGGCGGCGTCGCCCCGGCGCGGGACCTGAAGCGGCGGCGTCCGACGCTGCCGGTGCCGCCCGCCTCCGGCGACAGCCACATCCTGGCGCAGGAGGATGCCCACGGCTTCGAACTCCTGCGCACGCCGTATTGCGGCGGGCAGCCGGGTCGGACGATCGACCGGATCGTCGCCCGCCACGCGGCGCTGTCAAAAGCCGAGGTCGAGGTCACCGCCGCGACGGCCGAACGGGTGCCCGGTCAGGCCGCCCGTTCGGCCATGGCTGCGAAGACCAGGGCGTGACGGGCCGCGAGGGCGTCGATGTCGGTGGAGTAGCCGCCGCCGATCACCCCGACGAAGGGAATGCCCCGCCGATGCGCCTCGCCGACGACGAAGCGGTCGCGCGCCAGCAGGCCCGCATCGGTGAGATCGAGGCGGCCGAGCCGGTCGTCGCGATGGGGGTCGACGCCGGCATTGTAGAAGACGATGTCGGGGCGGATCGCATCGAGCAGCGGCCCGACATGGGCCGCCAGCACCGCGAGATAGCCGGCATCGTCGACGCCGTCGGGCAGGCCGACATCGCGGTCGCCGGCGATCTTGCGCGTCGGGTAGTTCTTCTCGGCGTGGATCGAGAGGGTGAAGAGATCGGGCGTGCCGCCGAGGCAATCGGCGGTGCCGTCGCCCTGGTGGACGTCGCAATCCACCACCAGGGCACGGGCGATGGTGCCTTCGGCGTGCAGCGTGCGCGCGGCCACCGCCACGTCGTTGAAGATGCAGAAGCCAGCGCCGGTCTCGCGGCGGGCATGGTGGCTGCCGCCGGCGGTGCTGCCCGCGAGGCCGTGCGCCAGGGCGAGGCGGGCCGCCAGCAGCGTCCCCCCCACCGAGGCGCAGGAACGGGCGACCACTGAGGCGCCCACGGGCAGGCCGATGGTGCGCTCGATCTCGCGGGAGACGTCGAGGGCGAGCACGGCCTCCACGTAGGCGCGGTCGTGGGCCGCGGCGAGGAGATCGGCCCCGGCGGGCTCCGGCCGCGCGAAGCCGCCCGGCACCAGTCCCTGCTCCACCAGCAGCGCGGCCAGGCGCCCATACTTGCGCATCGGGAAGCGATGGCCTTCGGGCAGGGTCGCCTCGTAGGCCGGGTGGAAAACGATGGGCAGGCTCATCGCGACAGGCTCATGCGAGATCCGCGATCAGCCGGTCCGCGAGGGCGAGCCCGCTGTCGAAGGCGGCCTCGATGCGCGGCCCGAGGCAGCCGTCGCCGGCATAGCCGAGACGCCGGCCCGGATCGTAGAGACAGGGGGCGCCGCAGGTCTCCTCCACGAGGGCGTAGCGCCAGCGATGGGCGCGGGCCTGCAAGGGGATGACGGGGTCGCCGAACAGGTCGCCCAGGGCGGCAAGCAGCGCGGCCCGCACCGCCTCCGGGGCCTCTTCGAGATGCGTCTTCGACCAGTCCGGCGTGGCATGGACGGTGTAGGCGACGGGCGCGGTCGGGCGCCCGGGCTTCGCGCCCTCGCGGAACATCGCGGCGACCGGCCCGTCCGCGGGGCGCAGGACGTCGCCCGGGAGGGGCAGGTCTTGCGCGCAGGCCAGCATCAGCGACCAGCAGGGCGCGTAGGTCGCCCGCTCGACCCCGGGCAGGGCGAGACCGCTCGCGGCGAGGAGGCGCAGGGCCTGCGGGCCCGGCAGCGTCAGGGCGACCGCGTCGAAGAGCCGGTCCTCGCCGGCCTCCGCCAGGGTGAGTCGCCAGCCGCCGTCGGTGCGCGCCAGGGCGGTGACGGTGCGCCCGACCTGTACGTCGAGGCCGGCGAGGAGGTCGCGCACGGGCGCGGTCATGTCGGGCACGGCAGTGACGCTGCCGGGCGCATCGTAGGGCGCGACGCGGCCGCTGACCGCCCAGTCGGCGAGGCGGGCGCGGAAGGCGGGTCCGTGCGCCCGCATCACCTGCGCGCCGTGGTCGAAGCTGAGGCCGGTCTCGTCGTCGCGGCGGTTCGCCATGCGGCCCCCCGGCTGCCGGCCCTTGTCGAACAGGGCGACGGAGACCCCGGCCGCGTGGAGTGCGCGTGCCGCGCTCGCCCCTGCCATCCCGGCCCCCACGATCGCCACACGCGCCGGTCTCGCCCCTTGCACCGGTTCCGCCACCCGCATCCCCCCTCGTGATCCGGGGCTGTCATACGACTGAAGCATCACGGCTGTTAGGGGCGCTGTGCAGCCGGGGACGCGACGCGGTGTCCAACCCGCGCCGGGCTGCGATGGTGGGGTTTCGCGAACGGGGGACGTCGCGGATGTGGGACCAGGCGCTGCAGGATCTGTCGGAGCCGGGCGCCACGGCCGCCCTCTGGCTATGCGTCGCCCTGACCTGCATCAACCTCGTGGGCATCGCGGTGGCGGCCCTGCGGATCGGGCGGCGCAACGGCGCGTCGGTGTTTCCGAGCGCCGCCCCGATCTCCCTGGTGCGACCGGTCTGCGGCGTCGAGGCCTTCAGCGAGGAATTACTGACGCGCGGCTTCCATCTCGCCCATCCCGACTACGAGCTGATCTTCTGCGTCGCCCACGGGGCCGACCCCATCGTGCCGTTGCTGGAGCGCCTGATAGCGGCGCATCCCCGCGTGCCCGCCCGCCTGATCGTCGGCGACGAGCGGATCAGCGACAACCCGAAGCTGAACAATTGCGTGCGCGGCTGGGAGGCGGCCCGCCACGACTGGGTGGTGCTGGCCGACTCAAACGTCGCGATGCCGCCGGACTACCTGCAGCAGCTGCAGGCGGCCTGGCGCCCGAACACCGGCCTCGTCTGCTCGACGCCGATCGGGGCCCGCCCCGCGGGCCTGTTCGCCGCGGTGGAATGCGCCTTCCTCAACACCCTGCAGGCGCGCTGGCAATATACCGGCGAGGCCCTCGGCCTCGGCTTCGCCCAGGGCAAGAGCATGCTCTGGCACAAGCCCTTCCTGGAGGCCCGCGGCGGCATCCGGGCGCTCGCGTCCGAGATCGCCGAGGATGCGGCGGCGACGAAGCTCGTGCGCGCGGCGGGGGCGCAGGTGCATCTCGTGGCCGTCCCCTTCGACCAGCCCCTCGGGCAGCGCACCCTCGCCGAGGTCTGGTCCCGGCAGCTGCGCTGGGCGCGCCTGCGCCGGGTCACCTTCCCGCTCTTCTTCGCCCCCGAGATCGGCTGCGGCCCGCTCCTGCCCTTCGCGGCCGCCCTCGCGGCCGCGCCGTCCATCCCCTTGGCCGGCCTCCTCCTCGGGCTCACAGGCCTGTGGTACGGGGCCGAGATCGCCCTGGCCGTCCGGGCGCGCTGGTACCGGCACCCCCGGCTGCTCCTGGCCTTCCTGATCCGCGACGCCCTGGTTCCCGCCCTGTGGGTGAGCGCTTGGCTGCGGGGCGCCATCGTCTGGCGCGGCAATCCCATGGACATCCGGACGAAGGCGTCCGAGCCCTCCCGGCGCAACCCCTGGCGCCGCCCGCGGCCCCGCGCCAGCGCCGCCTGAACGCGCCGGTGCCAGTCCTCCGTCCGACGCGAGGGCACGGCAGCGCTCTTGCTTCAAGCTCCCCCGCCCGCGGCGGGCGGACGGAGCCAGGGCGATGCAGACCGAGACGAGCGGCCTCCACAGGGGCCTGAACGCCTTCCACCTCTGGGGCATCGCAGTCGGGCTCGTCGTTTCGGGCGAGTATTTCGGCTGGAGCTACGGCTGGGCCTCCGCCGGGACCCTGGGCTTCCTCATCACCACCACGGCCGTGGCGGCGATGTACGTCGCCTTCATCTTCAGCTTCACCGAACTCACCACGGCGATCCCGCAGGCCGGCGGCCCCTTCGCCTACAGCCGGCGCGCCTTCGGGCCGGTGGGCGGCTGCATCGCCGGCTACGCCACGCTGATCGAGTTCGTGTTCGCCCCGCCCGCCATTGCCCTGGCGATCGGCGCTTATCTCAACGTGCAGTTCCCGGGCCTCGATCCGAAGCATGCGGCTTTGGGCGCCTACCTCGTCTTCATGTGCCTCAACATCGTCGGCGTGCAGATCGCCGCGACCTTCGAGCTGTTCGTGACGATCCTGGCGGTGGCCGAACTCCTGATCTTCATGGGCGTCGTCGCCCCGGCCTTCGCCTGGTCGCATTTCGCCGCCCACGGCTGGGCCGGCGCGGACCGGTTCGGCCTGCCGGCGATCGGCGGCATGTTCGCCGCGATCCCGTTCGCCATCTGGTTCTTCCTCGCCATCGAGGGCGTGGCGATGGCCGCCGAGGAGGCCAAGGACCCCAAACGCACCATCCCCATCGCCTACATCACGGGCGTGCTGACCCTGACGGTCCTGGCCTTCGGCGTGATGCTCTTCGCCGGCGGCTCGGGCGACTGGCGGACCCTGAGCAATCTCAACGATCCCCTCCCCCAGGCGATGAAGGGCGTGGTGGGGGAATCCAGCGGCTGGCTGCACATGCTGGTCTGGCTCGGCCTGTTCGGCCTCGTCGCCTCGTTCCACGGCATCATCATGGGCTACTCGCGCCAGATCTACGCCCTGGCCCGGGCCGGCTTCCTGCCCCGCGGACTCGCCCGATTGCACCCGCGCTTCCGCACGCCGCACGTCGCCACCCTCGCCGGGGGCGTCGTTGGGATCGCGGCGATCTACAGCGACAACCTGGTGACGATCGCGGGGCAGTCGCTCACCGCCAGCATCGTCACCATGGCGGTGTTCGGCGCGCTGGTGATGTACGGGATGAGCCTGGCGAGCCTGTTCCGGCTGCGCCGGATCGCGCCGGATCTCGCCCGTCCCTATCGCGCCCCCCTCTACCCGGCGGCGCCCGCCTTCGCCCTTACCCTGGCGGCGGTCTGCTTCGTCGCCCTGGTTGTCTACAACCCGGTGATCTTCGCGATCTTCCTCGTCCTGATGGGTCTGGCCGTGCTCGCGGCGAAAGGGTTTGCGACGCCGGCCTCGGGCAAGCCGCTCTGCGACCCGGCGCTCTGAACCCGAATGCCGCCGGAGGCCGATCGCGGCGCCTTTCGCAACGCCGCGCGGTGGTGGCCGGGGGCAAGGGGCGCGGTGAAAGGCGCCCGGGGGCGTAGCCCAGGCCCAGGCGCTACTGAACCTTCAACCCGTTCTCGTCGATCATCTGCTGCAGATGGCGATTGACGATGCGGGCGCTGAAGGGCTTCTCGATGAAATGGGCGAGCGCGGGCATGTCGCCGACGACGGGACGGGCAATTCCCGACGAGACCAGGATGGCGATGTGCGGGTAGGTCCGCGCGGTCTCCCGCGCCAGGGAGAAGCCGTCTTGCGTGCCGGGCATCCGGACATCGGTGAACAGGATGGTCACGTCCCGATGGCAGCGGCGCAGCAGGTCCAGGGCCTGATCCGCGGTCTGAGCCTCAAGGGTGGCGTAGCCCGCCCGCTCGAGAATATCGACGGCATCCATGCGGATCAGACCGTCATCCTCCACCACGAGAGCGTGCGAGCCTTTGGAGGAGGTCGGGTAGGGCATGAACCTCAACGCTTCGCGGTCGAGAAAAGGTCCGGCATAGCGGCCCTGTCGCCGCCACCGGCCTCGAGCGATCCTCGCGTCCCGCACTCCGAGCCGGCGGACCCTATGGGCCTTACTCCTCCGCTTCTATCCCGCGCAGGGGCGCAGCCAGGGTACAGACCAGGCCTGTGGACGCGTAGGTGGTGCTTACCGCCCCGCCCACCGCGCCGGCGAGGCCGCGCTCGATCAGGCGGCTTCCGAAACCCCGGCGCGTCGGGGTGACCACCGCGGGGCCGCCACGCTCGGTCCAGCACAGGGACAGCATCGCTTCGGGCCCCTCGGTCTCGATGGTCCAGATCACAGCGACCGAGCCCTCGGATCGGGACAGCGCCCCGTACTTGGCCGCGTTCGTCGCCAGTTCGTGGACCATCAACGCAAGGGAGAGGGCGGCCCTGGAGCCGACCTGGACGAAGGGACCGGCCAGGTGCAGCCGCTCCGACCGGGCATCGTCGTGAATCTCGAGAGCCCCGCGAATGACCGCCTCGATGCTGGCGCTCTCGCGGGTTCCGCTGAGAAGCAGGTCGTGGGCCTTGCTCATCGCGATCAGGCGGTCGGCCAGCACGTCCCTGGCGGTCTCGAGGTCGGGTGCGCTGCGCAGGGTCTGGGTCGCGATCGCCTGGACCATGGCCAGCATGTTCTTCATGCGATGGCTGAGCTCGCGATTGAGCACCGCCTGATGTTCCTCGGCCCGCAGGCGCGCGATGCCCACCTGGACGCGATCCGCGACGTTGCGGACGAAGGCGATCTCCTCGTGCCGCCACGGGCGCGGCGCGTCACTGTGCACGAAGAACAGGCCGACGCTGCGACCGCGCTCACGCACCGGGACGTTGAGCATCGCGCCGACATTGATTCGCGAGAGGAGCGCGGCCGCCTCCACGGTGCGCGGATCCTCGGCCACGGCGTCGACCACGAGGGTCTCCCCGCGCGAAAGGCAGGGGCCGAGGGTCTCGTGGTCCATGAAGCGATGCCGCCCGACGAGGCTGTCCGAGCCGACGGTGGTCCAGTCGCGATGGATGGTGATGTACTCGCCGGCCCCGTCGAGTTCGCCGTATCCGGTCCGGCTGGCGTCCAGGGTCCGGCCGACGATCTCCGCCGCCCGGTGCGTCATCGCCGGCACGGAGGCCTCGTTCCGCAGGAAATCCCCGAGTTCGATCAGCGCGGCGCGCCGGAGGGAGGCCGCACGGGCATAGACCTCCTCGGCCTTCACCAAGGCGATCTGCCGGCGCTCGTCGATCAGCGTCGTCACCTGACGCGTCAGGCGGCGCAGACCGTCCGCCTGATCGTCCGTCAGACCACCCGCGCGCGGCTGGTGATCGAGCACGCACAGGGTGCCGAGCACGCGGCCGCTGGGCATTCGCAGGGGGGCGCCGGCGTAGAAGCGGATATGCGGGTCTCCCGTGACGAGAGGGTTCCGGCAGGTGCGGGGATCGCCCGTCAGGTTGGGAATCACGAGCAGGTCGGGCTCGCTCAGGGCGTAGACGCAGACCGACGCATTGAGATCGGTCTCGCAGCGGGGAAACCCGACGCGGGCCTTGAACCATTGCCGATCGCTGTCGACCAGGCTGATCAAGGCGACGGGCGATCCGCACAGCAACCGGGCCAGTTGAACGACATCATCGAACGCCTGCTCCGGAGCTGTGTCGAGGATGTCGAGCGCGGCCAGCTCAGCAAGCCGCTGCGGATCGGATGTATCTGGCCTGATACCCTGATCGAGATGACAGCTCATGAAGGGAACTTCCCCGGCGGCCAGCCGTTGTATCCTCCGTTTCGGATGAAGTCACTGAGCCCGTGTCGGCACGAGGGTGCCACGGGAAGACTCCCATGGATGAAGACCATGCGGACGTATTACGGAACTGTTGCACAACGGGAGCGCGCGCGAAACCGGGTCCTGCGCCGGATCGCGGTGCCGGTCGGTCGGGCAGCCGGACGCGGGCCCATCGCCCACCTTCCGAGGCCCGAATCGCGAATCACTGCCGCGGCGCAATTCACATGAAGAATCGGCGGGCCGACCGGAGGGGGTTCTGGTATCGGGGGTGAAACGCCGGTTCACCGTCTCCCATCCATGAAGATCGCGATTCTCGAAGCGGGTACGCCCCCGGAGCGGCTCGCCGGCCAATACCCGGGCTATGGCCGGATGACCGCCGACCGGCTCGGCCCCGGGCACGACGTCACGGTGTTCCGGGTGAACCGGGACGAATGGCCCACCGATCCGGACACCTTCGACGCCACCCTCGTGACGGGTTCGCCGACCGGCGCCTACGATCCCCTCCCCTGGATCGGAACGCTGATCGCCTCCCTGCGTGATCTCGACCCGGACAAACCTCTCGTGGGGATCTGCTTCGGGCATCAGGTCATGGCGGCCGCCTTCGGCGGACGGGTCGAGAAATCGCCGAAGGGCTGGGGGATCGGGCTGCACACCTACGACATTCCTCGGGCGGCAGACTGGATGGATGGAGAGCCGCGGGTCGCCGTCCCGGCCATCCACCAGGATCAGGTCGTCGAGGCGCCGCCGGGGAGCCGAACGCTGGCGGGCAGCGCCTTCACGCCCCACGGCATCCTCGCCTATTCGAACCGGCGCGCCTTCTCCGTCCAGTTCCACCCGGAATTCACCACCGACTATGCCCGTGACCTCATCGCCGGGCACCGTCCGGGCGATCTCGACGCAGCCGTGCGGGCCCGGGCCCTGGCGTCACTCGATGCTCCCAACGACGGCGCGCGCGTCGGCGGATGGATTCGGCGATTCCTCAGGGATCCTGCCGAACAGGGCCGAGGCGTCTGAGCGAAGGGCTCACGGCCGTGATCCCCCCTTCGCGAGCGATGCGACGTGACGCGCGAACCGCTGGGCAGGAGGAAGGCCCAGGGCCTTGCGAACGGCTGCCCGCGTCCAAACCGAGGGGCATCCGGCGGATGGATCTCCGCGTCCACGACCCCCGCGCCGCCACGACACCCTGCCGGAACGGCCACGCTTGACACGCAGCTTCCCAAGGGTGGGGCCTTGGCTCGCCCTGCGTTCAAGGGACAACCTCACCGACCCGTCGGCTCGAGCCAGCGCGTGATGCCCCCATCGAGCGACGCGCGCGACCACTCAGCGGGTTCTTCAGAAGGCTTTGCAGGTGATTGTCACATCAGGTGCGCCGACCGAGCTGAGCCTCACCAGGGGATAGAAGTTTGGCTCAGGTGCTTGGGCAGCGCGGCAGGAAAAGACCAACGGCTTTTAAGGACACTCCTGCCTTATCGACCGCAATAAAATGGAACCGCCTTTGTACGATTCATTAAGAAAATAAACGATGCTTCCTGCAGCTACATATCGTTCGCTAGAACGCGGTTGGGATGTTGACCTGACCGGTATTTTGGACCGAGCCGATTGAGAGGCTACTGCATGGTTGGGGTTGACCCCGTTTGTGGTCCACGGCCTATGCAAGTTCTCGGGCTGTGACAGCTTGGTTGGCGAAGGCTCGGGGCGTCAAGCCGCCCAGGGCCGTATGGGGCCGATCGTCGTTGTAGTGGCACCTCCAGTCCTCGATGCGGTCGCGGGCATCAGCCAGCGACAGGAACCACGAGGCGTTTAGGCATTCCGCTCGTAGGCGGCCGTTGAACGACTCGATATAGGCGTTGTCGGTCGGCTTGCCCGGTCGTGAGAAGTCGATCTCGACCCCGTTCAGGTAGGCCCACTGGTCGAGCATGCGACCGGCGAACTCCGGTCCATAGCACATCGGGAAGGTGGCTCGACGGTTCTAGGGCGGCGCGCGAAGCCATGCTGAGCGCAGCGTGCCGCCCTGGGCGGTCATGGCCGATCGGCAGGTCTCTAGAGTGACGGTGTTCGAAGCCTCATTCCAGAGACGGATCGACCATGACCAGACCACAGCTTACGCCGCCGGCCGGCGTTCTCGTAGCCATCGACGTCGCCAAAGCCCGAAATGAGGTCCTGATCGAGGTGCCCGGCTCCGGCCGTCGACGCCGGTTGAGCGTGCTCAACACCCGTGCCGAGCACGACCGCCTGATCGCGCTCCTAACCGATCTCGGTCAGCCGGTGACCTGCGGGTTCGAGGCGACCGGCAACTATCACCGCCCGATCGCCTGGCGCCTGCTCCAGGCCGGCTTTGCCGTGCGCCTGATCTCGTCCGTAGGACTCGCCCGCACCCGCGAGGCCCTGCACAACGGCTGGAACAAGAACGACCCGAAGGACGCCCAGGTCATGCTGCACATGATCCGCATCGGCGCCTCGCAGGTCTACCAAGATCCGCTCGCCGCCGGCATCAACGAGGTGCAGGAATTGTCCAAGACGCACGACGCCGTCTCGCGGGCCAAGACCGAGGTGCTGCATCGGATCCTGACCCACTACTTGCCGCTGTACTTCTCGGAGGTCGACCGCTTCCGCCACAACAGCCGCTCGGACTGGTTCTTCGCCTTCCTCGATCGCTTCCCCACGCCTGCCAGCATCACCGCGCTGAGCAAGGAGGCCTTCATCGCCGCCGCCTGGGATGTCGTCGGGCGCAAGGTCGCCAAGGCGCAACTGCTCGGCGACATCTACGAGACGGCCCGCATCTCGATCGGACTGCCGGTGCCGCCTGATGCTCCGGCGGTGAGCATGTTCCGGCTCGTCATCGGCGAGGTGCGCGGGCTGATCCGGCAGCGCGACGCCATCGAGGCCACGGCCGACGCCCTCCTGACGGACAGCTCGGATTAAAAGCTGCTACGTCGCATTCCCGGTATCGGCCCGATTAACGCGCTGACCATCCTGGCCGAGGCTGGCGATCTGCGCCGCTTCAGCCATCACCGGCAGTTCCTGAAGTTCTGCGGCCTCGATCTGGCCACCCAGCAGTCCGGCACCTTCCGCGGCCAGACCAAGCTGTCGAAGTACGGCAACGCCCGGCTCCGGCGCACGCTCTGGCTGGCTGGCTGGGCAGGTGGCCATCCGGCAGCGGGAGAACGGCTTCCGCGACAAGTTCGAGCGCTACATCGCCCGCGACCGGCACGATGCCGACCTGCGGCGCAAGGCGCTGACCGCGATCACCGCCAAGATGGCGCGCGTGGTGCACGCCGTCATTAAGACCGGTGCCGACTACCGGCCCTTCGTCGAGGGGCCGGTACCAGGTGGGAGAACCCCTCTCAGCAGAGCCGTGAGGGCGTGAGAACCACGACCCTGTAGACAATGCTCGGGTCTCCTGCCTGGATCGACATCTCGTGTTAAGACGGTGAGGACCACGGTGCCGCGTGCATCGGCTGGATCCTGTGTTCGCTATGGCCGAGAATTCTTCCGGATCGGCAGGAGCCGCCTGGATCGACGTTGACGACAAACACACCGCGGGCGCATGTTCGCGGACGGAGAACTGTTGCCTAGCCAGCCGTCCTTCCTCGCTACGTAGGACGTTGTCCAAGCGGATGTTGTCGGGGATGCCATGCAGGTACATCGCATCGGCCAGCGCCTCGATCACACCCAGACTGTTGATGCGCCTCGCGACCTTGAGCGCCAGGCAGGCGCGACTGTGCTCGTCGATCAGCGTCAGGATACGCAGGCTTCGCCCGTCATGGGTCTGGCCCTGCACGAAGTCGAAGCTCCAGACGTGATTGCGATGGAGAGGCCGCAGCCGCACGCAGGAGCCATCGTTCAACCACAGTCGGCTTCGCGGCCGATGCTTTTGCGGGACTTGAGCCCCTCACGACGCCAGATCCGCTGAACCCGGTCTTTCCCCACCTGCCAGCCCGCTGCCTGCAGCAGTGCGGTGACGCGGCGGTAACCGTAGCGTCCGTACTCGGACGCCAAGGCGATGATGGCGCGGGTCAGCGCATCCTCGTCAGCCGGTACCGTGGGCACGTAGCGTTGCGTGCCCCGGTGCTGGTGATCCGCCCCCATTGAAGTGGTCCGCCCTTTGGTATGGCTTTTGAGCCTGGAGGACGGACGAGATGGCAAAGCACCCGAAACCTGAGGAGATCGTTGCCAAGTTGCG
>NZ_LMRM01000006.1:0-113204 GCF_001426045.1 Methylobacterium sp. Leaf94
GCAGATTGGCCTCGTCCCAGGTGATGCCGGGCTTTGCTAAACATGTTTTCATACGCCTTCGCGCTCCTGCTGCCGGGCTTTGCTAAACATGTTTTCATACGCCTTCGCGCTCCTTGACCTGACCGGTATTTTGGACCGAGCCGATTGAGAGGCTACTGCATGGTGGCGGCCATGGGTAGCTGGAAGGCCAGATCCGGGAGGGTGACAGGCGCCGGTGGCCGGTAGCCCAACGACGAATGCGGCCGAACACGGTTGTAGGTATTCTGCCAGATCCCAATCACGGTCTGTGCCTCCTTGAGCGCGTAGAAGATTTCTTGGCGTAGGCACTCGTCTTTCAGCTTGCCATTGAAGCTTTCGCAGTCGCCATTCTCCCACGGCGATCCTGGTGCAATGTACTGGATCTGCGGGCCGGTTTTGGCGACCCACTTCCGCAAAGCCTTCGCGATCATCTCTGGGCCGTTGTTGCGACGGATGTTCCCCGGGATGCCATGCAGACACATCGCATCGGCCAGGGCCTCGATCACGCCCAGGCTGTTGATGCGCCGGGCCACCTTCAGGGCGAGACAAGCCCGGCTGTGCTCGTCAATCAGCGTCAGGATGCGCAGGCTTCGCCCGTCGTGGGTCTGGCCTTGCACGAAGTCGAAGCTCCAGACGTGATTGCGATGGAGCGGCCGCAGCCGCACACAGGAGCCGTCGTTCAACCACAACCGGCTTCGCGGCCGATGCTTTTGCGGGAGCTTGAGCCCCTCACGACGCCAGATCCACTGAAGCCGGTTCTTTCCCCACCTGCCACCCCGCTGCCTGCAGCAGCGCGGTGACGCGGCGGTAGCCGTAGCGTCCGTACTCGGACGCCAAGGCGACGATGGCGCGGGTCAGCGCATCCTCGTCAGCCGGCACGGTCGGTATGTAGCGTTGCGTGCCCCGGTGCTGGCCGACGATCCGGCAGGCATGGCGTTCTGAGAGACCATACTTCTCCCTGATGCCGTCGGCGGCCTGCCGGYGTCGCTCCGGGGCTAGATGGGGTATTCGGGGTGCGTCGCGCGGTGGAAGCGGCATGATGGTGCTCTGAACCAACCTCGGAGCCCTGCCATGGACCAGCAGCACCACGTCGGCCTCGATGTCTCCGTGAAGGAGACCGCGATCTGCATCGTCGATCCCCACGGCAAGGTCGTACACCGCGCCACGGTCGAGAGCCATCCCGAGGTTATCAGCCGGCATCTCAGCGACCTCGGACACAGCTACGGGCGTGTCGGCCTGGAGGCGGGGCCGCTCTCGCCTTGGCTCTACGCCGGCCTGGTCGAGGCAGGGCTCCCGGCGATCTGCGTTGAGACCCGTCACATGCACGCTGCCCTCTCGGTGCGCATCAACAAGACCGACCGCAATGACGCCATGGGCATCGCCCAGATGATGCGGGTCGGCCTGTTCAAGCCGGTTCACGTCAAGACGCCGGCCAGCCAGCAGCGCCGCCTGCTCCTGACCTCGCGCAAGCTCCTGCAGCGCAAGGCCTACGACATCGAGAGCGACCTACGCGGCCAGTTGCGCAACTTCGGCCTCAAGGTCGGCGTCGTGGGGGCTGCCGGGTTCGAGCAGCGCGTGCGCGACCTCGTGCTCGATCTGCCGTTCGTCGCGGCCGTGGTCCTGCCGCTGCTAGAGGCACGCTCCGCGCTGCGGACCCAGCTCGCCAAGCTGCACAAGATGCTGCTGGACCAGGTCCGTACCGATCCGATCTGCCGGCGGCTGATGACCGCGCCTGGCGTCGGGCCGATCGTGGCGTTGACCTACCGCACCTGCGTCGACAATCCGGCTCGGTTCGGGCGCTCGCAATGCGTTGGGGCACATTACGGTCTGACGCCGCGGCTCTACCAGTCCGGCGAGACGATGCGGATCGGACGGATCTCGAAGTGCGGGGACACGATGATGCGTGCCGCGCTGTATGAGGCCGCGCTCGTGCTGCTAACCAGCCCGCGCGGCCGGTGGTCCTCGCTGAAGGTCTGGGGACTGGCGGTGGCCAAGCGGCGGGGCATGCAGAAGGCGCTCGTGGCCGTCGCCCGCAAGCTGGCGATTGTGCTGCACCGCATGTGGCGCGACGAGACGGACTTCCGCTGGTCGGTCGCGACCGCTACGGCGGCCTGAGGCCCGCACACCAGCATAACGTAACACCGAGCTCCTCCGGCGTGGAGGAGGTCCCTGTGGGGACGACGGGAGCGGGTGAGACCGAGGAAACTCGAGCGTCGGTTCTGCCGAGCGCGCGGCTTAGATGGCTCCACTCACTCCCTCTGATCCCATCATGAGGCGGCCCACGTCGACCTCGGAGAGAAGCAAGAGCTCCACAGGACCGTTCACGCGCCGAACCAGGATGCGCACGAAAGGGAGTTGACCGATGAACCCCGAATCGAGAAAAAGTTTCCCGCGGCGACGTCCGCCAGCACCTGCTTCTCCAACGATAAGTCAGCCACGAGCCGGCGCAATCGCGCGTTCTCGCGCTCCAGATCCTTCATCCGGCGCGCCTGGTCGATTTTGCAAGCCGCCGTACTCCTTGCGCCAGCGTGAGTCGCTTTGCTCGGAGATCTCGACCTCCTTGCAGGCCAGGGCTAAACTCTTGCCCTGCGCCGTCTGAACCTCGATCTGGCGAAGCTTCAGCACCACCTGCTCCGCACCCGTCTTCTGACCTCGCCGCATGTCCAGCTCCTTCAGTCCTGGCTGATCCTCTCAATCAGCCCGGTCCAAAGCCAGCCAGTCAGGTCAGGTGCTCCGCACCCGTCTTCTGACCTCGCCGCATGTCCAGCTCCTTCAGTCCTGGCTGATCCTCTCAATCAGCCCGGTCCAAAGCCAGCCAGTCAGGTCACTTCGAAGACGACCCACCCGGCGACTTCCACATCGATCTGGCTGAGGTCCACGCGGCGGAACGGCGGCTCTACCTGCTCGTCGCCATCGACCGCACGACCAAGTTCGCCTTCGTGAAATTGCATGAGAAGGTACCGCGGAGGGTTGCGGGTGACTTCCTCCGCCATCTCATCGATGCGGTGCCGTACAAGGTGCACACGGTGCTCATCGACAACGGCACTACGACACCCGGCAACGTTGCCTTGGCCCCCTCCATCATCAGGCAGGCGATTGCCGCCGGAGAGACCTTCCGAGCCGACAGCTTCGAGTCTGCCTGCGCCCGAAACGATATCAACCATCGTCTGACCAAGCCGCGGCACCCCTGGACGAATGGGCAGGTCGATCGGATGGACCGCACGATCAAGGACGCGACGGTCAAGCGCTACCACTATGAAAGCCACGAGCAGCTCCGCGCCCGTCTGGCCGACTTCGTCAGCACCTACAACTTTGGCCGGCGCCTGAGTCGCTGCAGGGTCTCACGCCCTACGAGGCCATCTGCAAAGCATGGTCCGCAGAGCCCGGTCGCTTCAGGTCAAACCCGCTTCACCAAATGCCGGGGCCAAATAACTAGGGCGACGCCGTTCTTTAAAATCCTACTTAAGATCCTTTCGATTTTGCTTCTGGCGGCGGGCTCACTTGTTATGCAAATGCCCCGCCCTCCATCGCCCGAACCAGCGCCGTCAGCACCTGATTGACCGGCGTGGCGATCCCGGCCGCCTGGCCTTTGTGCAGGATGAACCCGTTGAGATGGGCGATCTCGCTGGGCCTGCCTCGTGCCAGATCCTGGGCGGTGGAGGAGATCTGGTCCGGCATGGTCGCCGCGAGGGCGAGGACCTGGATCAGGATGTCGGGCGCCACCGCGATGCTCGAGGCTTGCGCGACGGCGACGCATTCGGCCACGAGGTCCGTCATCACGGCGTCGATGCCCGGTACTCCGAGAAGCCGGCCGTAGGGCAGCCGCGTGATCGCCGAGAGGGCGTTGTAGGCGCAGTTGACGATCAGCTTGCCCCAGAGGGCGTCGAGGGCGCGGTCGGAGACCTCCGTCGGGATGCCGGCGGCGGCGAAGAGCGCGGCCACCTCGGCGCTGCGGGGGAACGGACCCATCACCACGTCGCCCCGGCCGTAATGCCGGACATGGCCGGGGCCCGGCATCCCGGTCGCGACGTAGACCGCCACCGGCACCACCGGCCGGCCGAGAACCGCCTGGAGCCGCTCGGGGTTGTCGACGCCGTTCTGAAAGCTCAGCACCGCTGCGTCGGGCGTCAGGAACGGGGCGATCGTCCGGCCGACCGTCTCGGTGTCGCCGGACTTGACGCAGACCAGCACCACGTCGGCGCCGGCCACCCCCGCCGCTTCGGTCGTGGCCTGCAGGCGCACCGCCTCCTGCCCGGCCGCGGTCTCCAGGAGGAGGCCGCGCGCCTGGATCGCGTCCACGTGGACCGCCCGTCCGACCAGGGTGACGGTGGCCCCGGCGCGCGCCAGCAGGGCGCCGTAATAGCACCCCACCGACCCCGCCCCCATCACGGCGACCTTCATCACAGGCTCTCCCTCTATGCGATCCAGGCGGGTGGCTTACGGCAGGGCGACGCGCAGGGCCAGCGTCGCCCCCGCGAGGCTCCCGGTCGGGACCATGATGCGGGGCGTCGAAGTTCGCCCGCGCGGTCCGCGCCGATCACCGGGACCTCCGTTCTCGGCAGGGCCGGCCCGCGCTCGGGCGCCTGCAGAATCCGCAGGCCCGCCTCCACCAAGGAACGGCCGAGCAGGGGCCGCCCGAGACCACCGGTCACCGCCGCCCGGACGCCCATCGGCGTGATCGCCGTGCAGGCGGCGCCCCCGGATGCCGTGCCGAGGCAACGGAACCCCGAAAAAAATTGGTCGCGGCCCGGAACCGCACGCAAACGACGACGTTTCGCGCGTGCGGGGCTCGATGGCCCGCGATCAGGGCGCCGGCGCACGCGTCCGGCGTCCCTCGTCATCACGTTGCTCAACGGAGGATGTGGTCATGAGGACTTACGATGTGTCACCCCTGTTCCGGTCCTCGGTCGGCTTCGACCGGCTGTTCGATCTGCTGACCCAGGCCGAGCGGGTTGAGGCCTCGACGGCCTGGCCGCCCTACAACATCGAGAAGGCCGCCGAGGACAGCTATCGCATCACCATGGCGGTGGCCGGCTTCACGCCGGACGAGATCGACCTCGTCCAGCACGACACCACCCTGCTGGTCTCCGGCCAGAAGACGGGCCCGGAGGGCGAGCGGCAGTATCTCCACCGGGGAATCGCGTCTCGGTCGTTTCGCCAGACCTTCAACCTCGCCGAACACGTCACCGTGCTCGGGGCGTCCCTGGAGAACGGGCTCCTCACCGTCGACCTCAAGCGCGCGGTTCCCGAGGCTCTGAAGCCGCGCCGCATCGCCATCGGCGGGGCCCCGGGCGCCGTCGGACAGGATAACGCGCCGGCCCGGATCGGGGAACCCGAGCCGAGGGAAACGCAAGAGCCCGGCGCTCGGAGCGTCGAAAGCCAAAGGACAGGCGAGAGCACCCACGGCCAGGGACAGCCCGAGGCCGCCTGATGCCCCGCCCGGTCGCCGGGCGATCCGAATCCGGCCCCGTTCGGACATCCGATCCCTCGCGGACCCGTGGTGCCGTGAAGACCTCCGGGCCCGCGAAAAACCTTTGGACGTCAACCCTGCTGATGGAGTGCACATGAGTGTGAGAGATCTTCTTCCCTGGACGCGCAACGCGGGGGCCGCCGTGCTCGGGCCGATGCGGTCCGAGCCGCTGAGCCCCGTCCTGACCCTCCACCGCGAGATGAACCGCCTGTTCGACGACGTCTTCAGCGGCCTGAACGGCGCCTCCGCCCTCGGCCGGGGCGCCGCCGGCTGGCCCAGCGTCGAACTCGTCGAGACGGACCAGGGCCTGCGGGTCTCGGCCGAGCTGCCGGGCCTCGACGAGAAGGATGTCGAGGTGCTGATCGAGGACGGTGTCCTCACCCTGCGCGGCGAGAAGCGCTCGGAGACGAGCGACGCGGCCCGCGGCTACACGGAGCGCGCCTACGGCCGCTTCGAGCGGACGATCGCGCTGCCGTTCGCGGTCGAGAAGGACAAGGCGGAGGCTACCGTCCGGAACGGCGTCCTCAGCGTGACCCTGCCCCGCTCGGCCCAGGTTCCGGCCTCGGCGCGCCGCATTGCGATCACCGGCGGCGTGCAGACCGGGACGGCCCATTGACCGGCGCCCGAGCCCGGGCGGCCTGACGCGGCGGGCGCGGACCCTCGGGTCGCGCCCGCCGATCCCGCGCTCCCGAGGAGATCCCCGTTCACCCAGAGACTCTTGCTCACGAAGAGACCCTTGCTCACGAAGAGGAGGATGTCATGCAGTTGCTGGACACACCCATCGAGCGCCTGGGGCCGCTGGCCTCGGCGACCCTCCGGGCGACGGCCGTCGATCCGTTCGAGGCCTTCGTCGCGCCGGGCGACGTCTTCCGGCACCCGCGCGAGGTGCTGACCTATCCGGGCCTGTCGCTCGCCGAGAAGCGCGCCGTCCTGGCCTCCTGGGCCTCGGATTCGCGCGCCGTCGAGTCCTGCCCGGCCCTGCGGTGCCTCGAGGGCTGCCGGGCCGAGCCGGTGCCCCTCGACGCGGTGCTGGCCGCGCTCCAGGCCCTGGACGCGGTACCGGTGGCGGGGATCTGCGCCCGCGACGGCCAGGCGGGCGAGGCCGCTGCGGCGGACGGTCTGAACTGAGGGCGGAGGTGCGGCATGCCGACCTTTCCGCTGAAAAGCCCGCCCCATCGGCCGGACGGGCACCGCCGGGCCGGGATGCCGTGGCACGGCGCCGACGTGACGCGCCTTGTCGACGGGGTCGTCACAACAGGCCTCTGCGTCGGGCTCGCCGTGCTCCTGCGGGCGTGGCTGGCCGGGCCGGCCCTGGCGGGCGCGACCCTGGCAGGGCTCCTCACGGGCGCCGGCTATGTCTGGCTCGCCGTGGCGATCACCGGGGACGACGCACCCGGCGATACCCGGCGCGCGACGCCCTGGGACGTCACTGCCTGGCATGTGACCGCCTGGGATGTGGCCCTGGTGATCCTCGCCGCCAGCGTCGCCGTGCAGGCCGCGGCGCCGCTCGGTGCCTGATTGGAGCGCGAGACCCCCATGCGTGACACCATCCTCGCCGTCGGACACAGGTCGCCGCCCGTAGCTCCGGACCCTGGACGCCGCGACCCGGACTGGGAGCGTGCGCTCGTCAACCCGGCCGCGGTGTTCGGCACCGTCCGGGCCGTCCTCGATCACCCGCGCCTGATGCGCGGCGTCAAGCGGGAGATCCTGCGGCGCTGGGCCTGGGACGAACACCTCAAGGAGGTGGCGGCCTCCGAGGGCATGGCGGAGGGGGAGCCCTCGTGCCTGGACGAGGTCCGGGCCGCCCTCCTCAGCCTCGACGCGGCGTGGCGGCCGAAGCCCTCCGCCCCCGCGGCGGCCATCCCGCTCCTGCGGGAAGCGGACGACCGCCTCGCCGCCTGATTCCCCCATCGCGGCCGGCCCCTCCCCGCAGGTACCGTTCGGGCCTGTTCGGCCGACGCGCTCCGGCGCGGGTCAGTCGATGACTTCGACCACGCGGCGGGTGCCCGGCTCGACCAGCACCGGGTGGTCGTTGACGATGGTGTAGTTGTAGCCCTTCAGCGCGAATTCCGACGGGACGTCGTAGTAGACCACGCCGTCTTCGGGCAGCACGGCGCCGACCCGGACGGTGCCCTGATAGGCGTAGGACGGCCGCCGCTCGGCGCTGGCGTAGATCCGGAAGCGTTCGCGCCGGTCGACGCCGAGGATACCGTTGGCCGTGCCGACGGCGGCGCCGATCGCGCCGCCCACCACCGCGCCGAGGGGGCCGGCCGCCAGCTCGCCCCGCGCGGCCCCTTCCTGCGCGCCCTGGACGAGGCCTTGCGCCTGGACCGGGCCGAGGCTCGCCAGGACGAGGGCCGAGGCGGCGAGGATCTTGAGGGTCATGGGGCGGGTCTCCGGTGCGGATGGATGCGGCTGCGAGCGGGCAACGCGGCCCGGCCCGTCCGGTGCCGGTGGTCGTACCGACAAAGCCGACCCGTGTCGCGCCGGACACAGCGGCGTCACGAGGCGTCTCCATGAGGGGCCAGGTTTCGCGCGTACAGATCACGAGGATGGGACAGGAAACCGATGGCGGCCGTCGAGACGATCGAAAAGCTGGAGCGCATCTACGGAGCCCCCGGGGCCGTCGGGGAGGCCTCGACCACCAAGGTCGCGGACCACATCACCCCGGATTACGGGCGCTTCATCGCGGTCGCGCCCTTCGTCGCCCTGGCGACCGTCGGCCCGGAGGGGCTGGACTGCTCGCCGCGCGGCGATGTCCCGGGCTTCGTGCGCGTCGCCGATCCCCGCACGCTGATCCTGCCGGACCGGCGCGGCAACAACCGGATCGACAGCCTGCGCAACGTCGTGCGCGACCCGCGGGTGGGGCTGATGTTCCTCATCCCGGGCATCGGCAACGCCCTGCGGGTCAACGGCCGAGCCGTGGTGGAGGACGATCCGGCCCTGCTCGCCAGCTTCGCGGTGGACGGCAAGGCGCCGCGCACCGCCCTCGTGATCACCGTGGGCGAGGTCTACTTCCAATGCGCCCGCGCGTTGATTCGCTCGGGCCTGTGGCGCCCGGACAGCCACGTCGATCCGAAGACCCTGCCGAGCCCCGGCGAGATCCTGGCCGGGTTGAGCGGGGGGCGCGTCGGCGGCGAGGCCTACGACGCGTCCTGGGCCGAGCGGGCGCGCCAGACGATGTGGTGACCTCCGGGGCCCGGGTCCGCGGATGCGAAAACGGCACGGCGTCTGGCCGGCTTGGCGCTGATGATGCATCTGAGCCGCCTCCCGTTCCGAAATCCCCTGCCCTGAAGTTCCCCGCCCCGAACTCCCCTGCCCCGAAGTTCCCCGGACCTAATGATCGCCCTCCTCCCGCCCCGCCACACCGCCGACCCCTCCGCCCGCCCTGCCCCGCCCCGGACCGGGACGGCGGCGCGCCCGGCGCGCGGCACCGTGAGGCGGGTATGAGCGAGCTCGACGGCTGGGCCGAGCGCCGGCGCATCGCCGAGCAGGGGCGCGGCGAGCGGCCCTGGTCCCTGTGGGGCCCGTATCTCAGCGAGCGCCAGTGGGGCACCGTGCGGGAGGATTACAGCCGGGACGGCAATGCGTGGCGCTCGCTGCCGCACGACGAGGCGCGCTCGCGGGCCTATCGCTGGGGTGAGGACGGGCTCGCCGGCCTCTGCGACGAGCGCGGGCAGATGTGCCTCGCCCTCGCCCTCTGGAACGGGCGCGACCACATCCTGAAGGAGCGCCTGTTCGGCCTCGCCAACGAGGAGGGCAACCACGGCGAAGACGTCAAGGAGGTCTACCACTACCTCGATGCGGTCCCGAGCCATGCCTACCTGAAGTTCCTCTACCGCTACCCGCAGGGGGCCTACCCCTACGACGACCTCGTGCGCGAGGGGCTGCAGCGCGGCCGCGACCAGCCGGAATACGAGATCGAGGACACCGGGCTGTTCGCCGAGAACCGCTTCTTCGACGTCACGGTGGAATACGCCAAGGAGGACGTCGAGGACATCCACGTGGTGATCACGGCGGTGAACCGCGGCCCCGAGACGGCGGACCTGCACATCATCCCGCAGATCTGGTTCCGCAACACCTGGTCCTGGTGCGAGGCGGCGGCGCACCGGCGCCCGGCTCTCACCCTGCGCCCCGACGGCGGCATCGCCTGCGAGCACCCCCGCCTCGGGCTCTACCGCCTCAGCTTCGACGGCTATCCCGACCCGCTGTTCTGCGAGAACGACACCAACCTGCGCCTGCACGGCTGGGAGCCCGACGCTCCGGGCCCGTTCAAGGACGGCCTGCACGCGGCGATCGTGGACGGCGACGACGGGGCCGTGCGGCGCGATGCCGGCACCAAGCTCGGGCTGCACTACTTCCGCCAGTTGGAACCGGGCGAGACCACCCGGGTGACCTTACGCCTCGCGGCCGGCCCGCGCCTGCGCCCCGTGGACCGCGAGGGCACCATCGTCCATCGCCGGATCGCCGAGGCCGATGCCTTCTACGAGGCGCTGCAGGACGGCATCGGGGATGCCGATTCCCGCGCCATCTACCGGCAGGCCGCCGCCGGCCTGATCTGGTCGAAGCAGCTCTATGCCTACGACGTCCGGCTCTGGCTCAAGGGCGACCCGCTGCAGCCGGTGCCGCCCAAGGAGCGCGACAACGGCCGCAACGCGCATTGGCGCCACTTCGCCGGAGCGGACGTGCTCTCGATGCCGGACAAGTGGGAATACCCCTGGTTCGCCGCCTGGGACCTCGCCTTCCACTGCCTGCCGTTGGCGCTGCTCGATCCGGACTTCGCCAAGAAGCAGCTCCTGCTCCTCACCCGCGAATGGTACATGCACCCGAACGGCCAGCTGCCGGCCTACGAGTGGGAGTTCGGCGACGCCAACCCGCCGGTCCATGCCTGGGCCACCTACCGGGTCTTCGAGATCGACCGGGACCGGCGCGGCGGGCGCGGCGACCTCGCCTTCCTGGAGGGCGTGTTCCACAAGCTCCTCATCAACTTCACCTGGTGGGTGAACCGCAAGGACGCGGACGGCCGCAACGTCTTCCAGGGCGGCTTCCTCGGCCTCGACAATGTCGGGGTGTTCGACCGCTCGCGCCCGCCGCCGGGCTTCGGCCGCATCCACCAGGCGGACGGCACCGCCTGGATGGCGATGTACGCCCTCAACATGATGCGCATCGCCCTCGAGCTGGCGCTCCACAACGACGTCTACGAGAGCACCGCCTCGAAGTTCTTCGAGCACTTCCTGCTCATCGCCGAGGCGATGACCGACATGGGCGGCGAGGGCTTCGGCCTCTGGGACGAGGAGGACGCGTTCTACTACGACGAGGTCGACATCCCCGGCGGCGGCATGCTGCCCCTGCGGGTCCGCTCGGTGGTCGGCCTGGTGCCGCTCTTTGCCGTCGAGGTGATCGAGCCCTGGGTGCTGCAGCGCCTGCCCGATTTCGCGCGGCGCCTGAACTGGCTCCTGGAGCACCGCCCCCACCTCGCCTGCCTCGTCTCCCGCTGGGACGAGGGCGGCGTGCAGGACCGCAAGCTGCTGTCGCTCCTGCGCGGCCACCGGATGAAGGCGCTCCTGCGCCGGATGCTCGACGAGGCCGAGTTCCTCTCGGCCCACGGCATCCGCTCCCTGTCGAAGGCCCACCGCGACCAGCCCTACGCGCTGAACGAATTCGGCGCCTCCTTCACGGTGCGCTACGACCCGGCGGATTCCACCTCGAACATGTTCGGCGGCAACTCGAACTGGCGCGGGCCGGTCTGGATGCCGATGAACTACCTCATCATCGAGGCCCTGCGCCGCTTCCACACCTATTACGGCGACGACTTCCTGGTGGAGTACCCCACCGGCTCCGGCGACCACCGGACCCTGGCCGCCATCGCGGACGCCCTGGAGGACCGGCTGATCGCCCTGTTCACCAAGGATGCGGAGGGCCGCCGCCCGGCCTTCGGCGACCGGCCGCCGATCCCGCCCGCCCCCGGCGCCGAAGAGGCCCTGCTGTTCCACGAGTTCTTCGACGGCGACACCGGCCGCGGCCTCGGCGCCTCGCACCAGACGGGCTGGACCGCGCTGATCCTCAACCTGCTGCACACCCGCGCCCGGCGGCCGGCGGGATAGGAAGCTGGGGAGCGCCGTGGGGGACCGACCCCTCAGGCGATGGGCTGGCTCAGATAGGCCACCATCATCTCGGCGACGGCGCGGTCGGCGTAGTCCGACACGCTCTCGCGCCAGGCGACCGGGAAGGCCTCGACCACGCTGCGGCCGGCCAGGACCTCGGCGAGTTCGTGCGGCAGGAGCCCGTTCTCGATCGCCGCGGCGGCCGCCGCCCGACCGTAGCTTCGCCGGACGTTGTGCGGTCCGGCCAGGATCGCGGGGTTCGCGGCCCCGGTCGGCTCAAAGGCTGTGGTGTGAAAGCTCATGGTCGTTATCCCCGCCGAACTGTTGCCCTGTCTGCGTCGCGTTGCGTCCTACGCAGCGGCGACAGGGGGCGGGGCGGAAGGCGCGGCGGCGGTGATGCTGGGACGGCTGGCTCATGGCGTCGGCTCCGATCGTCGGCGTATCCGTGCGGCCGATGGAAGAGACGATAGCCGCATCGCCCGGGAATGTGCTCCCAAAGATCCGGCGCGGCGGAGAGGGGCGTCTCACCGAAGACCGTTTCGGCGAAAGGCTCAGGCGGCCAGGCGGTCGCCGAGCTGGTCGGCCACCGCCCGGGCCAGGGGGCGGGCCGCGTCGCGGATGTCCGGCACCGCGATGCATTCCCAGACCACGCCGCGCAGCATCGGCCCGAAGGCCCAGATCGGGGCGTCGTGCGACGCGCCAGCGACCCGGCCCCCGGGGCTCGCCGCGATGCCGAGGCCGAACGGGCCGGGCCGGACGAGGCCGCGCGCCAGCAGGTTGCGGATCAGCGGGTCGTCAGTCTCGGCGAGCCGGCTGAAGCCGGTGGCGTCGAGGATGCCCTGGACCGCGATCCGCTCGCGTCCGTCGGTGCCGCGCGGGCGCAGCGTCACCACCGCTCCATCCGGGGCCTCGTCGATGGCGAGGATGCGCCCGGCCCGGACCACGAGGCCGCCGCTGCGGATCTCGGCCACGATCGCCTCCGCCGCCGGGGGCGCCGTGCGGTGGCGGTGCACGTCCCAGTAGGGGCGGACATGGCGCAGGATTCGCGCCTGCTCGGCCCGCGGCAGCCCGGCCCAGAGGGCGTCGGTGATCGGGCGCAGGGCGTCGATGACCCCGCGCCAGTCGGCGTCGGCGGCCTGGGCCACCGCGATCTCGCGCCGGATGGCGGCGACGAGTGCGCGGGCGGAGCTGCGGATTTCGGGGGTGAGCTCGGGGCGCCGCGCCGCCGGGACGGCGGCGTGGGGCTTCGGCAGCAGCCCCCGGCGGGACACGGCGACGATGCGGCCGGCGAACCCTTCGCGGCGCAGGGCCGCCACCGAATCCATCATGGTCAGGCCCGTGCCGATCACCAGCACGTCGCGCGCCGGGTCGAGGGTGCCGAACGCCTCCGGGTGCCACGGATCGAGCCGGTGCCGGCCCGGCGCGAGCGCCGGGCCCGGAAGGTTGCCCATCGCCAGGACCAGGCCCGCCACGACCCGGGGCGGCACGCCCGCGCCGTGCAGCCGGAAGCCCTCCGGCACCGGCTCCACGTCGCGGATCGCCGCGCGCAGGGGGATCAGCCGGTCGCCGGCCCCGGCCGCCACGCGGTCCCAGCGCTCGGCGAGGTAGCGACCGTAGAGCCCGCGCGCCGCAAAGGTGCCGGCCTCGGTCTCGCGAATTCCCTGCCGCTCCGCCGCACCCAGGGGCGTGCACGCCAGCCAGTCCGCGAAGTCCTCGGGCCGCTCCGGGTCGGCGCTCATCTGGCTCGCCCGAAGGTTCAGGAGATGGTCCGGGTTGGGGGTGGCGTAGGCGAGCCCGAGGCCGAAGGGGCGGCTGCCCTCGCAGAGCAGCACAGGGCGGTCCACCGGCAGTGCGCGCAGCAGTTGCTCCGCCGCCATCAGGCCGCTGAAGCCGCCGCCGATGATCGCGATGGGAAGCGGCCGGTGGGTGGAGGTCATGGCGATGGGCTCCCGGGTGGTACTCCACTGGGCTCTTACGGGCGTTCGTTTTAGAGAACAAGCGTGTATTCGGGCGGCGACGCAGTCGGAAGGCATGCGGCGATTTCCGCCGAAACGGAGGCTGCGGGGAGCATAGACGCAGGATATTCCAGGATACCGATGCGACGTGGGATGGTCTCCTCCGTCAATTGGTTCTTTAAAAAGAACGTTCTCGTTGACTCGCGGGGCAGTGAACGGGACGATGCAGGCGGCTCGGCGAGCCCTGGCCGAGCCCGGCCGCCCGTCGCCGACACATACCCTTGAGAGGGACGTCATGAGCTTCCTCGAACCGGACGCCGTCGAGTTCATCGGCTTCGCCGCCCCCCGCGAACAGTCGGAGATCCACGCGCCTACGGGCCCGGCCATCGACCGGGACTACCTGCGCCTGCTGGCCCAGGCCCATGAATGGGGCGGGTTCGACCGCATCCTGGTGGCCTTCTACGCCACGGCGCCCGACGCGCTCCTGCTCGCGGCGCAGGTCGCGGCGGTGACGGAGCGCATCGGCCTGATGATCGCCCACCGCACGGGCTTCACCGCGCCCACCGTGGCGGCGCGCCAGTTCGCCACCCTCGACCAGCTCACCGGCGGGCGCGTCGCGCTCCACGCGATCAGCGGTGGCGACGACCGCGAGCTGGCCCGGGACGGCGACCACCTGACCAAGGACCAGCGCTACGCGCGCACCGACGAGTTCCTGGCCATCGCCCGGCAGGTCTGGACCGCCGCGCGCCCCTTCGATTTCGCCGGCGCGCACTACCGGGTCGCGGGCGGTTTCTCCGAGGTGAAGCCCGTCGATCCGCGTGGCATCCCGGTCTATTTCGGCGGCGCCTCGCCGCCCGCCATCGCGGTGGCGGGCCGGCACGCCGACACCTACGCCCTCTGGGGCGAGAGCCTGGATCAGGTCCGCGAGGCGATTCGGACGGTCCGCGCCGCGGCGGCGCCCCACGGGCGGTCCCCGCGCTTCAGCCTGTCGTTCCGGCCGATCCTGGCCGACACCGAGGAGGCCGCTTGGGCCCGGGCGGAGGACATCCTGGCCCGGACCCGCGCCACCCGGGCCGCGCAGGGGCTCGGCCCGGCGGCGACCCCGGAGAACGAGGGTTCGCGCCGCCTCCTGGCCGCAGCGGCGCAAGGGAACCGCCTCGACACCCGGCTCTACACCGCCATCGCTCGGGAAACCGGGGCGTCCGGCAACTCCACCGCCCTGGTGGGCACGCCCGAGCAGGTCGCCGAGGCGCTGCTGGCCTATCACGACCTCGGGGTGCGCACCTTCCTGATCCGCGGCTTCGACCCCCTGGAGGACGCCCTCGCGTATGGCCGCACCCTGATCCCGGCGGTCCGCCGGCTGCTGGCCCGGCGCGGTCCCCGGGCGGAGGCGGCGTGATGCGGCTTCCCCTCGCGGTCCTCGCGCTTCTGGCCCTCGCCGGTCTCGCCCGCGCCGACGAGGCGGTGCTGCGCGTCGGCGACCAGCGCGGCAATGCCCGCGCCCTGATGGAGGCGGCCGGCGTGCTGGCCGACCTGCCCTACCGCCTCGACTGGAGCGAGTTTCCCGCCGCCGCGCCCCTGCTGGAGGCGCTGAATGCCGGGGCGATCGATGCCGGCGGGGTGGGCGACGCGCCCTTCACCTTCGCGGCCGCCGCCGGGGTGCCGGTGAAGGCGTTCCTCGCCTTCCGCAACCGGCAGGACGGCCTCGCCATCCTGGTGGCGAAGGATTCGCCGATCCGGACGGTCGCGGACCTGAAGGGGAAGAGCATCGCCACCAATCGCGGCTCCATTGGCCATCAGGTCGTGCTCGCGGCCCTCGAAGAGGCGGGTCTGCCGGCCAGCGCCGTGACCCTGCGCTTCCTGCCACCGGCGGACGCCAAGATCGCCCTGGCCAGCGGCAGCGTCGACGCCTGGGCGACCTGGGAGCCCTACACCTCCACCGCCGAGCTCGCCGGCCTCGCCCGGGTGGTCCGGGACGGCAACGGCATCACGCCGGGCCTGAGCTTCGCGGTGGCGAGCGACGCCGCCCTGACGACCAAGCGGGCGCAGCTCGCCGATTTCGGGCGGCGCCTCGTGGCGGCCCGGGACTGGGCCCTGAAGGATCCCGCCCCCTACGCCGCCGTCTGGTCGAAGCTCATCGGCCTGCCCGAGGCGGTGCCCCTGCGCTGGTTCGCCCGGGCGCAGTACCGGGCCGTGCCGATCGACGAGGCCGTCATCGCCGACGAGCAGCGCAACATCGACCTCTACGTCCGCTCCGGGCTGATCCCGCAGGCCCGCGCGCCGAAGGCCGCGGCGATCCTCGATCGCAGCTTCGAACCGGGAGCCGCTGCGGTACGATAGGCCGCGAAGTCCAGCGCGAGAGGCGAGCCATGCACGGCGACCACGACCACGACCACGACGACAACCACGATCATAACCACAGCCACCACGACCACGCCCACGCGGCGGCCGAGCGCTGGAAGCACGACGGCGTGCGGGTGATCCCGGGCGACAAGCTCGACGCCAACACGGCCCAGACGCCGGGCATGTTCCGGCAGGCGGCGATCAACCAAGCCCGGGTCGGCGCCCAGAAGATCTGGGCCGGCACCGTGGCGATCGCCCCCGACGCCAAGACCGGCGTCCACCACCACGGCGCCCTGGAGAGCGTGATCTACGTGGTCTCGGGCCGCGCCCGGATGCGCTGGGGTGACCGGCTCGAATACGTGGCCGAGGCCGGCCCCGGCGACTTCATCTTCGTGCCGCCCTACGTGCCGCACCAGGAGATCAACGCCGATCCGGACCAGCCCCTGAACTGCGTCCTCGTGCGCTCCGACAACGAGGCCGTGGTGGTCAACATCACCGAGGTCGAGCCCGTCGAACGGCCCGAGACGGTCCACTGGGTCGACCCCATCCACAAGCATCCCTGACGAGACGAGACCCCATGATCCATCGCCGCCACGCGTTGCGCGCCGCCGCCGCGCTCAGCCTGTTCGCCCTGACCCTCGCCCCCGGCTCCGGCCGGGCCGCCGAGGGGGGCAAACTCCGCATCGGTTTCCAGAAATCCTCGACGCTGATCGCCCTGCTGAAGGAGGAGTCCGCCCTGGAGAAGGCCCTGGCGCCGCTGAACGTCACCGTCACGTGGCACGAGTTCACCAGCGGCCTGCCGATCATGGAGGCCCTGAATGCCGGGCAGATCGACGTGTCGGCGGATGTGGCCGACACCGTGCCGATCTTCGCCCAGGCCGCCCAGGCGCGGATCGCCTACATCGCCCAGGAGGCGGCCTCGCCGACCGCGCAGGCGGTCCTGGTCGCGGCCGATTCGCCGATCAGGACGGTCGCCGACCTGAAGGGCCGCAAGGTCGCGGTGACCAAGGGGGCCGGCAGCCACTACCTGCTCCTGGCCGCCCTCGCGGCCGAAAAACTGCCCTTCAAGGCGATCAGCCCGGCCTACCTGACGCCGTCGGACGGGCGCGCGGCCTTGGCCAGCGGCAGCGTCGAGGCCTGGGTCGCCTGGGACCCGTTCCTGTCGGCGGCCGAGCAGCAGACCGGCGCCCGCGTCCTGCGCGACGGCACCGGCCTGTCCCAGTACAAGCGCTACTACCTTGCCGGGGCCGACTATGCGACGCAGCGCGCGGACGTGCTCGCGCTGCTTTTCGGCAAGCTGCGCGAGACCGGGGCCTGGGTGAAGGCCAACCCGGACGCCGCCGCCGCCCGGCTCGGCGCCCTGTGGAAGCTCGACCCGGCCATCGTCCGGCAGGCGAATGCCCGGCGCAGCTACCAGGTCGAGCCCGTCACCCACGCCGCCCTCGCCGAGCAGCAGACCATCGCAGACGCCTTCCGCGCCGAGGGCCTGCTCCCCCGCGCCGTCGACGCCGCTTCCCTGCCGATCTGGGCGCCGCCGGGTCTCTGATCGGGCCGGCCTCGCAACGCCCCGTCGGGGCGCCCGAGGCCGGACCGTTCAGCGGATGCCGCCGCTGGCGGTGATGTTCTCGCCGGTGAGCCAGCGGGCCTCGTCCGAGGCCAGGAAGGCGACGACGTCGGCGATGTCGCCCGGGTGGCCGGCACGGCCCAGCGGCGTCTGGGCAACGAAGCCGGCTTCCATCTCCGAGCCGGTGATGCCGGCCGTGTGCGTGCCCTCGGTGACCACGTAGCCCGGGCTGACCGTGTTGACGCGGATGCGGCGCGGGGCGAGCTCGTTGGCGAGGACGCCCGAGATCGCGTTCACGGCGCCCTTGGTCCCGCTGTAGACCGCGGCGGCCGGGGTGCTCACATGGGTGATGGCCGAGGAGATGTTGACGATGCTCCCGCCCTCCCCGAGGTGCTTGGCCGCCGCCCCGGAGGCGAGCAGGACGCCCAGCACGTTGACGTCGAAGAGCCGGCGGTAATGCGCCTCCGTGACCTCCTCGATCGGGGCGAATTCATAGACGCCGGAATTGTTGACCAGCACGTCGAGCCGGCCGAACTGCGCCACCGCCGCCTCGATCAGGGCCTGCGCCTCCGCGGCCTTCGAGACGTCCGCCCGCACCGCGATCGCCCGCCCGCCCGCGGCGGTGATCCCCGCCACCACCGCCTCCGCGCCCGCCTGGCTCGACGCGTAATTGACCACCACCGCCGCGCCGTCCCGTGCCAGCGCCGTGGCGATTCCCGCGCCGATGCCCTTCGACGCGCCGGTCACGACGGCTACCTTGCCCTGAAGCTTCGACATCTCAGCATCCTTCGACCCTGGGCCGGCGCCGCCATGGCGCCCTGCGTCCCATAGTTCTGAAGTTCGGAACTTCCGAAGCTGGGATCAAGCCCCTAGACGTCGAAACCATGAGACCGATGTTTCACCCCGCGCCCGAGGACCTGCAGGCAAGTGCGATCCTGCACGCCCTGGCCGACCCGAACCGGGCCGCGATCTTCGCCAACATCATGCGGGCGGGCTGCGTCGAGGCCTGCACGTCGCTCGCGGCTTTGGGCGACCGGGTGATCCCGAAATCCTCGCTCTCCAACCACTTCAAGGTGCTGCGCGAGGCTGGGCTGATCCGCAGCGAGCGCCACGGCATCGAGATGCGCAACCACGCTCGCTGGGACGAGGTGGAGGCCCGCTTTCCGGGCCTGCTGCGGTCGATTCTGAACGCCTATGCGGGCGAGGGGCCACGGGGGGAGCCGCCCCTGCCTGCCTCCGATCCCGACTAGCTGCGGGCGTTCCGATCGCCGACAAATCCGCGCCGTCATTCCGGGGCGCCGAAGGCGAGCCCGGAATCCAGAGCCGCCGACAGTGCAGGTCCTTGCACCACATGTGTTTCTGGATCCCGGGTTCCGCTGCGCGGCCCCGGGATGACGGGGTGCTTCAGGTGGAGGGCACGGGGGGTGATGGAGCTGCCCCTCGGCCGACCCCCTCACCCTGCGGCCGCCAGCGCCTTCTGGAACTCCGCCTCGGGCAGGAGCGCCCCGCCGGTGGTCCACACCACCTGGGTGGCGTCGCGCCAGTCCGGCCGGGTCGCGAGCGTCGGGCGGACCGCTGCGAAGGCGGCGGCGGCGGAGGGTTCGAGGCGCAGGGCCGCCCGCTGCCAGAGGTCGCGGACCCCGGCGAAGAGCGCGGAATCCGTCACCGTGACGATTCCCGCGACGAGCGGGCCGACGGTGCCGGCGACGAGGAGCGAGGCGCTCGACACCGCGAGGCCGTCGGCGGCGGTGCGGTTGTCGAGGCCGATGTCGTAGACGCTGACCGGCCGGTCGAGCCCGGCGGCGAGCTGCACCAGCATGCAGGGGGCGGCGACGGGCTCGACGAAGACGCAGTGCACCGCGTCGCCGAACAGGAGCTTCAGCCCGAGGGTGACGCCCCCCGGCGCCCCCCCGACCCCGCAGGGCAGGTAGACCACCAGGGGATGCGCGGCATCGACCGGGATGCCGGCCGCCGCCAGCTGGCGCTCCAGGTCGAAGGCCGCCGCGGCGTAGCCGAGGAACAGGTCGACCGAGCTCTCGTCGTCGACGAAATGCGCGTCCGCCCGGTCCCCGAAGGCCTCCCGCGCCGCCGCGACCGCGCTGCCGTAATCGCCCGCATGCTCCACCACCCGGGCCCCGATGTCGCGCAGGCGCTGCTTCTTCCAGGCCTTGGCGTCGTGGGACATGTGGACCTCGACCTGAAAGCCGAGCGCGCGGGCCATCACCCCGACGCTGAAGCCGAGATTGCCGGTGCTGCCCACCGCCACGGTGAAGGCTCCGAAAGCGGCCCGGATCTCGGGCTCGGCCAGGCGCGCGTAGGACTCGCCCGCGCGCAGCCAGCCCCGCGACAGGGCCAGCCGCTCGGCCGTGACCAGCACCTCGTAGACGCCGCCGCGCGCCTTGATGCAGCCCGTCACCGGCAGGTCGTGGTCGGCCTTCACCCAGACGGCCGGTGCCTCGCTGCCGCAGAGATGGGCGGCGACCTCCGGGGCCAGCGGCAGCAGGGGCGAATCGATCCGCCCGGTCTCCAGCTCGGGGAACAGCGCCTTCAGCAGCGGGTCGCACCGGCGCCAGCGCGCCTCCGCGTCGCGAACCTCGGCGAGGCCGAAGGTGAGCCCGGGCAGGACCTCGGCCGCCGACCGGACCTGCGGGTTGCACCAGACCGTCGGACGCCCTGCGCGCACGGCCTCCGGAATTCCCTGCGGTTGGTCGGACATGGGGGTGGACCTTTATCGGTGGTTGGAAGCGTGAGCGCGACGCAGCCCTCCTCCCCCTTGTGGGGAGGAGCTGAAGGTAAGGGTGGTTGGGCGACCAGCGATCTTAGGACACCAGTGGAGCCACCCCCCACCCCTGACCCCTCCCCACAAGGGGGAGGGGAACGCGCCCTGCGTCCGGGCCGTGCGTCGGGCGAAGCCGGCAGCCTTCTCAACAAGCCACGCGGCCCGGTCGCAACCGGTCTCAAATATCCAGCGGCGCATTGTCGACCACCTCCTTCATGACGAAGAAGGTCCGGGTCTGGCGGACCCCCGGCAGGGCGATCAGGGTCGCGCTGTGGAGGCGGTTGAAATCCGCCATGTCGGAGACGCGGATCTTGAGGAAGTAGTCGAAATCGCCGGCCACGAGGTGGCAGTCGAGCACCATCGGCATGGCCCGGGCCGCGGCCTCGAAGGCGGCGAAGCTCTCCGGTGTCGAGCGGTCCAGCACCACGCCCACCATCACCAGGGAGCCGCGCCCGACCTTCTCCGGCGCGATCTGCGCCCGCACGCCCCGGACGTAGCCCTCGTCGAACAGGCGCTGGATGCGCCGGTGGCAGGTGGCCGCGCTGGTGTTCACCCGCTTGGCGATCTCGGCATTGCCCATGCGCCCGTCGGCCTGGAGCAGGCGCAGGATCTTCAGGTCCATGCGGTCCAGCCCTGCGTCCATGAAAGATCCTTTCGCAAGGGGCACTATCGACGAAAGCGATGCCCGTCGCGAGGGGCTGCAAGCCGAACATTGCAAAATCCAAACCCCGATTTCGAGAGCACCTTTCGCAGCCTCTTTGCTAGCGTTTGTGGGCTGACCACGAAGGACCCCGCCCATGCTGTCGCAATTCGAGCGCTATCCCCTCACCTTCGGCCCGACCCCGATCGAGCACCTGCCCCGCCTGACCGCCCATCTCGGCGGCGACGTGCTGATCTACGCCAAGCGCGAGGACTGCAATTCCGGCCTGGCCTATGGCGGCAACAAGCTGCGCAAGCTCGAATACATCGTGCCCGACGCCATCGCGAGCGGGGCCGACACCCTGGTGACCATCGGCGGCGTCCAGTCCAACCACACCCGCATGGTGGCGGCGGTGGCGGCCAAGATCGGTATGAAGTGCCGGCTGATCCAGGAGGCTTGGGTGCCCCACGAGGACGCCGTCTACGACCGCGTCGGCAACATCATGCTGTCGCGCATCATGGGCGCGGAGACCCAGCTCGTGGAGGACGGCTTCGACATCGGCATCCGCGAGAGCTGGACGAAGGCCATCGAAGACGTGAAGGCCAAGGGCGGCAAGCCCTACGCGATCCCGGCCGGCGCCTCGGTGCACAAGTTCGGCGGCCTCGGCTTCGTCGGCTTCGCCGAGGAGGTCCGGGCCCAGGAGGCCGCGATGGGTCTCCGCTTCGACTACGTCGTGGTCTGCACCGTGACCGGCTCCACCCATGCCGGCATGGTGGTGGGCTTCGCCGCCGATGGGCGCGCCCGCAACGTCATCGGAATCGACGCCTCCTGCACCCCGGCCCAGACCAAGGCGCAGGTGCTGGAGATCGCCCGCAACACCGCCGAGCTCATCGGCGCCCCGGCCATCACCGCCGACGACATCGTGCTCAACGCGGACTACGCCTACCCGGTCTACGGCGTGCCCTCGAAGGAGACGGTCGCGGCCATCCGCCTCTCGGCGCGCCTGGAAGGCATGATCACCGACCCCGTCTACGAGGGGAAGTCGATGCAGGGCATGATCGACCTCGTGCAGAAGGGCTTCTTCCCCAAGGGTTCGAAGGTGCTCTACGCCCATCTGGGCGGCGCCCCGGCGCTCAACGGCTACAGCTATACCTTCCGGAACGGCTGAGTTGCCCGGTTCGTCATGGGGCTGACACCTCCGCCCCCGTTGAAAGCCGGGTGCTTCCTTTCGGGGCGGCCGCACGACATGGTCCGTCCCCGACGATCGAACCCGCGCGACCTCAGCCAGGAACAGTCTCCCCCATGCCGGAATCCCTGCCGGACCGCGACGCCCTCGCCCCCTTCGAGGCCCTGCTGGGCTCCGGCGGGGTCCTCACCGACCCCGCCCTGACCGGGCGCTACACCCGCGACCAGCGCGACCTGATGCAGGGCGAGACCCCCGCCGTGCTGCGCCCGCGCAGCGTGGAGGAGGTCCAGGCGCTCGTCGGGCTCGCCCGGGCCCAGGGCTTCGGCCTCGTGCCCCAGGGCGGCAACACCGGCTATGTCGGCGGGGCGACGCCGGAGCCCGGCCGGCGCCAGCTCGTGGTCAGCCTGGAGCGGATGACCCGCATCCGCGCCGTCGACCCCCTGAACTTCACCCTTTCGTGCGACGCCGGCACCATCCTGGCGGACGCCCAGAAAGCCGCCGAGGCCGACGGGCTGTTCCTGCCGCTGAGCCTCGGCTCCGAAGGCAGCTGCCGCCTCGGCGGCAACCTCGGCACCAATGCGGGGGGTCTCCAGGTCCTGCGCTACGGCATGGCCCGCGACCTCGTCCTCGGCCTGGAGGTGGTGCTGCCGGACGGGACGCTGTTCTCCGACATGCGGACCCTGCGCAAGAACAACATCGGCTACGACCTGAAGCAGCTCTTCATCGGTGCCGAGGGGACGCTGGGCATCATCACCGGGGTCGTCCTCAAACTCTGGCCGGCCCAGGGCCAGCAAGCCACCGCCTGGCTCGAACTCGCCCCAGGGGCGCCGATCCCCGAGATGGCCGCCCTGGTGCGCCGGGAAACCTCCGACCTCGCCTCGACCTTCGAGCTGATCTCCGCCTCCTCCCTCGGCCTCGTCACGGAGATGCGCGGCGCCGAGACCGGCCTGAAGGCCGGCCCCGGCGGGGCGGTGCTCCTCGAGCTCACCGCCTCCTCGGACCGCATCCCCCTCGACGACGTGCTGATGGGATGCCTGGAGGCCCTGATGGAACGGGGCTGGGTGGTCGACGCGGTGCTGGCCCAGTCCGAGACCCAGCGCCGGGCCTTCTGGGCGGTGCGCGAGACGATTCCCGAAGGGGAGAAGCATGCCGGCGGATCGGTCAAGCACGATATCGCCGTGCCGATCTCCCGCCTGACCGATTTTCTCGCCCGCGGGGCCGCCCTGCTCGCCGAGCGCCTGCCGGACGTCCGGCTCTCGGTCTACGGCCATGTCGGCGACGGCAACCTGCACTACAACCTCGTCGTGCCGGCGGGCCGCGACCGGGTCGCGTTCACGCGCGAGATCGAGGCGGATTTTGCCCACGACCTCTACACGATCGCGCTGGAATACGGCGGCGGATACAGCGCGGAATATGGCATCGGTCGCTTTAAGCGCGACCTGCTGGAACGCTACTCGGATCCCGCCCGCCTGCGCCTGATCGCGGCGGTCAAGCACAGCCTCGACCCGGACGGGATCATGAACGCGGGCGCGCTGGTCTAGGGACGCCTCAGTGCTGGAAGGAGAGCGTCGCCCGGGTGCCGATCGGACCGCCGCCATAGACCAGGGCCGAGCGCAGGTTCGTCGCCATCGCCCGGATGATCCGAGAGCCGAGGCCGGTGCCCCGCGGCTGGCCCTCGCCGGTCCAGCCGATGCCGTCATCCTCCACGGTCAGGGTCAGGCCATCGCTGCCCTGCCGAGCGATGGAGACCCGAATTTCCCCTGACGCCTCAGGAGGATAGGCGTATTTATAGGCGTTGGTCACGAGCTCGGTGACCACGACGCCGACCGAGACGGCCTTGTCGGTGGCGAGCCGCACCGGCGCCGCGTCGAGGCGGATGGCGTGGTCGCGCCCGGCCGCCTTCATGGCCGCCTGGAGCTCCTCCACGAGGCTCGCCAGGTAGGCGTCGAGGTCCACCGCTTCCACGTCGTCGGAGGTGTAGAGCCGGCGGTGGATGCCCGCGATCGCCGAGATCCGGGCCTGCATCTCCTGGAGCGCGGCCTTCGCCGCCGGGTCCGTTACCGCGTTGGTCTGCATGTGGGTCAGGGCCGCCACCAGCGCCAGCGAGTTGGCGACGCGGTGGTTCACCTCCCGCAGCATGATCTCGGCCCGGTCGCGCGCCTCCCGCACCGCCTGCTCGGCCCGCTCCTTGTCCCGCCGCAGAGCCTCCTGCCGCAGAGCGGTATCGATGGCCTCGCCGAGGAGCTCGCGGAACTGGCCCTGCAGGTCCTTCCAGACGTAGTCGACGGCCCCCGCCTTCAGGGCCGCCACCGCGACGCGGCTGTCCTCCGAGCCGGTGACGTAGACCACCGGCGGCGCCTCCGGCAGGGCGCGGATGGCCGGCAGGATGTCGAGACCGGTCTGGCCGGGCATGTGATGATCGAGGGCGACGACGTCGATGTCGCCCTGTCCGAGACGCGCCAGTCCGGCATCGCCGTCGAGGGCGAGCTCCACGGCGTAGCCCCGCGCCGCGAGGGCGCGCTGCACGAGCCGCCCCAGGCCGGGGTCGTCGTCGATGTAGAGGACGCGACCGCGGCCTGGAGGCGCGGGCTCGGTCATGTGCGGTCCGATGTCATGGGTTTTCCGGCACCTGCATCACGGAGAAGAACAGCCCGAGCTGCCGGATGGCGTTGGCGAAGCCCTCGTAGTTGACGGGCTTGGTGATGTAGACGTTCGCGCCGAGGTCGTAGCAGCGCTGGATCTCGCGCTGGTCGTCCGTCGTGGTGAGGACGACGACGGGCGAGCGCTTGGTGTGGGTGTTCGCCTTCACCTTCTCGAGGATGTCGATGCCGGTCATGTCCGGCAGGTTCAGGTCGAGAAGGATCAGCAGGTGGCGCTTGGCGCTCGCCTCGCCGGTGCCGTCGGCGCCGAGGAGATATTCGAGCGCCGACGTCCCGTCCCGGAAGGGCAGGATGGTGTTGTTCACACCGGCGCGGCGGATGTTACGCTCGATCAGGCGCGCATGGCCCTCATCGTCCTCGATCATGACGATTTCGACGGCGTTCACGCTTCGCTCCGCACCTATTCGGCGGCGAGCCGCATCGGCGGCCCGTCCTGTCCCTGACCTGTAGCGGTCTCGCGCGGCAGCGTCACGCTGAAGGTTGTGCCCACCCCCAGTTCCGACGCGACCTCGATCCGGCCGCCGAGGGACCGGACCAACGCCTTGACGTGGGCAAGCCCGATGCCCTCTCCCGGCCGATCCTGCGCTCCGGAGCGTCGGAACAGTTCGAACACCCGTGCATGGTCCCGCTCGGCGATGCCCCGGCCATTGTCTGCGACGCTGTAGCGGACGCGGCCACCCCCCAGCACTTGTGCCTTGATCTCGATCCGCCCCGGCCGTGCCGGGTCGAGATACTTGACCGCGTTGTCGATGAGATTGCCGAAGATCTGCTCGATCGCCAGCCGGTCGGCGACGAGACGCGGTAGGTCCGGCGCGATGACGACGCGGGCGCCCACCTGCTCGGTCTGGTGGTGCTGTGCGTCGGCGAGGCGGCACAGCAGGCTCGTCATGTCGAGGCGTTCCGGCGTGAAGCTGCGCCGCCCTTCCCGCGACAGCTTCAGGATGGCGGCGATCAGGCGCTCCATGCGCGTCACCGCGGCCTTGATGAAGCCGAGAGCCTCGCCGAGATCCGCGTCGATCCGCTCTGCCTGCGGATGCCCCTGCAGGGCGGCGCGCACGTCCTCGCGGGTCGTTTCCAGCTCGCTCGTGAACCCCATGACATTCACGAGGGGCGCGCGCAGGTCGTGGCTCACGATGTAGGCGTAGCGCTGGATCTCCTCGTTGGACTCGCGCAGTTCGGCTTCGGCTTGGCGCTGCTCGGTGATGTCGGTGTGGACGCCCACCCATTCCCGGATCGACCCGTCATCGTGAAAGACCGGCACGGCGCGGATGGCGTAGTGGCGCCAGGCGCCATCGGCGGAGCGCACCCGGTGCTCGTGAACGAAGGTCCGCCGCGCCCGCACGGTCTCGTTCCACGCTTCGATGCTGGTCTGCTGATCGTCGGGGTGGACGGCCTTGGCCCAGCCGTAGCCTTCGTACTCGGCCCGGCTCTGCCCCGTGATGGCGCTCCAGCCCGGCTGCTCGCCGAGCATCCGGCCCTCCGCATCGTTGGTCCAGAGCACGCCACGCACGGCCTGTACCGCGGCGCGGAAGCGCCCCTCGCTGGCCTGGAGGTCGCCCTGGACCCGCTGCTGGTCGAAGGAGGAGGCGAGCATCGCCAGGAATAGGATCAGGAAGGTCGCGCCGGCCACGGCCAGCGCGAGGTTCTGCTGCACGGTGCCGAGACCGATCGCATGCGCACCGGCGCCTTCGGGCGAGAAGGTCGCCGCGGCCATGCCGGTGTAGTGCATGCCCGCCACCGCGAGGCCCATCACGGTGGAGGCGATGAGCGTCTGCCACACGCTGTTCCGGCGCAGGGTGAGCCAGAGGGCCGCCGTCGCTGCCGTGACCGCGATGACGACCGACAGCGCCACCAGCGGCCAGGCATAGGTGAGATGGCCCGGCATCTGCATTGCTGCCATGCCGGAGTAGTGCATCGCGGCCACCCCCAGGCCCATGACAGGGCCGGCGACGAACAGGTCGCGTCGCGTCGCGCCCGGCCGGCTGATCCACGCGAAGGCGGCACCGGTGCAGGCGATGGCCAGCGCGAGGGACAGGGCCGTGGTGCCGAGGTCGTAGGCGACCGGCATTCCCATCTCGAAGGCCAGCATGCCGACGAAGTGCATCGACCAGATCCCGCCGCCCATCGCGCAGGCGGCGGCAGCGATCCAGGCCCAGCGGCGCCTGCCCGCCGAGCCCCGGCCGCGGCCACCGAGATCCAGCGCGGTGTAGGAGGCGAAGATCGCGATCGTGACGGACAAGGCGACGAGCGCCGGATTGTAGCCGGTGTGGACCATCGGGGGCGCGGAAAGACCGTTCTGACCGTGAAAGCGCCAGCCTAGCGGGTCTTCGCCTCGAGGACCATCGGCGCCGAACGCGGAGGACGCGCCGGCCCGGTGCCGGGCTGCACTACCCCTCGGGGCGCACATGCCGTAAGGCCGCAGCACCCGCCCGAACCTCCGTGAGCCCGTGATCCGCATCCCATGATCCGCCTCGAAAAAATCGGCAAGCAGAACGGCCGCCAGATCGTCTTCATCGAGGCCTCCGCCGCCCTCCAGCGGGGCGAGAAGGTCGGTCTGGTCGGCCCCAACGGTGCCGGCAAGACCACTCTGTTCCGGATGATTACCGGCGAGGAGCAGCCCGACGAGGGCCAGGTCGCCGCGGATCGCGGCATCACCATCGGGTATTTCAGCCAGGACGTCGGCGAGATGTCCGGCCGTACCGTCGTCTCCGAGGTGATGAACGGCGCCGGCCCTGTCAGCGAGATCGGCGCCGAGCTGAAGGAGGTCGAGCAGGCCCTGGCCGACCCCGACCGGGCCGACGAGATGGAGGCGCTGATCGAGCGCTACGGCGAGGTCCAGGCCCGCTTCGAGGAACTCGACGGCTATGCCCTGGAGGGGCGTGCCTACGAGGTGCTGGCGGGCTTGAGCTTCTCCCAGGAGATGATGGACGGCGACGTCGGCAAGCTCTCGGGCGGCTGGAAGATGCGCGTGGCGCTCGCCCGCATCCTCCTGATGAACCCCGACGTCATGCTCCTCGACGAGCCGAGCAACCATCTCGACCTGGAGAGCCTGATCTGGCTCGAAGCCTTTCTCAAGGGCTATGAGGGCGCCCTGTTGATGACTTCGCACGACCGCGAGTTCATGAATCGCATCGTCACGAAGATCGTCGAGATCGACGGCGGACAGCTCACCACCTACTCGGGCGACTACGCCTTCTACGAGCAGCAGCGGACGCTCAACGAGACGCAGCAACAGGCCCAATTCGAGCGCCAGCAGGCGATGCTCGCCAAGGAGATCAAGTTCATCGAGCGTTTCAAGGCGCGGGCCTCCCACGCTGCCCAGGTGCAGAGCCGGGTGAAGAAGCTCGACAAGATCGAGCGGGTGGAGCCGCCCAAGCGCCGCCAGAGCGTCGCCTTCGAATTTCTGCCCGCCCCCCGCTCCGGCGACGACGTCGTGATGCTCAAGAACGTGCACAAGCGCTACGGCAGCCGCACCATCTACGAGGGTCTCGACTTCTCGATCCGGCGGCGCGAGCGCTGGTGCGTGATGGGCATCAACGGGGCCGGCAAGTCGACGCTCCTCAAGCTCGTGACCGGAACCGCCAAGCCCGACGACGGCAACGTCGCGGTCGGTGGCAGCGTCAAGCTCGGCTACTTCGCGCAACACGCCATGGACGTGCTGGACGGCGACCGCACGGTGTTCGGGTTCCTGGAGGATTCCTTCCCGCAAGCGGGCCAGGGCTCTCTCCGGGCGCTGGCCGGCTGCTTCGGCTTCTCGGGAGACGACGTGGAGAAGCGCTGCCGCGTGCTCTCAGGTGGCGAGAAGGCCCGCCTCGTGATGGCGCGAATGCTCTACGACCCGCCGAACTTCCTCGTCCTCGACGAGCCCACCAACCACCTCGACATGGGCACCAAGGAGATGCTGATCGCCGCCCTTGCGAACTACGAGGGGACGATGCTGTTCGTGAGCCACGACCGCCACTTCCTCGCCGCCCTGTCGAACCGCGTCCTCGAACTCACGCCGGACGGAATCCATCAGTATGGCGGCGGCTACACCGAGTACGTTTCACGCACGGGGCAGGAGGCGCCGGGACTGCGGAGCTGATGGTCGACGCGATGGGACGGCCGGCATTGTGGCTGATCCGATGCTGGCTCGCAGCGGACAGGTCGACCTCGCTCGCATCACGAGCCTGCAGGCAGCGCGTGGAGGAGGAATTGTCGTACGGACGGCCCCTTGAGGCTGCCATCGGACCCAAGGCGACCGTTGGAAGCGAGGCGCTCGCCATCCCTGAACTTGAAATGAACAAAAAGTCTGATTAACTGAATATGAACGAACAGCCTTCCACACTCGGCTGCCACTCACCAACCAGGAGTACGGATATGTCCAGCGGACTGTTCCAGAACCTGCCGGGCGCTCATGAAATGGGAGGGCTTCAGGCCCTTCCGAGTGAGCCGTGGCTTCTCCCGATCTCGGACCGAATGGACGCCGCGACGACGGATACCGATCGACTGGAAGCGACTGTGCGGCTGTCCGTTCGTCCCTTCCAGCGGGCTGCGAACGCCCTTATGGCGGCGCTCCTGCTTCTCCTGTCGGTGCAGATCTGTGCGGATTTGATGAACGCTCGAACCCCGCATCCGACCACAAACCAGATCGCGGACGCGACGCCGCCGGACATGCCGGTGACGAAGGCCACGCTGACCATCAACAACTGAGCGCTTTTCGGGCCGGTCGCATGACCGACCCGCTACCGAGCTGGTCGTGAGGCCGCCCACTTATTCGTCGCGGCGGCGGGATCGACCCCTCCTTCGGAACGACCTCAACATCGTGAGATCGTTGTTCGCCGGCCGCGTCATCCCTTGATGTGCGAGACGATCGGCACCTTTCAACCGCCCCCCTCTAAGGTTCCCTGATCGCGTTCTGAGCCCAGTCAACGGCCGGGTGTCGGCGCGCGGTTAGGCCGGGTCAAGCGGTGACCGAAGCCGGCTGCAAAGCTGCGGTCGATCGCGGGTCACCATCCTCCTCCTCGGCCAGTCCGGGCTTTCGCCGCGAAAGCGTGAGGATGAGCACCGGCAGGATCAGCAGGATGAGGAGCGGCGCCAGGCTCATGCCGCCGACGACGACCAGCGCCAGGGGCTTCTGAACCTGCGATCCGACACCATTCGAAAAGGCGGCCGGCAGGAGGCCGACGCCGGCGACCACGCAGGTCATCACCACCGGCCGGAGCTGCGTGTGACAGGTCCGCAGCATCGCCCGCACCCGCTCCTCTCCCTCGTTAATCAGACCGTTGAAGTGCGACAGCACGATGATGCCGTCCATCACGGCGATGCCGAGGAGCGCGATGAATCCGATCGCCGCCGAGACGCTGAACGGTGTGTCGGTGATCACCAGGGCGAGCACGCCGCCGGCCGCTGCCATCGGGATGACGCTGAGCGCAAGCAGCATGTCGATCGCGGAGCCGAAGTTCATGAACAGCAGGATCGCGATGAGGCCGATGGCGATCGGGACCGTCACCGACAGGCGCGCCAGGGCACCCTGCATGTTGTTGAATTCGCCCACGAGTTCGAGGCGGTAGCCCCGCGGCAGGGCCACCTCGGCGTTCACGCGCTCACGTGCCTCCAGGATCGCGCTGCCGAGGTCGCGGTCGCGGACGCTGAACTTCACCGGAAGGTAGCGCTCCTGGCCCTCCCGGTAGATGTAGGCCGGCCCTGAGACGAGGGCGACCTGGGCGACCTCGCTCAGGGGCACCTGCATCAGCGTGCCGTTCGGCCCCTGCCCGGAGATGCGCAGGTTGCGGATGGAGGCCACGCTCTGGCGGAACTGCTCGGCGAGGCGGATGACGATCGGATAGTGACGATCCGAGCCGCTGTCGTAGAGGTCGCCAGCGCTGTCGCCGCCGATGGCGGTGCGGACCGTGGCATTGATGTCGCCGGGGGTGAGGCCGTAGCGTGCGGCACGGACCCGGTCGACGTCGATCTGCACCGTGGGCTGACCGAGCGACGTGAACACGCCGAGATCGGTGACGCCGGGCACCTTGCGGAGCACGGCCTCGACCCGATTGGCGACCGCCGTCAAGGTTTCGAGGTCGGATCCGAACACCTTGAACGAGTTCTCGCCCTTGATGCCGGAGACCGCCTCGGCGACGTTGTCCTGCAGGTACTGCGAGACGTTGAACTCCACGCCGGGGAAATCGGTGCGCAGCCGGTCGAGGAGATCGCCGACCATCCGGTCCTTGGTCATGCCCGGCCGCCACTTCTCGGCCGGCTTGAGCGGCGCGAAGAACTCGCCGTTGAAGAAGCCGGCGGCATCGGTGCCGTCATCCGGGCGGCCGTGCTGCGAGACGACGCTCTCGACCTCCGGCACCGCTGCGATGATGCGGCGGATCCGGTTGACGTAGAGGTTTCCCTCCTCCAGCGAGATCGTCGCCGGCATGGTGGCACGCAGCCAGAGATTGCCCTCCTCGAGCTTGGGCAGGAATTCCAGGCCGAGCTGGCGCCCCGCCACGCCGACTCCGGCGGTGAGCAGCAGCGCGAGGCCGAGGGTTAGGATGCGATTGCCCAGGGCGGCGCGGATGGCGGGCCGGTAGAGCCGGTCCAGGGTCCGCACGAGGATCGTCTCGACCTCTTCGACATGGGCTGGAAGGAGGTAGGCGGAGAGGACTGGCGTCACCGTGAAGGTGGCGATGAGCCCGCCGAGCAGCGCGTAGGCGTAGGTCTGCGCCATCGGCCCGAAGATGTGGCCTTCCACCCCCGTCAGGGTGAAGAGCGGCAGGAAGCCCGTGACGATGATGATCGCCGCGAAGACGATCGAGCGACTGACGTCCCCGGAGGCTTGGCGGATCCGCAGGAGCTTGCCTGCGAGGCCCGGCCGGACCACCTCCCCTGTCGGTGTCCCGTGACCGGAGAGCCGCCGGAAGATCGCCTCCACCATGATCACCGTGCCATCGACGATCAGTCCGAAATCCAGGGCGCCGACGGAGAGCAGGTTCGCCGACTCGCCGCGCACCACCAGAATGATGACGGCGAAGAACAGCGCGAAGGGGATGGTCGCGACCACGATGAGGGCGCTGCGCAAATTGCCGAGAAAGAGCCACTGCACGATGAGGATCAGCACGATGCCGACCAGCATGTTGTGCAGCACGGTGTGCGTGGTGACCGCGATGAGGTCGGCCCTGTCGTAGATCCGCTCGATCCGGACGCCCGGCGGCAGCAGGCCCATGGCCTCGATGCGCCCCACCTCCGCCTGCACGGCAGCGATGGTCGGCGTGCTCTCCTCGCCCCGCCGCATCAGCACGATGCCCTGGACGATGTCATCGTCGTCGTTCATGCCGGCGATGCCGAGGCGTGGCTGGTGCCCGATCGTGACGGTGGCGACGTCCTTGACCAGCACCGGTGCGCCGCCCGACTGTGTCAGCACCGTCTCGCCGATGTCGTCGGTGGAGCGAATCAGGCCGACACCGCGCACCACAGCCGACTGGGTGCCGAGATTGATCCGGTTGCCGCCGACGTTCAGGTTGCTGTCGTTCAGGGTCTTCACGACGCCCGACAGGGTCAACCCGTAGGCGGTGAGCCGGTCGAGGTCGACGGCGATGTCGAAGGTCTTGGTCTTGCCGCCCCAGCCGATGACGTCGATGACGCCCGGCACGGCGCGGAAGCGCCGACGCAGCACCCAGTCCTGCAGGGATTTCAGGTCGAGGACGCTGTAGCCCGCCGGCGCCGTCAGCTTGTAGCGAAAGATCTCACCGATGGGGCTCACTGGCGAGATGGTCGGCTTGGCGCCGTTGGGAAGGGCGTCGAGCTGGGCCAGCCGGTTCAGCACCTGCTGCTCGGCCTCGCGGTAGCTGAACTCGAAGCCGAACTGCAGCTTCACGTCCGACAGCCCGTAGAGGGAGACCGAGCGGACCTGCTTCAGGTTCGGCAAGCCGGAGGTGATCACCTCGATCGGCACGGTGACGTAGCGCTCGATCTCCTCGCCCGACAGACCATTCGCTTGCGTGATCACGTCGATCATCGGCGGGGTCGGGTCCGGATAGGCCTCGATGTTCAGGGTGCGGAAGGCGACCAGCCCGCAGGCCAGCAGCAGAACGAAAGCGAGAACCACCAGGGCACGCTGGCGCAGCGCGAGATGGACGAGGCCGGTCATGCGTTGGGTTCCTGCTGACGGGAGCCGACGGATCAGCCCCGGGTCACCATCCGGTCGATGAAGAGGGAGCCGCGCGAGATCACACGCTCGCCGGTCGCCAGACCTTCGAGGATCTCGATCTTGCTTCCGTCGATGATGCCGGGTTTGACCCGGCGGCTCTCGACCGTGTTGTCGGCCTTCAACACCCAGACGCTCGCCTTGCTGCCCTCCAGCACGACCGCTGCACGGGGGACCGATTGCGACAGGGTTTCGCGCTCGTTGATGATGCGCACGGTGGCGTACATCTCGGGCTTCAGCAGATTCTGTGTGTTGTCGATATCGGCCCGAACCGTGATGCGACGGGTCGTCGGGTCGACGGACGATCCGATGAAGTTGATCCGCCCCTCGAAGACCTTGTCGGGATAGGCGAGTACGCGGAACTTGAGCCGATCGCCGAGATCGACCTTCGCCGCGTCCGGCTCACGCAGCTGCGCGATGAGCCAGACCTTGGACAGGTCGCCGATAATGTACGAGGGGTCGCTGCCCCCGGTGCCGACATACTGACCCGGTCCGATCTTGCGCTGGATGATCGTTCCCTTGAGGGGCGCGTTGATCGCCGTTTCGGGGTTGATCGAGCCCTTCTGTAGATTGGCGACCTCGTCGTCGCGCAGGCCCAGGATGCGCAGCCGGTTGCGCACGGCCTCCAGACCGACCTCGGCCGTCCGGGCATCGTTGGTGGCCGTGTTCAGATCGTTCTGCGCGGATTGGAGCTCGCGCAGCGTGGTGACCCGCGAATCATAGAGATCGTGCAGGCGCTTCTCGGCGGCCTGGGCGTAGCCGAGCTGTGACCGTGCCTTGGCCAGGACGTTCAAGGCCGCAAGATAGTCGTTCTGGGCCTGGACCATCTCGTTGGCCTGGATCGAGAAGAGGCGCTCACCCTTCTGCACCTGCTCGCCGGTGCGCGCGAAGATGGCGATGACCCGACCCGGATAGGGGGAGAACACCGGGGTGGCCTGATACTCGTCGACGCCGATCTTACCCTCGGTGGTGATCTCCTCGTAGAAGAGGCGCTGCTCCACCGTCTCAGTGTCGATGGCGGCCAGCTGGTCCGGGCTGAGGACGAAATCGCCGTTGCTCGGTGGTGTGACCGTGACGGCTGCCGGCGTCGGCGTCGTTGCAGCACCCGCGAGCGTACTGGGCAGCCACAAGAAGCCAGCAACGCAAAGACTTGAGGCGACTAAGAGAATGGAAACCTGAGTGCGATGCTTCAACCCGACGAGTGGAGCGAACGAACCCTGAGGCTCAATCATCGAATCAATCTCGCGTGTCTTCGCATTTGTGCACTCATCCGGTCCAGCCGGATGGTGCGTCGGTCTGTAGAAGGCCGTCACCTGAGATACAAGCGTGGCCAGTTCACGATTTGGTCGCGTCGTCCATCGCGTGATCGGTGTGGCTTCCCGGCCCCGAGAAACGGGTCGCTCCGACAGATCGCGCGGCTTCCCAATATTGGGCTGCCGCCCGTCGTTCGGCCCGTGTAGGAGCTCGAAGTTCGGACGAGAAAACCCCGCGGACCCGAAGGCCTGCGGGGTTAAAGTTGCGTCACATGAATCCCTGGGAGGGACCTCTGGTATACTACATGCCAATTAAAACGCAGCAAGGGGTATTGTTCCCAATGGCGATTTATTCTGCCAGCGGCACTGCGGGGCGCGGAGAAATTTTTCTCATCGGTCCACGTCTGCCCCTCATTCCCACTCGATCGTTCCGGGCGGCTTCGAGGTGATATCGTAGGTCACGCGGTTGATCCCCTTGACCTCGTTGATGATCCGCGTCGCCACCCGGCCGAGGAAGGTCATGTCGAACGGATAGAAATCGGCGGTCATGCCGTCGACCGAGGTTACGGCGCGCAGGGCACAGACGTGATCGTAGGTGCGTCCATCGCCCATCACCCCGACGGTCTTCACGGGAAGGATCACCGCGAAGGCCTGCCAGATCGTGTCGTAGAGGCCCGCGTTGCGGATCTCCTCCAGGTAGATCGCATCGGCCTTGCGCAGAGCTTCGAGCTTCTCGGGGGTGATCGTACCGGGGCACCGGATGGCAAGGCCCGGACCCGGGAAGGGGTGGCGTCCGACGAAGGCCTCCGGCAGCCCGAGCTCCTTGCCGAGCACACGGACCTCGTCCTTGAACAGCTCGCGCAGGGGCTCGACGAGCTGCATGTTCATGCGCTCGGGCAGGCCGCCGACATTGTGGTGGGACTTGATCGTGACCGAGGGACCACCGGTGAACGAGACGCTCTCGATCACGTCCGGGTAGAGGGTGCCCTGGGCCAGGAAGGCGGCGCCGCCGATCTTCCTCGACTCTGCCTCGAACACGTCGATGAACAGGCGCCCGATGGTCTTGCGCTTCTGCTCCGGGTCGCTGACACCGGTCAGCTCGCCGAGAAACAGGTCCTGCGCCTCCACATGGACGAGGGGGATATTGTAGTGGTCGCGGAACAGGCGCACGACCTCCTCGGCCTCGCCCATGCGCAGGAGGCCGTGGTCGACGAAGACGCAGGTGAGCTGCTCGCCGACCGCCTCGTGGATCAGCACCGCCGCCACCGCTGAGTCGACGCCGCCGGACAGGCCGCAGATCACTCGCTCCTTGCCGACCTGCGCTCGGATCTTCTCGATCGCCTCCTCGCGGTAGGCGCCCATGGTCCAGTCGCCGGAACAGCCGGCGATGTCGCGCACGAAGTTGCGGATCAGGAGGGCGCCATGCGGCGTGTGCGCCACCTCCGGATGGAACTGCACCGCGTAGTACTTGCGCGCTTCGTCCGCGACCGCCGCGAAGGGGGCGTTCTTCGACATGGCGACGGTCGTGAAACCGTCCGGCAGCTTCGTGACGCGGTCGCCGTGGCTCATCCAGACGGGGTAGTGCTCGCCCACGTGCCAGACGCCCTTGAACAGGGGGCAATCCGACAGGATCTCGATCTCCGCCCGACCGAACTCCGCGTGGTGCCCGCCCTCGACCTCGCCGCCGAGCTGGGCCGCCATGATCTGCTGACCGTAGCAGATGCCGAAGACCGGCACGCCGGAATCGAACACGATCTGCGGGGTCCGGGGCGAGGCGTCGGTCGTCACCGATTCGGGACCGCCCGAGAGGATCACGCCCTTGGGCTTGGTTTCGGCGAAGGCTTCGGCCGCCTTGGTGAAGGGGACGATCTCACAGTAGACGCCCTCCTCGCGAACGCGGCGTGCAATGAGCTGCGTCACCTGGCTGCCGAAATCGACGATGAGGATCTTATCGTGCTCTGTAGTCATGGAACCGGAGTTAGACGAGGCCTCGGTCCGGTGCAACGGATCACCCCGCAGAGCCGCCCCGCGGCGGGCATCGGGCTGGGGATGCGGCGCAAAGGACCGTTAACCCGGTGTTCACAGCCGGGCGTCGACACCGTGCGCCCCCAGCAACGAACAGGAGCCTCAGCCATGAGAGCCACCATCTTCGGGATCGCCACCCTCGCCCTCGCCGGCTTCGGAGCCACCTCGGCCTCCGCCTTGCCCGTTCCGGCCGGCATCGCACCCACCAGCGGGATCCAGCAGGTCCGCGTCGTCGAGCGCACGGTGATCCGCGGCCCCCGTTGCAAGACCGTCGTCACCAAGCGCCGTGGGCCGATGGGCCGGATGGTCGTGGTGCGGAAGCGCCGCTGCTTCTAAAACTGCGCCGCTGATTCGAGAACGGCGCCGCTGCTCCTGAGCAGATGTCTGGAATGGCCCCCATGCGGGGCCATTCCTCGTTTCAGGCCCGCCGCTCCAGGGTGGCGACGTAGAAGCCATCGGTGCCGGTCCGGGCGGGACTCATCTGGAGGCCGTGCCGGGTCAAGCGGACGACAGAGCCGAGATAGGGAGCGTGCTCGGCGAGAATCTCGGAGGCTGAGACCACCGCAAAGTCGTCCGACCGACGCGCGAGGAGGTCGGCGACGGCCGCGTCGTTCTCCTCGGGGAGCAGCGAGCAGGTGATGTAGGTGATGCGACCGCCGGGGCGCACCAGCCTTGCGGCCCGGTCGAGTACCGTGGCCTGGTCGGCGACGCGTGTGCTCAGGGCATTCGGGCGCATCCGCCACTTGGCATCGGGATTACGCCGCCACGTGCCGGAGCCGGTGCAGGGGGCATCGACGAGGACGCGGTCCGCGCGGCCGTCGAGGTCTGCGAGGACGTCGGCGCGGGCCTTGCCGGCACGGGGCGTGCGGATCTCCGCGACGGCGCCGGCGCGCCGTAGGCGCTCGTGCATTGGGGCGAGCCGGCGCGGATCGTCGTCACTGGCGATCAAACGGCCGGAGTTCTCCATCATCGCGGCCAGGCTCAGGGTCTTTCCCCCGCCGCCGGCGCAGAGATCGATGACGGTTTCGCCGGGCCGTGCGCCGCTGAGAAGGCTTGCGAGCTGCGAGCCCTCGTCCTGGATCTCGTACCAGCCGTCGATGAATTCCGGCTCGACATGGAGGGCCGGGCCGCGTCCGTCGTCGCCGATGGGGATGCGCAGGCCATTGGGCGCGTGCGGGGTCGGTTCCGGTGTGAGGTGGGTGAGGCCCGCCAGGGCCTCTGCGCGTCTGCGCTTGAGGGTGTTGACACGGATGTCGAGGGGCGCGCGTCGGCCGAGGGCCCGTAGTTCGTCGAGGATAGCGGATCCGAAGGTCGCCTCGAGGGAGGGGAGCACCCATTCGGGAACATCGCCGGCGACATGGAGCGGGGCGTCGACCAGGGTGCCGTCCGTCAAGCGCGTCCGTTCGTCTGCGGTCAGTGGCTCCGGGGCGAAGCGTTCGCCGCTGAACACCTCTACGATGGTCGGGGCAGCGAGACCGTACTGGAGCCGCAGCGTGCCGATGACGAGGCTGCGCGGGCTCTCGTCAGCCATGATCCAGGCGGCGGAGGCGCGCCGGCGCAGGGTGTCGTAGACGAGGCTGGCGATGGCGGCCCGGTCGCCCGATCCGGCGAAGCGATGGGCGAGGCCCCAATCCTTCAGGGCGTCGGCGGCGGGGCGGCGGCGCGCGGCGATATCGGCGAGGACCTCGATGGCGGCGGAGAGGCGGGCGGGGGGCGTCAGGGCAAGATCCTCGGGTTCTGGGCAGTCGCTTTCGGCGGGCGCCGCGATACGGCCACGCTTCGGGCGGCGGCCGGACACAATACAGTCGAGCTTCCGGCGCGTTTACGGCTCAGCTTGCGCCACGGTGCCGCGCGGAGCGGACGCCTGGAGCTTTAGAGAACCCCATGTCTCCCGTCATCCATCTCAGCCTCGCCGGCCTCGTCATGCTAGCGGTCGCCGCCTGTTCCACGGCGCCGGACGCCCCCGACCTGTCGGCGCCGCCCCCGCGCCGGCTCGATGCCAAGACCCAGCTCGAATACGGCGCGCCTCCGCCCCCGCCGCCCGGCCCGCGCTACTGAGGGTTCGCGGCCGCCGACTCGCGGGCGCGGCGGTTCTCGTAGGCCTTCAGGTGTGTGTAGACGCGGTCGAGCACCGGATGCCCGGCCGCATCGGGGGCCCGCGCGATCAGGTCGCCGATGATGTGGTCGGCCTCGATCCGGGCGCCGCCCTCGATGTCGCGCAGCATCGAGGCGGTGAAGGCCGAGCCCTCGGCGGTGAGCGTCCTGCGCGTGTTGTCCATCACGGTCGACCGCGGTGCGTAGCCGGCGGCTTCGGCGATGGCGCGGCACTCCTCCATCAGCGCCGTGATGAAGGCGAGCCCGCCCGGAGCGGCCATGATGTCGCCGATGGTGGCGCGCATGAGGCAGGTGGCCCCGGCCAGGGTCGCCAGGAAACTCCATTTCTCCCACATTTCCAGCAGCATATGCTCGCTGAGGCGGGGCTGGAAGTTCACGCCCTGCATCAGGGCCTCGATGGCCTCGACGCGGGCGGAGCGGCCGCCGGCGCGCTCCCCGTAGGTCAGGGTGTGGAGCGGGTTCATCTGACGGATCTCGCCCGCGGGGCCGAGAGTCGCCACGATGGCGCAGGAGCCGCCGAGCACACGGTCCGCACCGTATACCACGTCGAACGCGTCGAGGTGGCGCATCCCGTTGAGCAGTGGCAGGATCGCGGTGTCGGGTCCGACGGCCGGCGCGACGTCGGCGATGGCGCTGTCGAGATCGTAGGCCTTGCACGAGAACAGCACGAGGTCGAAGGCGCCGCCCTTGCCGGCGGCGAGGTCGGCGGCGGTGACGGTCTGCGGCGCCGGAATGTGCAGGTTGCCGGCGGGACTCTCGACCCTCAGCCCGGCCGCGGCGAGCTTCGCCGCGCGGGCGGGACGGACCAGGAAGGTGACGTCGCGGCCGGCCTCGGCGAGGCGTGCGCCAAAGTATCCGCCGGTGGCCCCGGCGCCGACAACGAGCACGCGCATGGTCTGATCCCTTTCGTCGTTCGCGGATCGCGGCCCGATGCGGCCACCCATCCGTCAGGCCGCGTCATCGTCCCGGGTCAGACGCCGATCGGCGCCAGGAAGATCCGGAACGCGAAGAGGATCCACATCACCAGCAGCACCAGCGTGCCGACGGCATAGGCGCGGAAGCGGTGCGGGATGTGGTTCGTGGTGAGATAGACGCCGGCATGGACGACGCGCGTGGCCACGAAGACCCAGGCCAGGATCACGAACAGGAGGTCGGCCTTGCGGGTGGCCAGGGCGAACCCGACGAGGACGTAGAACAGCACCGGGATCTCGAACTGGTTCGAGAAGGTGTTGGCGGCCTGCTGGGCCGGGGCCGGCCAGTCGCGCTGGCCCAGTGTCAACGCGCGGTCCTTCACGGCGCCGCCGCGCACCGCCGAGAGGCGCATCCGCCCGGTCCAGAACAGCAGCGCGAAGGTGAGGAGGACCTGGGCGAAGACGGGCGCCAGGATGGCTTGGACGGTCACGGCGATTCCTATCGGGCGGCGACCCGTGCCGGACGTCCGGCACGGGCGCGCGCGGCGCGGGTCAGGCGCGGCCGGGGTAGTTCGGGCTCTCGCGGGTGATGGTCACGTCGTGGACGTGGCTCTCGCGCAGGCCCGCATTGGTGATGCGGATGAACTGCGCCCTCTCCTGGAACTCGGGGATCGTCGGGGCGCCGACATAGCCCATGGCGGCCCGCAGGCCGCCGGCGAGCTGGTGGAGCACCGCCGCCACCGGGCCCTTGTAGGGCACCTGCCCCTCGATGCCCTCGGGCACGAGCTTGTGGGTGTCGCTGACCTCGGCCTGGAAGTAGCGGTCAGCGGAGCCGCGGGCCATGGCGCCCACCGAGCCCATGCCCCGGTAGCTCTTGTAGGAGCGGCCCTGGTGCAGGAACACCTCTCCGGGCGCCTCGTCGGTGCCGGCGAGGAGCGAGCCGAGCATGGCCACGGAGGCGCCGGCCGCGATCGCCTTGGCGAGGTCGCCCGAGTACTTGATGCCGCCGTCGGCGATGACCGGCACGTCGGCGCTCTGCGCCGCCTCGACGGCCTCCATCAGGGCGGTGAGCTGCGGCACGCCGACGCCGGCGACGATGCGGGTGGTGCAGATGGAGCCCGGGCCGATGCCGACCTTGATCGCGTCCGCGCCGGCATCGATCAGCGCCTGGGCGCCGTCGCGGGTCGCGACGTTGCCGGCGACGATCTGCACGGTGTTGGAGAGCTGCTTCACGCGGCGCACGGCGTCGAGCACCTTGATCGAGTGGCCGTGGGCCGTGTCGACCACGATGACGTCGCAGCCGGCATCGATGAGGCGCTCGGCCCGCTCGAAGCCGCTGTCGCCCGTGGTGGTGGCGGCCGCGACCCGCAGGCGGCCCTGCTCGTCCTTGACCGCGCCCGGATAGGCGACCTGCTTCTCGATGTCCTTGACCGTGATGAGGCCGATGCAGCGATAGTGGTCGTCGACGACGAGCAGCTTCTCGATGCGGAACTGGTGCAGCAGGCGCTTGGCCTCGTCCTGGCTCACGCCCTCGCGCACGGTGATGAGCCGGTCGCGGGTCATCAGGTCGGCGACGGTCTCGGACGAGTTGGTGGCGAACCGGACGTCGCGGTTGGTGAGGATGCCGACGAGCTTGCCGCGGGAGCCGTTGGGGCCGCGCTCCACCACCGGGATGCCGGAGATGCGGTTCTGCTTCATCAGCGAGAACGCATCGGCCAGGGTCTCGTCCGGGTGGATGGTGATGGGGTTCAGCACCATGCCCGACTCGTACTTCTTGACGAGGCGGACCTGCTCGGCCTGCTCGGCCGGCTCGAGGTTGCGGTGGATGACGCCCATGCCGCCGTTCTGCGCCATGGCGATGGCCATCGGGGCCTCGGTGACGGTGTCCATGGCCGAAGCCAGGATCGGCAGGTTCAGGTGGATCGAGCGGGTGAGCCGGCTCGCGATCTTGACGTCGCTGGGCATCACCGAGGAGGCCGCGGGGCGCAGCAGGACGTCGTCGAAGGTCAGGCCCTCGATGATGGAATCAGCGGTGATGCGGGCCATGAACCAACTCCGGAACGGGTGCTGCGTCGGGCGCTCGCGGGCGTTCCGACGTCACTGGGTTGGCACGGGCCAGTATCATGCACGGGGAACCGGCGCAAAGCCGCCGGTGCGCGCGTCCGACAGGAAAATGCGCCCGGGACGCCGTTCTCCGGTGGGGGTTGCGCCTAGCGCACGCCTCGGGGCGCGCCCGGCAGGCCCTCGGCCGGCCCCCTGTCGGTCCATTCCGGCGGCGCGCCGACGTAATCGCCGAGGATGCCGTCGAGGCCCGGGGCACGGCCGAACGCCTCGCAATCGGGGTCGAGGGGCGCTTCGCCGAGGGTCGTGATGCGGACGCGGTCGTAGGTCGGCAGCGTGAGCGGCGCCTTGAACGGGTCCTGGCCGGTGGCGAGGTAGAAGCCGAAATCCTGGCCGAACTCGCCGGCGAGGTCGTAGGCGTCGCTGGCCGGGGAGAACCGGGCCTGGTTGGTGAAGGCGTTGCTGGCCCCGCCCCAGACCATGGCGGCCCGCTGCACGTTGCGGCTGTCGAGGGCCTCGGCCTCGACGGTCAGGCTGCCGAGACCGATCGGGATGCGGGGGATCGGGACGCGGCCGACGGCCGTCGCGAAGCCGGCGCCGAGCTGGGACGCGATGGTGATGCCCGCTGAGGTCGCCACCGTGGCGCCGGCCGCCGGCACGTTGGTGAGATCGATCCGGGTCACGGCCGAGCGCACCGTGAGGTCCGCCTTCCGGCCCGAGACCACGTCGTAGCGCAGGGAGAGTTCGTAGCAGAGCGCCCGGTCGGCCGCGTTGGCCACGAGCTTGCGCTCGGCCGGCGTCAGGCCCGGGGCCACCACCTCGGAGAAGGCGGTGGGGACGATCCGCACGGTCCGGGTGGCCGCGAGGGCCGCCGGATCGACGAAGATCCGCGAAGAGCTGGCCGTCTCGTCGCTGCCGGCGAGGCGGTCGTACCGGGTCAGGGCGCCGGATTCCGTGAGCACCACGGTCCCGCAGCCGGCGACGGCAGCCGCCAGGGCGAGGCAGGAGACGAAGCCCGCCAGCCTGCGTCGATGTTCGAACCTCGGAAGCATCGGTGACTTTCTTGGGGACACGGTGGGGAGTGCCCGGCACGGCTCCGAAGCGGAGTCGAGCGGCACCCGATCATGCCGTCGAGCTTAGCGGCTCCAGCAACATTGTGGAAAGGTGAGCGAGGCCGTCGCCGGTTCGATGCTGGGCCGATGTGGCCGCAGGGCCACGCCGTCGAAAGGCCCGGGCCCTGCACGTGCGGCATGTCCCTTTCATCCCGAGCCATTCGTCATTGCATACGCGCTTGCCGCGGCATCGCTTTTTGTCGGTATGAGGCATCCGAAACGCCCGACCGGACCGATGTCTCGCCGATGCGCACGTCCCAGATCGTCCCCCTCGTCGTCGCCACCGCGCTGTTCATGGAGAACACCGATTCCACCGTGATCGCCACCGCGCTCCCGGCCATCGCCCAGAGCCTGAACGAGGACCCGATCGCCCTCAAGCTCGCCCTCACCGCCTACCTCGTCAGCCTGGCGATCTTCATTCCGATCAGCGGCTGGATGGCGGACCGGTTCGGGGCCCGCACGGTGTTCCGGGTCGCCCTCGGGGTGTTCATGGCCGGTTCGCTGGCCTGCGCCGCCTCGAATTCCCTGGCGGGCTTCGTCGCCGCACGGTTCTTCCAGGGGCTCGGCGGCGCCATGATGGTGCCGGTGGGGCGCCTCGTGATCCTGCGCAGCGTGCCCAAGAGCGAACTCGTCAGCGCGCTGGCCTACCTGACCATCCCCGCCCTGATCGGGCCGATCTTCGGTCCGCCGCTGGGCGGCTTCATCACGACCTATTTCGACTGGCGCTGGATCTTCTTCATCAACATCCCGATCGGGATCGCCGGCATCGTGCTGTCGACGCTCTACTTCGAGAACATCCGCGAATCCGAGCGCCCACCCCTCGACGTCCTCGGCTTCCTCCTCTCCGGGCTGGGGCTCGCCACGCTGATGCTCGGCCTCGCCTCCACCGGCCGCCCCCTCCTCCCGGAGGGCGTCTCCTGGGGCTGCCTCGCCGCCGGAGCGATCCTCCTGGGGCTGTATTTCCGGCATTCGCGCGGCCTGGCCAACCCGGTGATCCGCCTCGACCTGCTGCGCTACCCGACCTTCCGCGCGGCGGTGACCGGCGGCAGCCTGTTCCGGATCGGCACCGGGGCGATCCCCTTCCTGCTGCCGCTGATGCTCCAGATCGGCTTCGGCCTCGATCCCCTGCGCTCGGGCCTCATCACCTTCGCGGCGGCGGCGGGCGCGCTCCTGATCAAGCTCGTCGGCCCCCGTATCCTGCGCGCCTACGGCTTCCGGCGGGTGATGCTCGTCAACGCCCTGGTCGCCTCGGCCTTCCTCGCGGTGAACGGCCTGTTCACCGCCGAGACCCCGCACGCGATCATCATCTGCGTGCTGCTGATCGGCGGCTGCGTGCGGTCCCTGCAATTCACCTGCGTCAACGCCATCGCGTATGCCGAGTTGGAGACCCGGGAGATGAGCGCGGCCACGAGCCTCGCGAGCGTGGCCCAGCAGCTTTCGCTCAGCCTCGGAGTGTCTTTCGGGGCGCTGGCCCTGGAGGGCGCCGCGGCGTTCCACGGCCGCACCGAGATCGTGGCGCAGGATTTCGCCCCGGCCTTCCTGGCGGTGGCGCTGATCTCGGTGATGTCCTTCTTCTCCTTCCGGCGGCTCAACCCGGAGGCCGGCGCCGAGGTCTCGGGGCACCGGCTCGCCGCCGCCGCCCCGCGCAACGCGATGCCGTAGGATGTCGTGGGCTTAGAATGTGATGCCCCGGGACGCGGGGCGCCTCCGCGAGTTCAGGCGGCGGCCCGGGCCGCCGCCCGTCCGGGGGCGCGCTTGGGCTTCTGCCCGCCCCGCGCGGTAGCCGAGGCCTTGGCCGGGGCCTTCGCGGGGCTCGAGGCCGCGCGTGCGCCCTGGCGCCAGCCCTGCCAGCTCCAGCGGCCGGGGCCGGTCATCGCGTAGATGAGGAAGCCGCCGGCGAGGCCGAAATCGGCCAGCATCAGGGTGCGCTCGGCCACCGCGCTCGGCCCGGAGAACTGCCAGAACGGGTGCAGGAGCACGGCCATCACGCCGACGAAGACGGCAAGCGCCAGGCCGCTGAGGCGCGGCAGCACGCCGAGGATCAGCGCGACGGGGCCGAACACCTGGACGATCACGGCCGCGGTGGCGACGGCGTTCGGGGACGGCAGGCCTGTGGCCGCGAGGGTGACGGCGAAGCCGGAGACGTTCAGGGCCCGGGCGACCCCCGTGGGCAGCAGCGCGGCGGCGAGCAGCAGCCGGGCGAGGAAGAGCAGTCCGTCTTGGGCACGGCCGGTCACGTCTGGGGCTCCGTCAGGGATCCTGGGAGACCGAGCTTTGTCGCGACGGCCTGAAGACGGCGTTAAGGCTGCGGTGTCCTCAACCGGAGACGCCGCCGCGGAAGAGGCGGCCCCGCTCCGTCCAGGCCACCACCGCGAGGGCCAGGCCCCCGAGGAGGGCGTAGCCGATGCCGATGGGCAGCACCGAGCCGTCGAAGGCATGCCCGATCAGGAAGCCGCAAAACGCGCCCAGGATCGTGGTGTAGAAGCCAAGGAAGGACGAGGCCGTGCCGGCGATCTCGCCCAGGGGCTGCAGCGCCAGGGCGTTGAAGTTCGGCATGGCGAAGCTGATCAGGAACTGGTTGGCAGCCAGGATCGCGAGGAACAGCCCCAGGGGCGGGTGACCGTGATAGGCGAGCCCCGCCACCACCTGCCCCACCGCCACGACGACGAACAGGCTCAGACCCGCATGGGACAGCGGGCGCATGCCGAGGCGCCGGACGAGGCGGGCGTTCACCAGGGTGGCGGCCCCCATGGCGCCGGCGACGAGGCCGAAGGCCAGGGGGAACAGGCCCCCGAGATGGTAGAGCCCCGTGTCGAAGACCTGCTGGGCCGAGCCGACATAGCCCATGATGCAGCCGGTGAGCAGGCCGAGCGCCGTGGCGTACCCCACCGCCACGCGGTTGCGGAAGGTGATGGCCACCGCCTGGGCCACCGCCGCGAGGGAGAAGGGGCGCCGGTATTCCGGATGCAGCGTCTCGGGCATCCGCCAGGCGAACCAGATCACCAGGATGCCGGCGAGCGCCAGCATCGAGACGAAGACGTAGACCCACGAGCCGAACAGCAGCATCGCGCCGCCGATGGCCGGCGCGATCATCGGCACGATCAGGAACACCATCATGATGAGCGACATCACGCTCGCCATCTCGCGCCCCGCGAAGCGGTCGCGCACGATCGCCGTCGAGAGGACGCGCCCGCTGGCGGCGCCGATGCCCTGGATGATGCGCGCCGCCAGGAGCCAGCCGAAGGACGGGGCCACCATGGCGAGGCCGGTGCCGACGACGTAGATCGCCAGGCCCGCCAGCAGCACCGAGCGCCGCCCGTAGGTGTCCGAGAGCGGCCCGTAGACGATCTGCGCCGTGCCGAAGCCGATCATGTAGACGTAGATGAGGAGCTGCAGGCTGTTCGGATCGACCACGCCGAAGCGGGCCTGGATCGCCGGAAACGCGGGCAGCAGGTTGTCGATCGAAATCGCCGTGACGGCCATCATCAGCGCGACGATGCCGACGAACTCGCCGAAGCCCGGGCCTGTCCACGGCCGGGCGGCCGGTTCGGAGACGGTGACGGGGATGGGGGCGGCCGGGGCGTGCGCGGCGGGGGCCTGCGCGATTTTGGCCGGGGTGGTGCTCACCTGGGACGGTCCTCGGGGGCTGGGGCGGCGCGGCGGATCATCAGTCGAGCCAGAACGTTTCGTCCGGCTCTTGGTGCCTTCGGCGCGGCGGGGCCATCGGGGGCGCTGCATGGCAGCCGCGCGGGGTCCTCGGCGCGCTCGCGCCACAATTTCGGAGAACCGTGACCGGGTGCCGGGATCGCGGCGGGTCGGGGAGCGGAACGGCGGCAGCATGCAGGAGACGCGTCGCCGCATCGTCCAGTTCGGGCTCCTCGGGGCCCTCCTGCCGGGCCGTCCGGCCCGGGCCGGCGCCGATTCGATCGCCTCGTCCGAGATCACCCCGCCCGACTTCGCCGCCCGGGCCGACGCCCTGGTGCGGCCCTACGCCCGAGCCGGGATCTTCTCCGGCGCCGTCATCGTGGCCCGCGACGGCGCGGTGCTGTTCCGGCAGGCCTACGGCGTTGCCCAGCGCGAATGGTCGGTGCCCAACACGCCCGAGACCCGCTTCCGGATCGCCTCCCTGACGAAGCAGTTCACCGCCGCCGCGATCCTGAAGCTGCAGGAGGCCGGGCGGCTCCGGCTCGACGACCCGGCCGCGCGGTACATGCCCGGCCTGCCGGCGACCTGGGCGCCGATCACCCTGCGGATGCTCCTCGATCACACCGCGGGCCTGCCCAACGTGACGGCCCTGCCCGATTACCCGACCCTCCTCGCCCGGACCGCCCGGACGCCCATGGACGTGGTGGGCCGGCTCTATCGCGAGGCGCTGCTGTTCCCGGCGGGCTCGGCGCAGGAATACAGCAACACCGGCTACATCCTGCTGGCGGCGATCGTGGAGGGGATCACCGGCGCGCCCTTCGCGGCCGCGCTGCACCGCCTGGTCCTCGCCCCCGCCGGCCTCGCCGAGACCGGCGACGCCGACCCGGCGGCGGTGATCCCGCAGCGGGCCGCCGGCTACCACCGGGCCGCCGGGCAGTGGCGCAACGCGCCCCCCGAGGTTCCGGCGGCCGTCCTCGGGGCCGGCGGCCTCGTCTCGACGCTCGACGACCTCGTGGCCTGGGACGCCGCGCTTTACTCCGGCCGGGTCCTGCGACCGGCCTCCCTGGCCGAGATGGTCCGCGACGGCGGCCACGGCTACGGGCTCGGCCTCTATGTCGGCCGCGCCTACGGCCAGCGGCTCCTGTCCCATGGGGGCTTCCTCGACGGGTTCTCGGCGATCAAGGACAGCTACCCGGATCTCGGCGTGACGGTCGTGGTCCTCGGCAACACCGAGACCACGCCGGCCCAGACCCTGTCCCGCCGCCTCGGCGCCCTCGCCCTCGGGCAGCCGGAGGTCAGCGAGATCGCGGTGCCGGCCACCGTGCTCGACCGCTATGTCGGGTTCTACCGGACGGGGCCGCGCGCCGTGGTCGCCCTCGTCCGGGAGGGCGACCGCCTCGTCGCTCGCGGGGCCGGTCCCGCGCGCCTTGCCCTGACACCGGAGAGCGACCGCGTCTTCGTGGCCGGGGACGGCACCCGCCTCGCCCTCGACATCGAGCCGGACGGCCGGGCGACAGGCCTCCTCCTCGACCTGCCCGGCGGCGCGCGTTCGGGTCCCCGGATCGACGCGCAGACGGCCCGGCGCATCGGCAGCCGGCGCCTCGCGCGCCTCGGGCCGCGCTGAGCGCCGCCCGGGTCGCCAACCCGCCCGAACGGGTCTAACATCGCCCCCGCGCCACGACGCCATCGGGCGCGCCGATCATCCGGGCCGCGCGCTCGCGCGACCGACCGTTGGCCAAAAGTCCATCTTGATTTGACGCTGCGTCTGGCTTTGGCTGCTGCCCATAAGAACAATCAGGAGGATACGCGATGAACAAGCCGGAATTTCTCGACCAGGGTACGAAGGCGCCGTTCTCGGCGCGCTACGACAACTTCATCGGCGGCCAGTGGGTCGCGCCCGTGGCCGGCCGCTACTTCGAGAACACGTCCCCGATCACCGGCCGGGTGATCTGCGAAGTCGCCCGCTCGGACGCCGCCGACGTCGACAAGGCGCTCGACGCCGCCCACGCCGCGAAGGAGGCCTGGGGCCGCACCGCGCCGGGCGAGCGCGCCCGCATCTTGAACAAGATCGCCGACCGGATGGAGGAGAACCTCGACCTGATCGCGCTGGCCGAGACCTGGGACAACGGCAAGCCGATCCGCGAGACGACCCACGCCGACATCCCGCTCGCCATCGACCATTTTCGCTACTTCGCCGGCTGCGTCCGCGCGCAGGAGGGCTCGATCTCCGAGATCGACCACGACACCGTGGCCTACCATTTCCACGAGCCGCTGGGCGTCGTCGGCCAGATCATCCCGTGGAACTTCCCCATCCTGATGGCGGTGTGGAAGCTCGCCCCGGCGCTGGCGGCCGGCAACTGCGTCGTGCTCAAGCCCGCCGAGCAGACCCCGGCCTCGATCCTCGTGGTGGCCGAGCTCATCGCCGACCTGCTGCCGGCGGGCGTGCTCAACATCGTCAACGGCTTCGGCCTCGAATGCGGCAAGCCGCTCGCCTCCTCGCCCCGCATCGCCAAGATCGCCTTCACGGGCGAGACGACGACGGGCCGGCTGATCATGCAGTACGCTTCGCAGAACCTGATCCCGGTGACGCTGGAACTCGGCGGCAAGTCGCCGAACATCTTCTTCTCCGACGTCGCCAACGAGGATGACGACTTCTTCGACAAGGCGCTGGAGGGGTTCACGATGTTCGCCCTCAACCAGGGCGAGGTCTGCACCTGTCCGAGCCGCGCCCTGGTGCACGAGTCGATCTACGACCGCTTCATGGAGCGGGCGATCAAGCGCGTCGAGGCGATCACCCAGGGCTCGCCCCTCGATCCCGCCACGATGATCGGCGCCCAGGCCTCCTCGGAGCAGCTGGAGAAGATTCTCAGCTACGTCGACATCGGCAAGCAGGAAGGCGCCCAGTGCCTCACCGGCGGCGAGCGCAACGTGAAGGAGGGCGAGTTCGCGGAAGGCTATTACATGAAGCCGACCGTGTTCCGCGGCCACAACAAGATGCGCATCTTCCAGGAGGAGATCTTCGGCCCCGTCCTCTCGGTGACGACCTTCAAGGACGATGCGGATGCTCTCAGCATCGCCAACGACACCCTCTACGGCCTCGGTGCCGGCGTCTGGACCCGCGACGGGACCCGCGCCTACCGCTTCGGCCGCGCCATCCAGGCCGGCCGCGTCTGGACCAACTGCTACCACGCCTACCCGGCCCACGCGGCCTTCGGCGGCTACAAGCAGTCCGGCATCGGCCGTGAGAACCACAAGATGATGCTCGACCACTACCAGCAGACGAAGAACATGCTGGTGAGCTACTCGGCCAAGAAGCTCGGCTTCTTCTAGGACCCGTTCAGGCCACGCAGACCCGCGTGAGACTTGCCCCGGCCGGATGACGGCCGGGGCTTTTTCGTCTTCCGCCCTATTTCTCCTGAAAGGCCTTTCCCGGAGACCGCCCCATGAGCGAGATCGCCCTCGACCCGACCACCGCCGACCAGGCCGGCGCCGACGGGACGCCCCTGCGCGTCACCGCGACCCCCGCCGCCATCGACCTCATCGCGGAATTGCGGGCCGAGCACGGTCCGGTGATGTTCCATCAGTCCGGCGGCTGCTGCGACGGCTCGTCGCCGATGTGCTATCCGGTGGGCGACTTCCTCACCGGCGACAGCGACGTCCATCTCGGTACCGTGGCGGGCGCCGATTTCTGGATCAGCCGGCCTCAATTCGCGGTCTGGAAGCACACGCACCTCATCCTCGACGTGGTGCGCGGCCGCGGCGGCATGTTCTCCCTGGAGAACGGGCGCGACAAGCGCTTCCTCATCCGGTCCCGGGTCTTCACCGAGGCCGAGAACACGGCGCTGGAGGGCGCCTGCCGGCTTTGAGGCGTCAGGAGCGCGGCTTCGGCGCCCCGCCGGCATTGCAGCGCTTCATCGCCGCGAAGGCGTCGGCGGCGCCGCTTAGGTCGAAGGCCGCCTTCCAGCCCTTGCCCTTGATGAGGATCTCTTCGGACTCCGCGGCCTTATCGGCGAGGTTGCCCGGCAACGTCCCGACGAGCCGGGTGCCGTTGCCGGTCCAGGTCGATTTGGCGTTCACGGTCTTGCGCCCCAGTTCGGTGGCGGCCGTGATCTTTTCGTCCCGGTCGTGCTGCCACCTGCCGTAGGTCAGCACCACGACGAGGGCCTTGTTCTCCAGCGCGAAGGTGATGGAATTGTCGGCGTCGTCATCGTCCTCGTCGACGTAGGAGCGCACGATCACGCAGGACGGACTGCCCGTGACGCTGGTGGCACGCTCGACCTGCCAGCCGTTCAGGCTCTCGAACAGGGGGCGCTCCGGGACAGGGCTTTCCTGGGCCTCCGCGGGCGCGAGGGAAACCAGACCGGCGACGAGGCCGAACAGGCAGGACCGAGCGGGCGATGGGCGCTTCATGACGGGATTCTCCGGTGGGAATGCGGACGGTCGCGGCTCAGAGCTTGGCGCCGGGCACCGGTGTCTCCGCCGGATTGGGGGGCGCCTTGGCGGCCTCGCGGGCATCCATGAAGGTGGCGAAGTCCTCGGGCGTCCGGGTCGAGAAGGCGACGATGGGCTGCGGGTCGTCCGACAGGTCGCGGAACGCCGCGCAGAGCTCCGTCGCCGGCTTCGCGAAGGTCGGCTGCAGCTTTGCCTGGATCTCCTCCATGACCGGGGCCATCTCGGGCGCCAGGGCCGCGAGCTTGGCTTCGAAGTCGGCCCGCTGCCGCGCCGTGGTGGGAATCTCGCAACTCGCGAGGACCTTCTGGAAGATCAGGCCCATCCCGTAGACCTTGATCCGGGTCTCCGGCGGTCGCGCCGCCGCCTTCTTCTCACTCTGGCGCCGCTCCGTCTCGGCCGCGAAGGCTTCCGGAGTCATGACGAGGTACTGGCCCAGGGCTGTGCTGAAAGCCGCCGCATCGTCCGGCTTGGGGCAGAACGGCGCCTTCGGGTCCGTGAAGCGCTTGCCGAGTTCGATGTCGATCAGCGCCTGGATCGGGCTCATCTCCGGGCGCATCGCCGCCAGTTTGGCCTCGAGCTCGGCGCGCTGCTTGCCCGTGCTCGCGACGTCGCAATCCTTCAGCGCCTTCTGGAAGAAGAGCCCGCTCGCGTAGTTGGCGATACGGCCCTGCGACGGAAGCTCCGTCGCGACTTCGTCCGGCGGTCCGCTGCAGCGCTTCAGGGCCTCGAAGGCTTCGGCGAAGGCCGGGATCTTGAAGTCGGCGTCGCCATCCTTGAAGCGCAGGACGATGGCGTCGGCGCCCAGGAGGTGCGGCAGGAGTGTGTCCGGGAACTCCCCGGTCAACTGGGTATCGTCGGCCTTCCACTTGGAGCGCGGAAGGACGACCTTGCCGCCGGCCAGGAGAACGACGGTGCGGTCGCCCTTGTCGTGCGACCAGCCCTGATAGCCCAGGGAGATGATCAGGAATCCCGGATAGGTCCCGATCGCTACCGCGCTGGCGTTCTCGTCGTCCGCATCCTGGTAGCCGCGCACCATCATGCACTTGGCCTTGGCGCCGTCGCCGCTGCGGCTGATGTCCCAATCCGCCACCTTCGCGAAGGGGACGTCCTTGGCCGTCGCCGCCGTCGCGGCGAAGCCGATCCCGGCCGCGAACAGGGAGACCAGACACCGGAAGACCATCGACAACTCCACACCGCCTGCCCGTCCGGGGCAGGCGCCCGGATCGCGTTCGGCAATCTGGACTGCGGAACATGGAGGATGTGTTGAAGTCCGCGACATCGCCGAGTGATCGTGGCGATCAGGGCTAATGAAAACGTAATGATCCGGCCCTGCAGATTGGAAAATTGCTGCTCCGCAAAGAAACCGCGCGAGAGCGCTGCGCATCGATCCTTCGATTCACGGAGCGCCGCGTCGGCCGGGATTGAAGATCGAAGGCGTCCTGAGCGTTCGGCGCAATGCTGCGAGCCGAACGGGGCACCGCGATGGATGCCGTAGTCTTACCCGACCTGTCCCGCCGGTTCGCCAACCGAGCCCCGGAACGCGGATCGCTCCCCGGGCGGTTCTGCCCGAGAAGCGATCCGGAGGGGGCGGCGCACGGGTTTCGCCGCCGCGTCGATGATCTCAGGCGCGGCTGACGCTGGCAGGCGTGATCTCGGCGAGCTTCGTCGCGCCGACCTGGCGCATGATCGTCTCGAACTCGCGCTGCATGATCGCCAGCACCGCCGTGACGCCGGGCTCGCCGAAGGCGGCCAGACCCCAGACGTAGGGACGCCCGATGCAGACCGCGTTGGCGCCGAGGGCCAGGGCCTTGATCACGTCGGTGCCGCGGCGGAAGCCGCCGTCGATGAGCACGGGCACCCGGCCGTTGACCGCCTGGACGACCTCCGGCAGCGCATCGATCGTCGCCTCGAGGCTCTCCTCGGCACGGCCGCCATGGTTCGACACGATCAGGGCGTCGACGCCATAATCGAGGGCCTTCCTGGCGTCCTCGTGGGTGACGATACCCTTGAGGACGAGCTTGCCCTTCACGATGCCGCGCAGGCGCTTCACGTAGTCCCAGGTCATGCCGGTGCCGTAGAGGTTCGTCACCTTCGAGACGTCGATGTCGTCGAACATCGGCTTGCGGCTGACCTCGTTCTTGAAGCCGGGCGTATGGCAATCCGAGCAGGTGCGGGTGTCGAGGCGGCGTTCCCGGAACAGCGTCTCGGTGTTGCGGCCGCCCTGGCGGTCCACGGTGAGGACGATGGCGGGGGCGCCGGCCTTCTCGGCCCGCCTCACCAGGGCTTCGGTCACGGCCCAGTCGTCGGTCGGATAGAGCATGTACCAGACCGGCGCGCCGCGCTCCTTGATCACGTCCTCGATCGACGTGCTGCCCACGGTCGACAGGATCATCTGGTGACCCTGACCTTGGCGCCGCGCGCCACGGCCGACTCGGCCTCGGGGTGGAAGGCGGCCTGGCTGCTCACCGGGGCGAGCATGATCGGGCTTGCCCAGGTCTCGCCGAAGATCTTCACCGTGGTGTCGATCTTGCGCACGTCGATGAGGCGGCGGGCACGGATGCGGATCTTCTCGAAGCCCGCGCGATTCGCCTTCAGGGTCTCGTCGCCGTCGACGCCGCTGGCGAGGTAGCCGTAATGGGCCGGGGGCAGGGCCTTCTTCGCGGCGGGCTCGAAATCGAAGACGTTGAGGGCCTGGCTCGGCGAATCGATGATCTCACCGACATTGCCGGGGGACTGCCGCAAGACGTCGTAGCTCTGGGCCATGGCGGCGTCGGTGCCGAGGGCCGACAGGCCGGCGAGCGCGCTCACCATCCCGGGCGCCACCACCGGGCTGGCCGACAGGAACTCCAGGAACTTGCGGCGGTGGAACAGTTTTTCCGTCTCGGCACCGGACTGAGGGTGAAACGTCTCGGACATTCAAATGGCTCGCAGCGATCTCGCGGAGATGCTGTCCTGCACCATTCATGTTGCAGCGCGCAAGATTGCTGTCCGGGACTATATTTCTACTTTGTCAGGCGAGATCCGTAAACTATAGTGCATAAATCCAAATTTTACTTCAAAAACGTCGCAACGGATCTTGAACAGGAAGTCGTCGGAAATAGAGAGGTCTGCGTCAGCCTTCACGCTGCGTTGCACGCAGTGCATTATGGTCACGCTTCCGCTAACCTGGGAGCTTCCCCTCCCCGGGAGGAGCTCGGCTCAGGGATCCCGCGGTTCGACGGCGGCCCCGGTCGGCCCGCGATAGCCCGTCGCCAGCACGTAGAGTTCGCTCGAATCGGCCCGGCTGGCATTCGGCTTGACGTGGCGCACGCTGGCGAAGTCGCGTTTCAGGTCGGCGAGCAGCGTCCCTTCCGTGCCGCCCTGGAACACCTTGGCGAGATAGGATCCGCCGGGTGCCAGGATCTCGCGGGCGAATTCGGCCGCCGTCTCGGCCAGGCCGATGATCCGCAGGTGGTCGGTCTGCTTGTGGCCGGTGGTGTTGGCGGCCATGTCCGAGAGCACGAGGTCGGCCGGACCCCCGAGGAGGTCGGTGAGCAGCGTCGGCGCCTCGGGGGCGAGGAAGTCGAGGGTGATGAAGTCGACCCCGACCATCGGCTCGATCTCGAGGAGGTCGATGCCGACGATCTTTCCGCTGGTCCCCACGATCTTGGCCGCCACCTGCGACCAGCCGCCGGGGGCCGCGCCGAGATCGACGATGCGCTGGCCGGGCTTCAGGAGCTTGAAGCGCTCGTCGATCTCGATGAGCTTGAAGGCCGCGCGCGAGCGGTAGCCCTCGCGCTTGGCCCGGGCCACGTAGGGATCGTTGAGCTGGCGCTCCAGCCAGCGCTTCTGGGAGGCGGTGCGGCCCCGCCCCGTCTTCACCCGCTGCTTGAGTTCGCCGCGCAGACCCGCGCCGGCACCACGCCTGTCACTCACCGGTAGCTCCCACGGCGCCAGACGCCGTCCTCACGCATCATGTTCATCAAGAGACCCTCGCGCAGGCCGCGGTCGGCGATGCGCAGGCGGTCGGAGGGAAACGCCCGGCGGATCGCCTCCAGGATGGCGCAGCCCGCCAGAACCAGGTCGGCCCGGTCGCGCCCGATGCAGGGATTGTCCGCGCGCTGTTCGAGCCGGGTGTCGAGGAGGTCGTCGATGGCCTCGCCCACGTCGGCGTCGCTCATCCAGAGACCGTCGACCCGCCGGCGCTCGTAGCGGGCGAGACGCAGGTGCATCGCCGCCAGCGTCGTCACCGTACCGGAGGTGCCGAGCAGGTGGAAGTGCCGGGCATTCGCGGCGGGCGCGGCCCGGATGGCGAAGCGCGCCAGGAGGTCGGCCACCTCCTCCACCATGCCCTCGAAGGTCAGGCGGGTGACGTCGGAACCGCCGTGGCGCTCGGCCAGGGTCACGACGCCCACGGGCAGGGAGTCCCAGGCGCGGATGCGCAGCGTCGGATCGGCCGAGGGGTTCGTCGCCGCACCGTCGAGCCAGGCGATCTCGGTGGAGCCGCCGCCGATGTCGAAGATGACCACCGACTCGGAATAGGGGTCCGCCAGGGCGGCGCAGCCCGTCACCGCGAGGTAGGCCTCGGTCTGCCGGTCGACGATCTCGAGGTCGAGACCGACCTCGTTGCGCACGCGCTCGACGAACTCGGCCCCGTTCACCGCGAGGCGGCAGGCCTCGGTGGCGATGATCTTGGCCCGCACCACGCCGCGGGCCTGCATCTTGGCCTTGCAGACCCGGAGGGCTTCGATGGTCCGCTCGATCGCGGCCTCGCTGAGCCGGTCCGAGTTGCCGAGCCCCTCCCCGAGACGGACGATCCGCGAGAAGGCATCGATCACCCGGAAGCCGTGCGAGGCCGGCTCGGCCACGAGTAGGCGGCAATTGTTCGTGCCGAGGTCGAGGGCGGCATAGGCGCTGCGCCGGCTTGGACGGCCGGCCGGACCCGGCGCATCGGCGCGCGCCACCGGTGCCGCCAGCGGCGTTGTCCCGCCGCTCGGGCGGGCCGGCATGGTCGCGGCGCTCTCGTCCCTCATCGGCTGAGCCGAAATCCTCGATCATGGTCCCAGGCGGACAGCTGGACCAACAGTCGCTCAAGACGCTACAGGTCTCCCCGGCAAACTGCAAAGCCTCGATCGCGAACACGATCGGATCCGGGATGATTTCGGCGGCTCGAACGGAGCCGGCCGGGCCTGCTCCGAGCGGGCTTCACCCGAGCTTGCCGGCCGCGGCCATGCGCGGCACGGGCCGGAGGAGGCTCTTGACCTGCGAGAACGGGCGCGGCCGGTTGATCACCTCGTCGAGGCGCGACCACAGGGTCTTGGGCGAGAACGGCTTGGCGATGATCTCGTTGACCCCCAAGGAGATCGCCCGATCGACCACGTTGCGGCGGGGCTGGGCCAGCATCAGGATGATCGGCACGGTGGGGGACGGCGAGGTGGTGGGCGTGCGCGCCAGGCGGATGAACTCCTCGCCCGAGAGGATCGCCAGGTCCCAGTCGATGATGGTGAGGTCCGGCTTGCTCTCGGCCAGGACGCCCAGGGCTTCGGCCCCGTCCGGCGCCTCGAGCACGCGCTTGATCCCGACCCGCATGAGCATGTCGCGCACGATACGGCGGATGTAGAGACTCTCGTCGACCACCAGTGCCGAGAGGTCCGGAAAACTCGGGGTGGCGATCATGGATGCGGCGTCGGGCCCGGCGGCTCGGGGCGGACATGCCCCGTCGGCACCCTACCGTCCGGGACTTTGCGCTTTGCTAACATCGACCCGCAAATCGATTCGATCGTCTGGCGCGAGACAGGCCTCGGCGGCGGGGGCGGGCCGCCCCCGCCGCCGGGGTGCGCTAAAAAGCTACGCATTTTGCCGCAGGAAAGTTACGGAACTCTCGCCAACCGGGGCAGAAGCATCTTGCGATCAAGGCGGCTTTCAGTCAGGACTAAGGCGTTATTCTTGGTCACCGCTGCTGGGAGTAATGATAGAGCGGAGCGTGGGCTGTCTGGGATGGCGCGCACGCGGTTATCGAAACTGATGGTCGGCGGACGGTTTTTGCGAGCTTTCTATGGGACGTGGTCGTGATTTTCGGGGGCCGCAGAAGCGCGGCTTCGATGAGGGTGGAGCCGAGCCGCGTTGGCCGGATCAGGCTCCTCCGAGCGGCGGTGGCTACGGTGGTGGTTTCGGCGGTGGCGGCGGTTTCGACCGTGGTCCGTCGCGCGCCGCTGCGGCACCCTCTGGACCGGAGCGCGATGCGACGGTCAAGTGGTTCAACAAGGAGAAAGGCTTCGGGTTCGTCGAGCTGGCTGACGGTTCGGGCGATGCCTTCCTCCACATCCGCGCCGTCGAAGCTGCCGGCCATGCCGACCTCCTCCCCGGCACGCGCCTGACGGTTCACACCGCCCAGGGCCAGAAGGGTCCGCAGGTGACCGACGTCACCAGCGTGGATACCTCCACGGCCGAGGCCGCGCCCATGCGCGACGCGCGTCCGCCCCGCAGCGGCGGCTTCGGTGGCGGCGACCGCTTCGGCGGTGGCGGTGCCGGCGGTTACGGCGGCGGCGGTGGTGGTTACGGCGACCGCGGTGGCGACCGTGGCGGCGGACGCTTCGCCAGCGGCCCGTCCACCGAGATGACCGGCACGGTGAAGTGGTACGACCCGGCCAAGGGCTTCGGCTTCGTCTCCGTCAACGACGGCGGCAAGGACGTGTTCGTGCACCGTTCGGCCCTCTCCCGCGCCGGCCTCGACTCCCTGGCCGAAGGCCAGCAGGTCGTCCTCGGCGTCGTCGAGGGTCAGAAGGGCCGCGAGGCCCAGAGCATCAACGTCGACGATTGATCGACCCGGGGCTGGCCGCGCTGCGGCAACCTTTCACGGCATGACTGAAGCGGCGGCCCCTTCCGGGCCGCCGTTTCGCGTTTTGAGACATGACCTTTCGAGACACGACCTTGCCTCCGGAGATCGGAATGCGGACCACCCTCCTCGCGCTGATCGGCCTGGCCGGCCTGGCGGCGCCTGCGCCGGCCGCGGCCGAGGACTTCACCGGCTTCTATGCCGGCGTGAATGCGGGCTACGGCTTCGAGACGGGTGGGCGGGACGGACGCGGCTTCGTGCCGGGTGCGCCGGGCGACGCGCCGGGATCTGCCGCCGACACCGGACTTCCGCCGAGCGCCCGGGATGCGTCCCGTGCCCTGCAGTCGCGCAATCGCGCGTCCCCGGGTAGCGCCCTCCCCCGCTGAGACGGGGCGGCCGTTGCGCTGAAGCCGTCGCCCCAACGAGAAAAGGCCGCCCTCGCGGGCGGCCCTTTCGCATCTTCGACGATGATCCAGTGGGATCAGCGCGAGTAGAACTCGATCACGAGGTTCGGTTCCATCTGGACCGGGTAGGGAACCTCGCCGAGGTTCGGCACGCGGGTGACCCGGGCCGTCATCTTGGAGTGATCCACCTCGATGTAGTCCGGCACATCGCGCTCGGCGAGCTGCGCGGCCACGACGACGATCTCGAGCTGCTTCGAGGAATCCTTGACCTCGATCAGGTCGCCCGGCTTCACGAGGTAGCTGGCGATGTTGACGCGCTGGCCGTTGACCTTGACGTGGCCGTGGTTGACGAACTGACGCGCCGCGAACGGGGTCGGCACGAACTTCGCGCGGTACACGACGGCGTCGAGGCGGCGCTCGAGCAGGCCGATCAGGTTCTCGCCGGAATCGCCGCGCAGGCGGATCGCCTCGGCGTAGTAGCGGCGGAACTGCTTCTCGGTGATGTTGGCGTAGTAGCCCTTGAGCTTCTGCTTGGCGCGCAGTTGCGTGCCGAAGTCGGACATCTTGCCCTTGCGGCGCTGGCCGTGCTGGCCGGGGCCGTACTCGCGGCGATTGACGGGGCTCTTCGGGCGGCCCCAGATGTTCTGGCCCATGCGGCGATCGAGCTTGTGCTTCGCCTGAATGCGTTTTGACATCGCGGTTCCTCTCGCAATGGAGATCTATCGAGGAACGCGCCCTCCTCTCTCCGCCGGGCCCGGGAGCCTGGAGCGGAGCGACAGGACGGACATGGCCGCCCACGGGTGCGCTTGAAAAGCATCGGGGCCCCTCGTCGGAGCCCCGTTACCGGCGTCTCGTTAGAGCACGAAGCCGCCGTCGTCAATGCCGAGCCGGCTGCCGGTCGCCTATTGCAGGCCGAGTGGCATCGCCTCCACCGCCACGCGTCCGATCCCGCGCGATTCGAGGGAGCGGCGCAGGGGCGCCGTGAGGCCGGCACCGCTCGTGAAGGCCCCGAGCACCGGCGCATCGTCTCGGCCCAGGGCGCGGGGGCTCGGCCCGATCAGCTGCGTCACCCGCCGGGCGATGGCCGGGGCCGGGTCGATCCAGGTCACGGGCCAGGGGGCGAGGGCCTGGAACCGGGCGAGGAGCAGGGGGTAGTGGGTGCAGGCGAGGCAGACCACGTCGGTGCGCCGGCCGTCCTCCAGGGTGACGAAGCAGGGTGCGATCTCGCGGGCCAGGGCCGCGTCGTCCACGGGCTGGCCGGCCAGCTCCGCTTCCGCGAAACCGGCGAGATTCGGGGCGCCCACCAGGGTGACGGCGCAGGCATTCGCGTAGGTCTCGACGAGTTCGTGGGTGTAGGCGCGCGCCACGGTGCCGGGGGTCGCCAGGAGGCTGACCACCCGCGAGCGGGTCGCCTCCGCGGCCGGCTTGATCGGCGGTACGACGCCGACGAAGGGGGTGGCGAAGCGCTGGCGCAGGGCGGGCAGCACCAGGGTCGAGGCGGTGTTGCAGGCCACCACCACGAGGTCCGGCGCGTGCAGGCCGATCAAGCGCTCCATGACGCCGAGCACCCGCTCGACCAGCACCGGCTCGGACAGGCGGCCATACGGGAAGGCGGCATCGTCGGCGGCGTAGACGTAGGCGGCATCCGGTCGGGCGCGCCGGACCTGCTCCAGCACCGTCAGCCCGCCCAGCCCGGAGTCGAACACCAGGATGGTGGGCGCCGGCGCCACGCTCCGTGCCACGGCCGCCGTGGTCGCTCCTGCCATGAGATCGATCCGCATCCGAGTCCGGCCCGACTGTCCCGCGTGAACGGCGAAGTGTCGGCCCCGGACGGTTAAGGGGAGGTCACCGTGGCCGGAAAAAGGCGATCGATCCGGCGGTGCGAGCGTGGCCGCGACGAAGGACCCCGCTCGGCCTCCGTTGCCGAATGCCGCCGCGGCCATATCTCCCCTCTCACGTTCAGGTTTGCGGGTTCGGATATGGGAGTGGCCGCCATGGCAGCGACGGCAGCGTTTCGCGAGACCTCTGCGGCCGAGGCCGTTCGATCGGCCTTCCCGCCCCCGCCCCTCTCGGCGACGCCGGTGGATCGCGCGGCCTGGATCGCGGCCTTCCACCACGTCCGCGACGAGACCGAGCGCCGGGCGGCACCGCTTTCGCCCGAGGACCAGCAAATCCAGTCGATGGCGGATGCCAGTCCGACGAAGTGGCATCGCGCGCACACGACATGGTTCTTCGAGCAGTTTCTGCTGCGCGAGCACCTGCCGGGCTACGCCATCTACGACGAGCGGCTGCACTACCTGTTCAACTCGTACTACGTCGCCGCCGGCCCCCGTCAGCCGCGGATCATGCGCGGGCTGATCACCCGCCCGACGGCGGACGAGGTCGCCGCCTACCGCGCGCATGTCGACCGCTCGGTCGACGCCCTCCTGAGTCAGGCGTCCGCCAGCGCCCTCGAGGCGGTGCTTCCGGTCCTCGAGATCGGGCTCTATCACGAGCAGCAGCATCAGGAATTGCTGGTCACCGACATCCTGCACGCCTTCGCCCAGAATCCCCTCGGACCGGCCTACGACGCGGATTGGCGCTTTCCCCGGCCCCAGAGCGCAGGGGGACGCGCGGAGCTGCGCCGGGGCATCGTGCCCATCGGTCATGCCGGTGAGGGCTTCTCCTTCGACAACGAGTCGCCGCGCCACGATGCGCTGATCCAGGGCGGCACCATCGACCGGGCCCTGGTCACCAACGGGCAGTGGCGCGACTTCATGGCCGATGGTGGCTACGCGCGGCCGGAGCTCTGGCTCTCGGATGGCTGGATCGCCGCCCAGGCCGAAGGATGGGAGGCGCCGGGCTACTGGCGCGAGGCCGAGGGCGGGTGGGCGAGCATGACGCTCGCCGGCATTCGGCCGGTCGATCCCGACCTGCCCGTCACCCATATCAGCTACTACGAGGCCGATGCCTATGCCCGCTGGGCCGGGCGTGACCTGCCCACCGAGTTCGAGTGGGAGGTGGCGGCCCGTGAGGACCTGCTGCCCGACGCCTTCGGGCTGGTTTGGCAATGGACCCGCAGCGCCTACACCGCCTACCCGGGCTACCGCCCGGTGGATGGCGCGCTCGGCGAGTACAACGGCAAGTTCATGTCGAACCAGTTCGTCCTGCGCGGCTCCTCGGTGGCGACCCCGCAGGGCCATGCGCGGGTCGGCTACCGCAACTTCTTCTATCCCCATCAGCGCTGGCAGTTCACGGGCCTGCGCCTGTCGGACGCCCGGTCCTGATCCAAGACCCGTCCCTGAATCGTCGCGTAACCGGAGACGTTCCTTGACCATCAACCCCGTCTTCACGGACGCGACCCCGATCGCGGCCATCGATGCCGAGCGTCAGTTCCTGGACGATGTCCTGGCTGGTCTCTCGGCACCCCAGAAATTCCTGTCGGCGAAGTACTTCTACGACGCGGTGGGCTCGGATCTGTTCGAGGCCATCACGCGGCAGCCGGAATATTATCCGACCCGCACGGAGCTCGGCATCCTCGACGCTCAGGGGGCGGCCATCGCCGCGACCCTCCCGGACCGGGCGAACCTCGTCGAGCTCGGCAGCGGCTCGACCGTGAAGGTCCGGCGCCTGATGGTGCACCGGCCGGACCTCGCCGCATACGTTCCGGTCGATGTCTCGGAGAGCTTTCTCCGGAGTGAGGCCGAGGCCCTGGCCCGGGACTTCCCGAACCTGACGATCACCCCCGTGGCGGCCGATTTCACCCGCGCCTTCACCCTGCCGGCCGGCCTGTCGGATGGCCCCGTGGCCGGGTTCTTCCCCGGCTCCACCATCGGCAATTTCGAGCCGCCGCAGGCGACCCGGCTGCTCGCGCATTTCGGGCGGGTGCTCGGGGCCGGCGCCACCCTGATCATCGGCGTCGACCTCGTGAAGGAGAAGGCGGTGCTGGATGCCGCTTACGACGATGCGGCCGGCGTGACCGCGGCCTTCAACCGAAACCTGCTCGTGCGGATGCGCAGCGAACTCGGTGCCGAGGTCGATCTCGACGCCTTCGCCCACCGCGCCTTCTTCAACCCCGAGGCCTCCCGCATCGAGATGCACCTCGTCAGTCTGAAGGCGCAGACCATCCGCATTGCGGACCGCGACATCGCCTTCGCCGAGGGTGAGACGATCCACACCGAGAACAGCTACAAGTATACGGTCGAGCGCTTCCGGGCCCTGGCGGCCGAGGCAGGCTGGCGCGCCGAGGCGGTCTGGACCGATCCCGGCCGGCTGTTCTCGATCCACGCCCTGCGGCGGAGCTGATCGCCCGAGCTCGATGCCGGCGATTCCCTCGGGAAGCCGGCGTCGGTGCTTCGCACGAGCGCCGCGCAGGTCAGGAGGATACCGGCGCCGGTTCGATCGACCGGCGTCCGTATCAGCTTCGCTTCTCCATCATCGCCTTGACCTGCATCAGCTGGTCCCAGAGCTGGCCCGGTGAAGTCCCGAGGAAATCGAGGCTCGCGGTCACGCCCCAGTAGATCCCGAAGACGATCAGCGGAACCAGGATCCAGCCCAGGATCTCCTCGCCGCGGCGCCGGCGCCGGCGCCGCAGCCGGCGCTGCTCCCGAGCCGTGAGTTTCGGTGAGGGGGCCTGCTTGGTCGCGATGGGCGTGAGGGGACCCTCATGCAAGTCGTTCATCGGGGACGCCCCTCCTCAACCGATCTCAGCGATGGGGAAGCGTATCCGGCCAGTCTCTCGCAGTGCCCGCTCTCCATTCCCGCGCTTGCTAACCATCCAGCGCCCGCGTGTCGACCGCCGGATGCGGTTTTCCGCCGCCCTGAGGACGTGAAAGAACGGCCCCTCCCGTCGGGGAGGGGCCGCTTCGACTGGGCCTGTCTGCCCTAGCCAACAGACCTGGCGGATCTCAGGCCCCGACCTTTCAGGCCTTGACCAGCGGCACCTTCGGAACGGTGCGGACGCCGGAGCCGCCGCTCGGGCCACCCTTGTCGTCGCGCTTGTCGTTCGTCTTGCGCGCCGAGGCCTTGGCCTTGGTGCGCTTGTGCTTCTTGGCTGCGTTGGCCACGTCCTTCTCGGGCTTCGGCGTGACCGGACCGGCCGGAAACTCGAAAGCGAGGCCGTCCTTCTCCGCGCCCTCGCCCTTGCGCAGGACGACCTGCACAGCGCCGCCGTCCTTTAGGCGCCCGAACAGCACCTCGTCGGCCAGCGGGGTCTTGATGGTCGACTGGATGAGTCGGGCCATCGGACGGGCGCCCATCGCGTCGTCGTAGCCGTTCTCGGTCAGCCACTCCCGCGCCTCGTCGGAGAGCTCGATGGTGACGTTGCGGTCGGCGAGCTGGGCCTCGAGCTGGAGGACGAACTTGTCGACCACCTTCGCCACCACATCCTTCGGCAGGTGCCCGAAGGAGATGATTGCGTCGAGACGATTGCGGAATTCCGGCGCGAACAGCTTGTTGATCGCCTCGACATCGTCGCCCGTGCGCTTGGCCTGGGTGAAACCGTAGGCCGAGCGCGCGAGGTCGGAGGCGCCCGCATTCGTGGTCATGATGATGATCACGTTGCGGAAATCGACCTGCTTGCCGTTGTGGTCGGTGAGCTTGCCGTGGTCCATGACCTGCAACAGGATGTTGAACAGGTCCGGATGCGCCTTCTCGATCTCATCGAGCAGCAGCACGCAATGCGGGTGCTGGTCGATGCCGTCGGTGAGCAGGCCGCCCTGGTCGAACCCGACGTAGCCGGGGGGCGCGCCGATGAGGCGGCTGACCGTGTGCCGCTCCATGTACTCCGACATGTCGAAGCGCAGCATCTCGACGCCGAGGGACGCGGCGAGCTGCTTGGCGGCTTCGGTCTTGCCGACGCCGGTCGGTCCCGCGAACAGGTACGAGCCGATCGGCTTGTCGGGATCGCGCAGGCCTGCGCGGGCCAGCTTGATCGCCGAGGTCAGCGCGTCGATGGCGTTGGGCTGGCCGTAGACCACGCGCTTCAGGTTCTCGGTGAGGTTCTTGAGAACCACCGCGTCGTCCTTCGAGACGGTCTTCGGCGGGATGCGGGCCATCGTGGCGATGGTCGCCTCGATCTCCTTGACGCCGATGGTGCGCTTGCGGCGCGCCTCCGGCACCAGCATCTGCGAGGCGCCGGTCTCGTCGATGACGTCGATCGCCTTGTCCGGAAGCTTGCGGTCGTTGATGTAACGCGCCGACAGCTCGACCGCGGCCTTCACGGCCTCGGTGGTGTACTTGAGCTTGTGGAATTCCTCGAAATACGGCTTCAGACCCTTCACGATCTCGATCGCGTCGGGGATCGACGGCTCGTTGACGTCGATCTTCTGGAAGCGGCGCACCAGGGCGCGGTCCTTCTCGAAGTACTGGCGGTACTCTTTGTAGGTGGTCGAGCCGATGCAGCGCAGGGAGCCGTTGGCCAGGGCGGGCTTCAGGAGGTTCGAGGCGTCCATCGCCCCGCCGGAGGTCGCCCCGGCGCCGATCACCGTGTGGATCTCGTCGATGAAGAGCACCGCGTTCGGGTGCGCCTCGATCTCCTTCATCACCTGCTTCAGCCGCTCCTCGAAATCGCCCCGGTAGCGGGTGCCCGCCAGCAGGGTGCCCATGTCGAGGGAGAAGACCGTGGCCTCGATGAGGACCTCGGGCACCTCCTTGTTGATGATCTTGCGCGCCAGGCCCTCGGCGATGGCGGTCTTGCCGACGCCGGGCTCGCCCACGAGGAGCGGGTTGTTCTTCTGGCGGCGGCACAGGATCTGGATCGTGCGCTGCACCTCCGCCTCGCGGCCGATCAGCGGGTCGATCCGCCCGTCGCGGGCCTTCTTGTTCAGGTTGACGCAGTAGGCCTCGAGGGCATCGCCCTTCTTCTTCGCGCGGCCCTCGCCCTCGTCGCCGCTCGGACGCTCGGAGGCGGATTCCTCGTCCGCGCCGCGCACGGGCTTGGCCTCGGAGGCGCCCGGCCGCTTGGCGATGCCGTGGCTGATGTAGTTGACCGCGTCGTAGCGCGTCATGTCCTGCTCCTGCAGGAAGTACGCGGCATGGCTCTCGCGCTCGGCGAAGATCGCCACCAGCACGTTCGCGCCGGTGACCTCCTCGCGCCCGGAGGACTGCACGTGGATCACGGCACGCTGGATCACGCGCTGGAAGCCGGCCGTCGGCTTGGCATCCTGGCGGCCGTCCCCGATGAGGTTCGACAACTCGGTGTCGACGTACTCGACGAGGCTGCGCTTGAGGGTGTCGACCTCGACGTTGCAGGCCCGCATGACCGCGGCCGCGTCCTGATCGTCCACGAGGGCGAGCAGGAGATGCTCCAGCGTCGCATATTCGTGCCGGCGCTCGCCGGCGAGCGCCAGGGCGCGGTGGAGAGCTTGTTCTAGGCTGCGAGAGAAGCTGGGCAAAGCGTGGCCTCTGTGTGGGGTGCCTATTTCTTTTCCATAACGCACTGGAGAGGATGTTGGTGTTTGCGGGCGAAGTCCATGACCTGCGTCACCTTGGTCTCCGCAACTTCGTACGTGAAGATCCCGCACTCGCCGACACCGTTGTGGTGTACGTGCATCATGATCTGAAACGCGACTTCCTGCGACTTGTTGAAGAATTTCTCGACGACGTGGACGACGAACTCCTGGGGAGTGTAGTCGTCGTTCAGCAAGAGAACCCGGTAGAGGCTCGGTCGCTTGGTCTTCGGCTTGGTGCGGGTGATGATGGCGGTTCCGGACCGGCCGTCATCCGTACCACCCGGTTCGCGTGGCTCGTCCGTCGCCCGCACATCGGTGACGCGACGCTGGAGCGTGAAGGTCTCGGGGCCGTCCGCGCGTGAGGATTCGCTGCCCCGTATCAGGACGTCGGTCATCTGAATCGCATCGACCCCTTGGTGCGGCATGCTGCTTGGTGGCTGCTTCATCCGCGGGTCGCGCCGGCGAGGCGCGCTCGCATCGCTGATAATCTATAGGGCCATCGGCTGCTTCGCCAGTCGGCTGCGCGCACTTGTCCGAGACGGCCGCGGACCGGCGTTCCGAACCGCCCGGACGGTGCTCCGCGATCGCCCGGTCCCGAACACGAAAATGGCCCCGTGCGATCGATCGCACGGGGCCGGACTGGCAAAACGTCTGGGCTCGCGGCGGGACCGTTCGCCCGACGCGGGAAAGCCGTGTGTCAGGCTGCCTTCTGGTCGGGCGTGGAGAAGCCGGGAAGCTTTGGGAAAGCCTTGAGATCGAAGGCCTTCGGATTGAAGAACGTCTTCGGATCGAACAAGGTCTTCGGATCGAAGAAAATCTTGAGGTCGAACGGCGCCTTGGTCTGGAGCGGCGCGCCGACCTCCTGGGCGAGGCCCTGGTACAGGTCGGTCATCACCTTGGCCTGGTTCTGGAGGCGCTCGTAGGACGCCTTGAGGTACTCGGCCTGGATCTCCAGGGCGGACTGGAGCGTGCGCGCGGTGGCGAGCTTCTTCATCGCCGCGGCGCCGGCGCTGTAGGATTCCTTGGCGAAATCGGCCATCTCGATGCTGGCGGTCTGATGGGTCTTGGCGAGCGAGGAGACGCTCTTCATCACAGTGGCGAGGCCGGCCTTGTTCATTTCGGCGGCCTTCTCGTACATCTGCGTCATCTGACGATCCTTCCGCCCCCGCGGGGCTACCCTGATGTGTCGGGCCATTGCCCGCGAGGCCGAGACCGGCCGGGGCCTTTTGTGTGCGATGCAACATAAGACGTCAAGCGATATATTGCATCACAATATGACGGTCGGATCCGGCGAATTGGTCTCGCTGCATTAACCGGGCCGTAACTGCGTCCACCTAGCCTGATTGACAGATGTTGCGGGGTTACGGCGGCACGGCCGCACCCCCGCCGAGATGTTGCGGTGCAAGCCGGCCCGCGGGTCGTGCATGTCGAGGCAGTGAGTCGTGATGCGTAGCCATACTCCCCGCGTCGGCCGGGTGCCTGCCCTCTCGGCCGCGATCGCCGCAGCCGCCGTCCTGGCCGCCCTCGCCTCCCCGGCCGAGGCGCGACGTGGCCATCATCACCGCGGTGGCGGCGGTGGCGGCGGTGGCGGCTACAATCCGCCCTACGCCGCCATGGTGGTGGACGTGAAGACCGGCAAGACGCTGCACGCGATCAACGAGGATTCGCTGCGCCACCCGGCCTCCATCACCAAGGTGATGACGCTCTACATGCTGTTCGAACAGCTGGAGCGCGGACGCTACACCCTCGAGTCGCCGCTCACCATCTCGTCCTTCGCGGCCTCCCAGGCCCCCTCGAAGCTCGGCCTGCGGCCGGGTTCCACCATCGAGGTCGAGGACGCGATCAAGGCGATCGTGACGAAGTCGGCCAACGATGTGGCCTGTGCCATCGGCGAGAACATCGCCGGCTCGGAACCCCGCTTCGCCGAGATGATGACGCAGAAGGCCAAGGCCCTCGGCATGAGCCGCACCCACTACGCCAATGCCTCCGGTCTGCCGGATGCCGACCAGATCACCACGGCGCGCGATCTCACGATCCTCGCTCGGGCGATCCAGGATCGCTTCCCGCGCTATTACAAGTACTTCCAGACCCGCTCCTTCGCCTTCCGCGGCCGGGTCATCGGCAATCACAACCGCCTCCTCGGCAATGTCCAGGGCGTGGACGGGATCAAGACCGGCTACACACGCGATTCCGGCTTCAACCTGATGACGGCGGCCAAGCTCGACGACCGTCAGATCGTGGCGATCGTGCTGGGCGGCAAATCCGGCGCCAGTCGCGACCGGATCATGGCCGACCTCGTCCGCCAGTCCCTGCCCCGCGCCTATGCCGGTGCCCGCCAGGCTCCCTCGACCATCGAGGTCGCGGAGCGCGCCCGCCCGGCCGTGGTCGCCGACGGCGCCTCGCGCACCCGGACGCAGGTGGCTTCCGCCGACGACGAGGATGTTGAGACCACGGCGTCGACCCTGCGCGCTGGCCAGCCTCTCGATATCAGCCCCGCCCGCACCGCCACCACGACGCCCGGCAGCGCCAGCATGAGGTGGCGCTCCGGCGCGCTCCCGGCCTCGGCGCAGGCCTATGCGCCGGCGGGCGGCCAGGCCGCCTTCCCGGCCGGCGGCAAGACCGATGCCCGCTTGGCGTCCATCGACGGTCCTCGCGCCGAGGCGGCGAAACCGGTTTCCGGCGCGCGGATCACCCCCACGGCCTGGGTCATCCAGCTCGGCGCCATGGACGACGAGGACAAGGCGAAATCCATGCTGTCCGAGGCCCGCAGCCGGGCCGGCGGCGCACTCTCGAAGGCTTCGCCCTATACGGTGAAGGTCGAGCATGGCGGCGCGACCCTGTTCCGCGCCCGGTTCTCGGGCTTCGCCGAGCAGGACAGCGCACAGGATGCCTGCAACGCGCTGAAGCGCAACGGCTTCAATTGCTTCGCCACCCGCAGCTGAGTTCGCGCTGACGGGTTCGCAAGGGACCGGCGCCCCTTCGGGCGTTCCGGCTCAGGACACGGGCGCCCGGTTCGTATCGCCGGACGGCCGTACTCTCGACATTCCCTGTCTGACAACGCGCGTGGAGTATCAGCGATGTCGGTTGTTAAGCCTGTCACGGGCCGCGTTGACGCGGGCCGCCTGCTCGGCCGTGCCTCCTTGGTCGGGGTGCAGCCGCTTCATCAGCGTCCGGTGAGCCGCGCGGACCTGCTCCAGGGACGCCCCGCGCTCAAGCCCCAGGATCTCATAGGCCTCCTGCTCCGTCATCGCCCCTGGATACGCCGCGCGGCGCGGCCCCGGGTCGGGATTGCCCTGAGCGTCTACACGCCAACCGGGATGCCGGCGGTCGAGATACGCCTCTAGCCGACGGGCGGTGTCGGCATCGCGTCCGAACAGGGCGACGAGGGCGGGCAGCGGAATCGCCGACAGGGGTTGGCCGGCATAGGGACCTGCCAGGGCGATCCCCTCCCCCGCCGCATCGAAGCGGATGGTGGCCCCCGAGAGTCGGCGCGGATCGTAGCGGGCGGCAAGGCCCCGGACCCGGCGGTTCAAGCCCGCCGACCCCTCCAGCAGCCAGATGGCACCGCCCCCGAGCAGGATGGCGAACTCGAGCCGGCCCCGCACCAGGAAGAGGGCCGCCAGCGCGAGGGCGGCGTAGCCCCCCACCTGCCGCAGGACGCGCGCCGTCAGGGCCGGATGGCGGATCTTCAGGTTCCGCCCGAACCACCACAGGAGAAGGAGCGCGACCGCTCCGGCAAGGAACGTCACCGGGCGAACCCGTACTCGGCACCGATCCGGCCGCCGACGCGCAACTTCACCCCGCCGACGTCACGGAACCCCTGGCTGTCCGGCGCTGCCGGCTTCGGGCCCGCCACGCCGCAGCCGGGCTGGGGCGGCAGGCGGACGCCCTCGGGGGCATTCTGCGGGCAGAGATGGGGCTTTGTGCGCTCGGCGGCACCGGCGGCGAGGACACCGGCCAGCCAGAGCAGGACGGCGCAGGAGGGACGGTGGCTGACCATGGGTCACTTTCACTGGGCGATGGGTCGCTTTAGCGAGCGCCGCGCGGCGTGACGAGGGCCCGGCCTCAGAGCCGGCTCTCCGCCACGTCCGTGGTGGTGACGCGGACCCGGCGCGTGCGCCCGTCCCGCTCGACGATCAGGTCGATCGAGGCGCCGAGACCGGCCGCCTCCATGGCGGCGGTGAGATCGGCGAGGCGGTGGACCGGCCGGTCGCCGGCCCCCACTATGATGTCGCCGATCTCGCCCGTCTGCGCGTCGACGCCCTGCAGGCCGGCCGCGGCGGCCGGAGAGCCGCGCAGCACGCGCAGGACCACCACCCCGTCGATTCCGAGGCGGGCCGCGGTCGCCTCCTGCCCCGCGATGATGCCGATGCCGGGATTGCGCGTCCGTCCGTTGCGGATGAGCTCGGGCACGACCCGGTTCACGACATCGACCGGGATCGCGAAGCCGATGCCGGCGCTCGCCCCGGAGGGCGAGAAGATGGCGGTGTTCACGCCGATGAGGCGCCCGGCGGAGTCGAGGAGCGGACCGCCGGAATTGCCCGGGTTGATCGCCGCATCGGTCTGGATGACGCCGGAAAGCTCGCGTCCCGCGCTGGTGGGCAGGCGACGCTGCAGGGCGCTGATCACGCCGGTGGTCAGGGTGTGGTCGAGGCCGAACGGGTTGCCGATGGCGAAGACCGACTGGCCGACCTTGAGGTCGGCCGAAGTGCCGATGGCCAGGGGCTGCAGGGCCACGGTGGTGCGCCCCAGGCGAATGACGGCCAGATCGTAGCTCGGGGCGGCGCCGACGAGGCTCGCCGACACGACCTCGCCGGAGGACAGGCGGACCGCGATGGCACCCCCACCCTGCGCAGCCGCCGCGACCACGTGGTTGTTGGTGACGATGTGCCCGGCCGCATCCCAGATGAAACCGGTCCCGGTCTGCGAGCCCCCGCCCGGCTCACCGCCCTCGTTGTCGACCCCCATCAGGGCCCGCCCCTGGGCCGCGGCCTGCACGAAGACATGAACCACGGACGGGCTGGCGCGGGCGAAAAGCTCCACCGTCGCCGTCTCGGCGGGCGCCAGATCGCCGCGGGCGGTGATCGCCCGCGCGGTGTCCGCCGAAAACAGGAAGCCGGTCAGGTAGGGCTGCGCCACGAAGAGCGCGAGCAGGCCGAGGGCTGCAGCAGCGGCCCAGCGCAGGAAGCGATCCGCCGGCCGCGGGGGAGACCGATCGGGCATGTGTCATCCTCTTCACCATGCTGCGAAAACCGCATCGCGTCGCATCGCCATTAACTGGGCGGTGACGCAATGGCCTTCAACTGGCTCGGTACCGTGACGGGCCAGGGTGCGTCAGCACACCGAAACCCGTTTTGGCGAAAGATAAACAACGGCTCGACATGGTCAGCCGAGGCGACAAACAGAACGAGAGGGCGTCCAAAAGCAGCCATATTCTGCGCGCTGATCAGCAACGGCGCGCTTTGTATGAGGGAGGGAGCGTTCAGGTGCGGATGAGCATTTCATCCCTGTCTGAAATGACCTCAAAGCTGCCTTAGAGATGCTTCCATTCACCCGGATAGACGTCCCGCAGCAAATGTTCAGGTTCGAGGTCGTACAGACCTTTCGCCGGGCAGCCGGCATCGCGGGGAACGACCCTCACGATCAAAGGAACACACACATGGAAACCCAAGCCCTGGAACGTCCCGCCGATCTGACGATCTGGCGTACCGCTCCGGTTCCGGCTCCCCTCGCTCAGCCCGCGCGCTACCGGACCCTGCGTGAGGCCATCGAGGCTGCCGCCGGCGCCCTGTCCGATCCGGCCAAGCAGCCCTGGATCATCACGGAGGATGGCGAGGTGCTGTCACCGAACTGGATCCGGACCTACCTGAACTGAACCGACCCGCCGGCGCCGTCGCGTCCGTCGTCCCGCGAGCCGACCGCAGCCCTAGGCGCGGCCGGCTCCGCCTCCCAGAGGCGCCTCCACCGATATCCTGCGGCCTGAGGCCGAGCCCTCGCTCCGCGATCCCGAATGCCGGATCGCGTGCAAATCCTTCCACCCGTTTCACAGGCATGCGTGTGCGCGTGATCGCGCGCCCGAACCCCGGGTCGCGCGCGGAGCCCAAGGCGCGTCGTGCCTGGGGCGTCCGTCTGCACCGTCCGGAGCAGGTACAAAAAAAGGCCGCTCCGAAGAGCGGCCCGAAGTCTAGGGAGGAAACGCCCAAGAAGGGCTGCCGAACCGCGACGCCATCGCGGTCCCGCAACGCACAATCTAAAGTGCGACGCACAAAAATCAAGGCCTTTGCACGTCGTTCAACCCGTTTTCTGGAGCTTGAGTTCGGCGTTCCCTGAGGCACCGAGCAGGCCGCGCCGGGGCGCGATCTCAGTGCTCGCTCAGAAGCTGCGCGATCTCGGCCTTGAGGGCCTCCGAGAGGTCCTTGCGCTCGAGGGCGTAGGCGATGTTCGCGGTGAGGAATCCGAGCTTCGAGCCGGTATCGTAGGTCCGGCCCTGGTAGTGCATGCCGAAGAAGGCCTGGTCCTTGGCGAGCTTGATCATGGCGTCGGTGAGCTGGATCTCTCCGCCGGCGCCCGTCTCCCCCGCCGACAGGATGTCGAAGATCTCGGGCTGGAGGATGTAGCGGCCGGAGATGATGAAGTTCGAGGGCGCGGTACCGGCCTTCGGCTTCTCCACCATGCCGTTGATCTCGAAGGTCTGGCCGAAGGTCTGGCCGACGCCGACGATGCCGTACTGGTGCGTCTCCTCGGGCTTCACCTCCTCGACCGCGATGACGTTGCCGCCGTGGCGCTCGTAGGCGGAGAGCATCTGCTGCATGCAGCCGCGGCTCAGCATGTCGGGCAGCAGCACCGCGAAGGGCTCGTCGCCCACGATCTCGCGGGCGCACCAGACGGCGTGCCCGAGGCCGAGCGGCGATTGCTGGCGCGTGAAGCTGGTCTGGCCCGCGGCCGGGAGGTCGCGCTTCAGGGCCTCGTAGGCCTCGGTCTTGCCCCGCTCCTGCAGTATCCGGTCGAGCTCGAAGGCAACGTCGAAGTGGTCTTCGATGACCGCCTTGCCGCGTCCCGTGACGAAGATGAAGTGCTCGATCCCCGCTTCGCGGGCCTCGTCGACGACGTGCTGAACGACCGGCCGGTCGACGACGGTGAGCATCTCCTTCGGAACGGCCTTGGTGGCCGGAAGGAAGCGGGTGCCCAAGCCGGCGACGGGCAGGACGGCTTTGCGAATCGGTTTCATCAAGCGAGACCCGGTAGCGAGGGGAGGTGAGGAAAACCCCGAGTGGATTGACGTTGCCTCGGTACAGCCTCCGCCCAGGGAAGGCGATAGAGCCATCGACGTAACGGGCATAACCGACAAGCTCGTTTTCCGATATATCGTCAGTGAAACGTTTGGGGAGAAGGTGTCATGGCGGTTCTTGTGACGGGCGGTGCGGGCTATATCGGCAGCCACATGGTGCTGGCACTGCTCGACGCCGGGCACGAGGAGGTTGTGGTCCTCGACGACCTTTCAACCGGGTTCGACTGGGCGCTTCCACCTGAGGTGAAGCTCGTCATCGGCGATGTCGCCGACCAGTCGCTCCTTACGGAAGTCATCCTCCAGCATCGTATCGACGCCATCGCGCACTTCGCCGCGCGCATCGTCGTGCCGGATTCGGTCGCGGATCCCCTACAGTATTACTTGGCCAATACCGTCAAGACCCGGGCCTTGATCGAAACGGCGGTTCGCTGCGGGGTCAAGCACGTGATCTTCTCCTCGACGGCTGCGGTCTACGGCGAGCCGGAGGTCGTGCCGGTGCCGGAGGATCTGCGGCCGTCGCCGATCAATCCGTACGGACGCTCTAAGCTGATGAGCGAGTGGATGATCGCCGATGCGGCCAAGGCCCACGGCTTCTCCTACGTCATCCTGCGCTACTTCAACGTGGCCGGAGCCGACCCGCGGGGCCGCACGGGGCAATCGACGCCCAACGCCACCCACCTCATCAAGGTCGCGACCCAGGCCGCCCTCGGGCAGCGGACGCATCTCGAGGTCTTCGGCACCGATTACCCGACGCGGGATGGTTCGTGCCTGCGGGACTACATCCAGGTTTCCGACCTCGCCGAGGCCCATCGCGTCGCCCTGAACCACCTGCGGTCCGGCGGCGAGAGCCTGACCCTGAACTGCGGCTACGGGCGCGGCTACTCGGTCCTCGAGGTGATCGACGTGGTCAAGCGGGTCTCGGGGCGCGACTTCGAGGTTCGGCTCTCGCCGCGCCGTCCCGGCGATCCGGCCCAGATCGTCGCCGAGGCCCAGCGGATCCGCGATCTCGGCTGGACGCCGCAGAACGACGACCTCAACCGGATCGTCGCCCAGGCTTTCGCCTGGGAAGAGACCCTGACCCGGCGCAACCGTCTGTGAGGGGCTGGGCGCCGCTCGCCCTTGCGGGCATGCTCGGGGCCGGCCCGGTGCTGGCGGCGGGCGGTCAGCCTGTACCGGCCGCAACGACGGCGGAAGCACAGTCCCGCTTCGCCGCCTTCATCGCCTCGCTGCGACCGGAGGCCGAGGCGCGGGGCGTCTCGGCCCGGACCTTCTCGGCGGCCTTCGCGGGGATGTCCGGACCCGATCCCGACATCCTCGCCCGCACGCGCAAGCAGGGCGAGTTCGGGCGTCCGGTCTGGGACTACCTCGTCGGCGCAGTCTCGCCCGGCCGGATCGCCCGGGGGCAGGCCCACGCCAAGCGGCTCGCGTCCGTCCTCGCGCGGATCGAGGCGCGCTACGGCGTGCCGCGCTGGATCGTGCTGGCGTTCTGGGGCGTCGAGTCGGATTTCGGCGCAAGCGGCGGCAGCGTCCCGACGATCCGGGCCCTCGCGACCCTGGCGGAGGCGCGGTTCCGCGGCACGCTGTTCCGCGATGAACTCCTGGCCGCCCTCACCATCCTGGAGCGGGGCGACGTCACGCCGGAGCATATGAAGGGTTCCTGGGCCGGGGCCATGGGGCAGGTGCAGTTCCTGCCGTCCAGCTTCCTGGCCCACGCGGTGGATTTCGACGGCGACGGGCACCGCGACATCTGGGGATCGGAAGCGGACGCCTTGGCCTCCATCGCCGCCTACCTCAAGACCCTGGGCTGGAACCCGGCCTTGTCCTGGGGCTACGCGGTCACCCTGCCGGCGGGGTTCGATCTCGCCCGTTATCGCGGCGGCCTCGCGGATTTCGCCCGGCGCGGGGTTCGACGCACCGACGGTCAGGCCCTGCCGGATGCGGGCACCGCCAGCCTGTTCCTGCCGGGCGGCCTCGGGGGGCCGGTCTTCCTGATCACCGACAATTTCGAGGTGGTCCGCGCCTACAACACCTCGGATTCCTACGCGTTGGCGGTGGGGCATCTCGCCGACCGACTGGCCGGTGGGCCGGTCCTCGCCGCGCCCTGGCCGGTCCGCGACGCACGCCTCGACAAGGCGGGGCTGCAAGCCCTCCAGGCGGGCCTCACGGAGCGCGGCCTCTACGCGGGCGAGGCGGACGGGCGCGCCGGACCGAAGCTGCGGGAGGCGGTGCGGCAGTACCAGATCGCCGAGGGCCTGCCGGCGGACGGCTACGCGACGCCGCGGTTGCTGGAACACCTGCGGGGGCGGCCTTAGACCTCGGCGGCATCCTCCTCTAAGGTGTCGGCCACCCGACCGGTCCTCCGGTCCGATTGATCGAGGCGTCCCATGACCTTGCCGGCATCACGCGCGGCCTGGTGTTTCCTCTCCGGTCTGTCCCTGCTCCTCGCCGGCGCCGGGCCGGCCTGTGCGCAATGGGGCGATTCCTACGACGCGCCCCGGGGCGGCGACTACCAATCCCCCCGCCGCCGGGCCCGGGACTATTACCGGGACGACGACGGCTACGCCGCCCGACAGGCGAACCGGCGCTACGCGCCTCCGCCCCAGGAGGCGCCGCGCCAGTTCTACTGGCCCTGGGAGGATCGCCCCGCCCCGCCCCAGGTCGCCCCCGTGCCGAGCGCCCGCCCGGCGCCGCCGCGCAATCGGGGCTATGCCGATGACGGGCGCTCAAGCCACGATGACGGGCGCGCCGTCCGACGCCGTCCCCGCCCGGCCCCGGTCGTGGCCCAGCCGAAGCCGGTCGCGCCGAAGGCCGAGCCGACGACGCGGATCGCGGTCTTCGGCGATACCCTGGCCGGCCACCTCGGCGGCGGCCTGTCGAACGTCTTCGAGGACAATACGGAGATCGGCGTGGTCGATCGCTCGAAGGCCGATAGCGGCCTCGTGCGCAAGGACGTGGTCGACTGGCCGAAGGCCGCCGAGGAGTTCCTGAAGGCCAACCCGAAGACCACCTATGCCCTCGTCATGATGGGATCGAACGATCGCCAGCCCATCCGGGAGGGAGACCAGACCCTCGATCCCTTGAGCGACCGCTGGCGCACCCTCTATGCCGAGCGCGTCGACGCCCTGATCAAGGTGTTCACGGACGCGAAGATCCCGCTGATCTGGGTCGGGGCTCCGCCCATGCGCAGCGAATCCCTGACGAAGGACATCGCCGCGATCAACGACATTTACCGCGAGCGCGTGGCCAAGGCCGGCCAGACCTACGTCGATATCTGGCCCGGCTTCGTCGACGACCGCAACCGCTACACCGCGACGGGGCCCGACCTGGAAGGTCAGGAAGCCAAGCTGCGCACGGCGGACGGTGTCCACTTCACCAAGGCGGGCGCGCGCAAGATGGCGCATTTCGCCGACGTCGAGCTGAAGCGGATGATGGGCACGGGGGCGCCGCCGGCCCAGCCGGCGCTCGCCGCCCCCGTGGCGGTGGCGCCGCAGCCGCCGCTGGAAGGCGAGGCGGCCAAGCTCGACGATGCCGCCGCCATCGACCGGCAGATCACCGCGATGCTCCCGAGCCTGCCGGAGCCGCCCGGCATCCCAGCCCTGCCGGTCAAGCCCCTCGCCGGCCCGGTGGTGCCCCTCGGCCGCGCCGAGGTGACGCCGGGGGGGACGCTGATCAGCGGACGCCCCCGCGACACCGATCCCTCGGGCACCGTCGAGCGCGCCCTGGTGCGGGGCGCCGCCCCCCTGCCCCAGCCCGGCCGGGCCGACGACTTCAAGTGGCCGCCGGGCTGACCGCTCGTCCATCCTCCAACCTGTCCAGGTGGCGGATCGGACGCGGGGATCTCGGCCCCCGGGGCGCTAGCCGACCCCCACCGGATGCTTCGTCACCACGGGGCTGCGCATGGTGACGAGTTCCTCGCCGGCCGTGGGATGCACCGCGATGGTGCGGTCGAAATCCGCCTTGGTGGCGCCCATGGTGACGGCGATGCCCACGGCCTGGATGATCTCGCCGGCATCGTGGCCGAGGACGTGGACGCCGACGACCCGGTCGCTGGCGCGGTCCACCACGACCTTCATCAGCACGCGCTCGTCACGGCCGGACAGGGTCGCCTTCATCGGGCGAAAATGCGAGCGGTATACGTCGATGGTGCCGTAGAGGTCACGGGCCACATCCTCGTTGTGGCCAACGACCCCGATCTCCGGGGTCGAGAAGACGGCCGTGGGGATGAGGCCGTGGTCGACGCACCACGGTTTGTCGCCGAATACCGTGTCGGCGAAGGCGTGGCCCTCGCGAATCGCGATCGGGGTCAGCGCGGCCCGGTCGGTGACGTCGCCGACCGCGTAGATCGACGGCACGCGGGTCCGCGAGAAGGCGTCGACCGGAATCGCGCCGCGGGCATCGGGGGCGATCCCGACCGCCTCGAGACCGAGGCCGGCGATGTTGGGGCGCCGGCCCGTGGCGGTCAGGACCTGATCGACCTCCAGGGTGCTGCCGTCGTCGAGGGTGACGCGGATGCCGCTCCCGGCCCGGTCGAGGCGCTCCACCGTGCGGTTGAGGCGCAGGTCCATGCGCTTGGCATAGGCTTCGCCGAGGGCGTTGCGGAGCTCGTCGTCGAAGCCCCGCAGGAGCCGGTCGCCCCGGTGCAGCAGGGTGGTGCGGCTGCCCAGATGGGCGAAGACGCCGGCGAACTCGACGGCGATGTAGCCGCCGCCCACCACGAGGATGCGCTCGGGCAGCGTTTCCAGTTCGAAGACCTCGTTGGAGGTGATGGCGAGCTCGGCGCCCGGGATCAGCGGCTCCTTGACCGGATGGGCCCCGACCGCGACGAGGATGAAGCGGGCGGTGACGCGGCGGTCCGATCCGACGAGGCGCACGGTGTGCGCATCCTCGATCACCGCCCGTTCGGGGATGACGGTGACGCCGGCCCGGCCGAGATTGGCGTCGTAGATGCCCTCCAGGCGCGTCACCTCGGCATCGCGCCGGGCCTTCAGGATGTGCCAGTCGAAGCGCGGCTCGGGCACCGACCAGCCGAAGCCGGCGGCATCCTCGAATTCGTCGGCGAAGCGCCCGGCATAGACCATGAGCTTCTTCGGCACGCAGCCGCGGATCACGCAGGTGCCGCCGACCCGGTACTCCTCGGCGAGCTGGACCCGGGCGCCGTAGCCGGCCGCGATGCGGGCCGCCCGGACGCCGCCGGAGCCGCCGCCGATGACGAACAGATCGACGTCGAAGGTGCGGTCCAGATCGTCTGCCATGAACTCATCCTGCGGGTGGGAGCGCCGAGGGCTCTCCATCGCCCGAACGGGGCGGCACATCAACCGTCCCGCGGCGCAAACGAAAAGGCCGCTTCCCCACCCGGAGAAACGGCCTCGAAGACACCGATGCGGCGCGAGGCGCCGGCGGGCTTACTTGATCTTGGTTTCCTTGAAGTCGACATGCTTGCGCACGACGGGGTCGTACTTCTTCATCGACAGCTTCTCGGTCTGCGTACGGGAGTTCTTCTTGGTGACGTAGAAGTAACCCGTGTCGGCGGTCGAGATCAGCTTGACTTTAACGGTGACGGCCTTGGCCATGGACGCGGCGCTCCTGTGATCGCGGCATTCCGCATCAGCGAAACGCAAAAGGGCCGGCGGTGGCCGGCTGAATACCGGCGGGTGATTGCCCCATCGGCCGGGATTCGTCAAGGCGCCTCATACGTCGGATGCCGGACGATGCCCAGGGCGACGACCATCGCGTAGCCCAGGAACAGCAGGCAGAGGCTGTAGGCGAACCCCTGGGGCGGGATCAGGTCCATCCCCCCGCCGATGAGCGGCGGACCGAGCATCAGACCGACATTGTAGAGGACTACGAAGGCGGCGTTGGCCCCCGCCAGTTCCGGCCCCCGCACGGTGGCGCCGAGATGGGCGAGGCCCACGGTGTAGAGCGTCCCGGCGATGCCGCCCCATAGGAACAGCAATCCGAGGAGGGCCGGAAACCAGGTCGACGCCAGGGGTATCAGCATCGACCCGAGGGCCCCGCCGAGCCCGGCCATGAGCAGGACGAGGCGCCGGTCGACCCGGTCGGCGAGCCAGCCGAAGGGGATCTGGAAGAGGACGTTGCCCAGCGCCAGCGCACTGACGAGGCCGGCCGCCGTCTCGGCGTCGTAGCCGAGGCGCAGGCCGTAGAGGGGCAGGATCGCGAAGCCGCCGGTCTCCACCGCCCCGTAGACTAGGGCCGCGGCGGTGGCGGCGGGCGCGAGGCGCAGATAGGCGTGGAAGGGGCGCGACGCGCCGTGCCCGATCACCGGGGACAGGCCCCGGGCCAGCAGGAGGGGGACCAGGGCGACGAGGAACAGGCCGGCCCCGCCGAGATAGGGCGCGTAGCCCTGCGTCCCCAGGACGGTGAGCAGGGTCGGTCCCACCGCGAAGCCCAGCGCCAGGACCGTGGCGTAGACGCCCATCACCAGGCCGCGCCGCTCCGGCGGGGCCGCCGCGTTGATCCAGAACTCCGAGAGCACGAACAGGGCGCCGAGGCTCGTGGAAAACACGAAGCGCAGCACGAACCACCAGGCGATGCCCTGGAGGAGCTTGAAGGCGACGAGGCAGAGGGCGCCGAGGACGATGGCGCCCACGAGGAGCGGCAGCACGCCGAGCCGGGCCGCCAGGCGCGGTACGAACGGCACCGTCAGGATGGCCGCGAGGCCCGCCACGGCGGTGTTCACCCCGATCAGGGTGCTCGACGCGCCCATGCGCGCCATCTCGATGGAGAGCAGCGGGATCGTCAGGCTAAGGCCGATGCCGACCACCGCCACGCAGGTGATGGCCGCGGCGATCGAGGCGAAGCGGGAGCCGTCGCGCGACTCGGCGTGGGGAGGGGCCGGCATGAAGGGGTCCGCTGCGGGTCGCTGGCGCGACGCCGGGACCGCCTTGTCTACGCCGGGGCGGGCCGGCGCAACCGGGGCCTGCCCTCAGCGCGCGGCCGATTTCAGCGGCTTGCCGTCGGCGGTCGGCGGCTTGCGCTCGATCTTCTGGCCGTCCTGCAGGTCGGCGGGGGGGCTGAGTACGATCTCCTCGCCGCCCTCCAGGCCCTGGTCGAGCTCCACCGTGGTACCGAGGTCGCGCCGGATCGTCACCGTGCGCCACTGTGCCGTGCCGTCGTCGCGGGCCACCGCCACCTGGGTGCCGCGCTGGTTGAAGACGAGGGTCTCGGCCGGCACCCGCACGTTCGGTTCGGTGCGCGGCACCTTCAGGGTGACGTAGACGTAGAGCCCGGCCCGCAGGGCGCCGTCGGTGTTCGGGACGTCGACCTGCGCCGTCAGGGTGCGCGACGAGGTCAGCAGCGCCACCGAGCTGCGCTCGACCTTGCCCGAGAAGGTCCGGTCGGCGATCTGCGGCACCTTGATGGACGCATCCACCCCCGGCTTCACCCCGACGGCGACGTTCTGGGGTACGTTGACCGAGACGCGCAGGATGTCGTCGCGGTCCATGGAAAGCAGGGCGGTCCCTGTGCCGTCGGCGTGCACGAGGTCGCCGACATCGACGCCGCGCTGGGTCACCACGCCGTCGAAGGGCGCGATGATGTCCTTGAAGCCGGTGAGCGCCCGCAGGCGCTCCACCGTGGCCGCCTGGGCCTTGATGTTGGCCTGGGCCACCTTCACGCCGGCTTCCGCCGAGGCGAGGGTCGCGGCCTGGCTGAGCACGCTGGCCTGGGAATTGTCCGCGTTCTGCTTCGAGGCCCAGCCCTGCCCCGCCAGGGTGGAGGTGCGGCTGTTGGTGACGTTGGCGAGGTTCACATTGGCCTTGGCCTGGTCGACCATGGACCGGGCCTGGAGGAGCGCGGCCTCGAGCTGTCCCGTCTGCGCCTCCGCCTGGGCCAGCTGCTGGTCGAGGTCGGGCGCCGCGATGCGCATCAGGATGTCGCCCTGGCGGACACGGCTGCCGATATCGACCCGGCGCTCGGCGATGTAGCCGGTGGCGCGGGCGTAGAGGGCCGCCTTGGCGAAGGCGTCGGTCTGCCCCGGCAGGGTGATGTCGATGGGCTTGTCCGCCCGCTCCGCGGTGGCGGTGCGCACCACCGGCACGAAGCTGTTCACCTTGCGCTGGGTCTCGGAGGCGGCGGCGCGCCGCTGCATCTGGCCGTAGCCGCCCCAGGCGAGGAGGCCGATGGCCGCCAGGGCGGCGATCACGAACGGTGCCTTGCCGGGCGGCGGCTGGATGTCGGACGGATCGTGGGTCTGATGCATCACGCCTGTCCCATCGCCGAACCGGGCCTCATCCTGCCATCCCTGTTCCAGACCCGCCAACGGCTCACGCGTAATCCTCCAGCGGCTTGACCGCGCCCCGGCGCAGGAGCGTGTACAGGAACGGCACGAAGAGCAGCGTCGCCGGCGTGCCGATGGCGATGCCGCCCATGACGGCCCGGGCCAAAGCCGCGTTCTGCTCGCCGCCCTCGCCCGTGCCGAGGGCCATCGGGATCAGGCCGAGGAACATCGCGCTCGCGGTCATCAGCACCGGCCGCAGGCGGGTCTCGCCGGCGAGCAGGGCCGCCTCGACGGCGCCGCATCCCGTGGCCTCGCGATGCTCCTTGGCGAAGGTCACCAGCAGGATCGAGTTCGCGGAGGCGATGCCCACCGACATGATCGCCCCGAAGAGCGAGGGAATCGAGAACGTCGTCCCGGTGATGAACAGGCTCGCGACGATGCCGCAGAAGGCCAGCGGCAGGGCGGCCAGCACCACGAAGGGATCGCCCCAGCTCTGGAAGTTCACCGCCATCAGCAGGTAGACCGCCACCAGGGCGATCGCGAGGCCGACCTGAAGCCGGAAGAAGGCCGATTCCATGTTCTCGATCTGGCCCCGGACCGTGATCTTGTCGGGGGCCGGCAGGGCCTTCTGCTCCTCGGCGACGATCTGGCGGATCGCCTTCGACACCGAGCCGAGATCGCTGTCCTGCACCGCTGCGTAGACGTTGAAGGTCGGCTGGGTGTTGACGTGGTTGATCACCGTCTGCGACCCCTCGCGGCGCAGGGTCGAGACGCTGGAGAGGAGCGTCAGCACGCCCGGCGCATCCGCATTGCCGTTGACGAGGAGCGGCGTGTTCTGGAGCGCGGTGAGCGAGTCGTTGCGGTATTCCGGCGTCTGCACCCAGAGCTGGTAGGGGATGCCGGTCTTCGGGTCGGTCCAGAAGTTCGGCGTCACCTGAAACGAGCCCGACAGCGAGACGTTCAGCCCCTGGGCGATCTGCTGCTGGGTCAGCCCGAGCTCCGAGGCGAGCCGCCGGTCGACGTCGACGAAGAATTGCGGCGTGCCGACGATCTGGTGCAGGTGCACGTCGACCGCCCCGCGCACCGCCTTCAGGCGGCGGACGATGCTCTGGGCCACCTCGAGGTCCTTGGCGGTGTTGCGGCCCGAGACCTGGATGTCGATCTGCGCCAGGGTGCCGAAGTTCAGGATCTGGGTGATGATGTCCGAGGGCTGGAAGTAGAACACCACGTCGGGGAAACGCTCGCGCAAGACCTCGCGCAGGCGCTTGGTGTAATCCGCCACCGAACCGTGGCCCTCCTTAAGGTTGATGAGCATCTGGCCGTCGTTGTAGGCGACGAACGAACCGTCCGAGAACGCGAAATTGTAGTTGTTCGCCGGCAGGCCGATATTGTCGAGGATCTGGTCGATCTCGCCCTCGGGGATCACCTCGCGGACCACGTTCTCGACCTGGGCGAAGACCTGCTCGGCCGTCTCGATGCGCATGCCGGGCCGCGTCCGCAGATGCAGGGTCATCTGGCTCGAGGCGACCTGCGGGAAGTAGTCCTGCCCCACGAAGACGAAGAGCCCGGCGGTGGTGGCGAAGACGACGGCCACCAGGGTCAGCGTCGCGGCGCGGCGGGCGACGACGACGTGGAGCAGGCCGAGATAGCCGCGCTGGAAGCGCGCGAACCGCGCCTCGAAGCCGTGGCGGACCCAGCCGGCCAGCCGAAAGACCGGGCCGCCGATCCACGCGAGGGCGCGGGCGACGCGTCCCCGCCGCGGCGCGGCGCCCGCCCCGTGCTTGGCGTCGTATTCCCGCGCCACCAGCACGTCGATCAGCACCGGGACCAGGGTGCGCGACAGGACGTAGGAGGTCAGCATGGCGAACACGACCGCCAGGGCCTGGGGCGTGAACAGGTATTTCGGCGTGTCCGTGAGGGCGAAGACCGAGACGAAGGCGGCGCAGATCGACAGGGTCGAGATCAGTGCCGGCTTGGCGATGCCGGCCGCGCCCTCTACCACCGACTTGCGGAAGGGCTCGCCCTCCTCAAACAGCCGGTAGGTGTTCTCGATCGCCACCGTCGCATCGTCGACCAGGATGCCGACCGCCAGGGCGAGGCCGCCCAGCGTCATCACGTTGATGGTCTCGCCGAGCGCCGCCAGGATCGCCAGGGAGGTCAGGATCGAGAGCGGGATCGAGACCAGCACCACGATGGTGGAGCGCCACGACCCGAGGAACAGCAGGATGGTGAGGCCCGTCAGGCCCGCCGCGATGATCGCCTCGTGGATCACGCCCTCGATGGCGGCGGAGACGAAGACCGACTGGTCGAACAGCGGCTTCAGGCTCATGCCCTCGGGGGCGGCGGCCTGGATGTCGGGCAGCGCCTTCTTCACGTTGTTGACGACATCCAGCGTCGAGGCGGTGCCGTTCTTGAAGATGCGCATCAGCACCGAATGCAGGCCGTCCGCGCGCACGATGTTGACCTGCGGCGGGCCGCCGTCGCGCACGTTGGCGACGTCGCGCACCAGGATCGGCTGGCCGCCCACCACCTTGATGGGGATCTGGTTCAGGGCCTCGATCGCCTCGGGCGAGGCGTTGAGCTGCACCGGGTATTGCTGCTCGCCGATCTTGGCGAGGCCGGAGGGGATCGTCAGGTTCTGGGCCGTCACCGCGTTGGTGACGTCCAGCGCCGTGAGCCCGAGGGCCTGGAGGGCGTGCAGGTCGAGATCGACCATGATCTGGCGCGGGGTGCCGCCGAAGGGCGAGGGCAGGGTCGAGCCCGGCACCTGGGTCAGGCGCTGGCGGATGCGATACTGGGCGTAGTCGAAGACCTTGGTCAGGCTCTCCCGGTCGGACGAGAGCGCGAGCTGGATCACCGGCACCGAGGAGGCCGAGAAGCGCAGGACGATGGGGGGCTGCACCCCGGGCGGCATCGTCGCGCGGATCGAGTTCATCGCCGAGACGACCTGCGCGATGGCCAGATCGATGCTCACCGCGCCGTCGAAGTAGATCTTCTGGATCGCCGTGCCCTGCAGGGTCGTCGATTCCATCCGGGCGATGTTGTTGACGTTGTTGGAGAGCGAGAACTCCGCGTAGGTCGTGATGCGACGCTCCATCTCGGAGGTCGACAGGCCGTTGTAGGTCCAAACCACCACGACCACCGGGATATCCACGGTGGGCAGCACGTCCTTGGGCGCGACCACGACCGCCGCCGCGCCGCCGAGCATCATCAGCACGGCCAGCACGTAGATCGTGATGCGGAACTTCAGAGCATACTGGACGAGGCCCATGCGGCTCCCACGCGATCGCGTTCAGGCTGGTGTACCACGGTGGTCGCATGCCACCGGTTCCTCTGTAGCCGTGACGCCGCGACGCAATCGAGGTTTCAAGCCGGGATTTTTGTTTCCGGGTGTAAACCGGGGGCCGCATCGCCGGCGCCGCGGCCCGAGGTCTGGGCAGGCTTCGTCGGGACGTCGCGGTCGAGGCCCCTCGGCACCGCGTCACCCGAGCCCGTGGGGATGGCCCACGCGGCGGGCTCGGGGCCGGGCCAGGGGGCGGCATCCGCCGGGCGCGTCTGCGTGTGATCGGATGGCTGCGGAGGACGCGCGCGAGGCCGTCCGTCCGGTGAAGACCCGCCGGTACGGCAGGCGGACGCGTTCAGCAGCAGCGGAAGCCGCTGCGGTTGCCGACGCCGAAGCGGGCGTTCTCCCGGTTCCGGAAGAACTCCCGCTCGCTCATGGGCTCCTGGTCCGCATGCGTCCTGCGGATATGGGCGGCATAGGCCTCGTAATCGCCCTGCCCCACCATCAGTCGGGCGCCGTCGCAGACGCATTTCGAGAAGGTCTTGAGACGGTCCCGCAATTCGGTCGACGACAGCGCCATGGGCTTTACTCCGCGGGAACGGCGGCCGGGCCGCCGCTCTCCAGGGCGGTCCAGCGATCGGCCCGATAGGCCTTCACGCAGGCCATGATGCCGAAGGTGGCGATGGCGAGCACGAGGCCGACGAACAGCACCGCGAGGGCGGCGTCGATCCGGTCGTTGAAGACGATCTTGTGCATGTCGGCCATGCTCTTGGCCGGCGCCAGCACCTTGTTCTCGGCGATGGCCGCCGAGAAGCGATCGGCGTGGGACAGGAAGCCGATCTTGGGGTCGGCCGAGAAGATCTTCTGCCAGCCGGCCGTGAGGGTGCAGACGCAGAGCCAGACGGTGGGGATGATCGTGACGAAGGCATAGCGCTCGCGCTTCATCTTGAAGATCACCACGGTGGCGAGCGTCAGGGCCACGGCGGCCAGCATCTGGTTGGAGATGCCGAACAGCGGCCACAGGGTGTAGATGCCGCCGAGGGGATCGGTGACGCCCTGGTAGAGGAAGTAGCCCCAGGCGCCGACGCAGAGGGCGGTGGCCAGGATGCTCGGCGCCCAGGCCGTCGTGTCCTTGAAGCGCGGCGAGACGAGGCCGAGCAGGTCCTGCAGCATGAAGCGCCCGGCGCGCGTGCCGGCATCCACCGCGGTCAGGATGAACAGCGCCTCGAACAGGATCGCGAAGTGGTACCAGAACGCCATCATCGCCTTGCCGCCGATGGCCGAGGAGATGATGTGCGCCATGCCGACCGCGAGGGTCGGCGCGCCGCCGGCGCGGGAGATGATCGAGTGCTCGCCGACGTCCTTGGCCGTCTGGGCGATCTGCTCCGGCGTGATGGCGAAGGCGGGATCGAGCTTCGTCACCGCGGCCGCCGCGCTCTCCGGCGTCGTGCCGACGAGGCCGGCGGGCGAGTTCATGGTGAAGTAGATGCCCGGCTCGATCACGCTGGCGGAAACCAGCGCCATCACGGCCACGAAGCTCTCCATGAGCATGCCGCCGTAGCCGATGAAGCGGGCATCGGACTCGCGGTCGATGAGCTTGGGCGTGGTGCCCGAGGAGATCAGCGCGTGGAAGCCCGAGACCGCGCCGCAGGCGATGGTGATGAACAGGAACGGGAACAGCGACCCGGCCCAGACCGGCCCGCTGCCGTCGACGAACTTGGTCACGGCCGGCATCTGCATGTGCGGGGCGACGTAGGCGATGCCCAGCGCCAGGCCGATGATCGTGCCGATCTTGAGGAAGGTCGAGAGGTAGTCGCGCGGGGCGAGCAGGAGCCAGACCGGCAGGATCGAGGCGATGAAGCCGTAGCCGATCAGCAGCCAGCAGAGCTGCGTGCCCGTGAAGGTGAAGACCGGGCCCCAGTAGGGATCGGCCGCCACGTTGCCGCCGTAGACGATGGCCAGCATCAGCAGCACGAAGCCGATGATCGAGACCTCGCCGACCTTTCCGGGCCGGATGTAGCGGGCGTAGAGGCCCATCAGCATCGCGATCGGGATCGTCGCCGCGACCGTGAAGGTGCCCCAGGGGCTCTCGGCCAGGGCCTTCACGACGATCATCGCCAGCACCGCCAGCAGGATGACCATGATCATGAAGGTGCCGAACAGGGCGATGACGCCCGGAATGGTGCCGAGTTCGGAGCGGATCAGCTCGCCCAGCGAGCGGCCGTCCCGGCGCATCGAGATGAAGAGGACCATGAAGTCCTGCACGGCGCCGGCCAGCACCACGCCGGCTAGGATCCAGAGCAGGCCCGGGAGGTAGCCCATCTGCGCGGCGAGCACGGGGCCGACCAGCGGCCCGGCGCCGGCGATGGCGGCGAAGTGGTGTCCGAACAGCACGTTGCGGTTGGTAGGGACGTAGTCGAGCCCGTCGTTGTGGACGTGGGCCGGCGTCCGGCGGCTGTCGTCGAGCCGCATGACCTTGGAGGAGATGAAGAGCGAGTAGTAGCGATAGGCGATGAGATAGACGCAGACCGCCGCCACGACGATCCAGAGGGCGTTGACCGTTTCCCCGCGCGTCGTCGCGACGATGGCGAGGGCGGCCGCCCCCAGCGCTCCCACGAGGGCCCAGGGCCCGTGCTTCGTTACCGCACTCATAGACGTCTCGCTCCTGCGACCTGTCCTTCGTGGCCGGTCGTCAAGGGCTCTTCTTGCGCAAATTCTTCCGCAGGGCCAGAGGCCCGCGATTTCAATCGGTAGGGATTGAATAACCCATCCCCCGTTTGTCACCGCGGGTTGCGAAAGGCCCGCGATCCTCAATCGAGTTCGATGACGCGGTTCGGCAGGGCGTCGAGGGGTCTGGCTTCCGGCGGAAGCGACCCGGCCAGGATGGTGCCGACCTGCCCGACGGCTTCGGTCAGGCCCGCCGCGGCCTCGCCGCGGCGCAGGGCGGCCAGGAGCGCCTCGATCGCGCCGGACCAGGCGCCGGGCGGGACGCGCGCGGCAACGCCGTGATCGGCGACGATCTCGGCATGGCCCTCGGCCCGGGCGACGTAGATCAGCACCCCGGTCCGCCCTGCCGTCCGGCTGAGGCCGCGGGTCGTGAATTCGCGCAGGGCCTGTTCGTGGGCGCGATCGCGGCGGATCGCCGGTGGGACCAGGGCCATCCGCACCCGGGGATGGAGACCCGCCAGGAGCGCCAGCAGGACCACGGCGACCTGCGCCAGCGCGATCGTGGCCGCGCTCCACGGGGTCAGGACGATCAGCGGCCAGGGCAGGACGAGGCCGGCGGCCAGGGCGAGCAGCAGCGGCGCGGAGCGGTAGAGTCCGGCACGGGCGGCCACCAGCACGACGATCTCGCCGGACGTCGCGGTCTCGGCCCGGCGGATCGCCTCCGCGATCCGCGCCCGCGCCGGCGCATCGAGAAAGGGCGGTCGCTTACCAGTCACCGGAGGCTCCTCCCCCACCCGACGAGCCGCCCCCGCCGGAAAAACCGCCCCCATCGAAGCCGCCCGAGACGCCGCCGCTCCAGCCCCCCGAGGATGGCCCCGGCAGGATGATGAAGCCGCCCCCACCGCCCCGCCGCCCGCGGTTCATCCGGTAGACGACGAACAGGACGACGAAGAACAGCACGATGAAGATCACCACCTGTCCGGAATCGGCCTCGTCGCTGCGTACCTGCGCCTTGCGTTGCCACTCCTCGGCGTCGCCCGCGAGGATCGACAGCACCGCGTCGACGCCCGCGTTGATGCCGCCGGCGTAGTCGCCGGTCTTGAAGCGTGGTGTGATCGCGGTGGTGATGATGACCTTCGAAAGGGCATCGGTCAGGGCCCCCTCGAGGCCGTAGCCGACTTCGATCCGGACCTTGCGCTCGTTGGGGGCGACGAGGAGCAGCGCCCCGTTGTCGGTCTTGGCCTGCCCGAGCTTCCAGGCGCGGAACAGGCGGTTGGCGTAGTCCTCCACCGTCCGGCCCTGCAGGCTGGGGACCGTGGCGACCACCACCTGATCGGAGGTCTTGTCCTCGTAGGCCTTCAGCTTGGTCTCGAGGGCCGTCCGGTCCTCGGGCTTGAGGAGGCCGGCGCCGTCGACCACCCGCCCGGTCAGGGCGGGGAAGGTCGGTTCGGCGCCACCGGCCTGCGCGTGCGCGAGGCCGGTGGCGCCGACGACGAGCCAGAGCCCGAGGATCAGCCGCGCGGCGATCGACCGGATGGCGTCTGTCCCGGCGCTGCCCGGGCGCGGACGGTCCATGGCGGGCTAGAACTTCACGTTCGGCGGGCGCTCGGCGTTGGGCGTCGCCGTGAAGGTCTCCATCGGCTTCGCGTCCGGGTAGAAGATGGCGGCGATCCACCGGCCCGGAATGGTGCGGACCTCGGTGTTGTAGTCCTGGACCGCGGCGATGTAGTCGCGGCGGGCGACGGCGATCCGGTTCTCGGTGCCTTCGAGCTGCGACTGCAGGGCGAGGAAGTTCTGGTTCGACTTAATGTCGGGGTAGCGCTCGACGGTGACGAGGAGGCGGCCGAGGGCGCCCGAGAGCTGGTTCTGCGCGTCCTGGAATTCCTTGAACTTCTGCGGATCGCTCACGGTCGAGGCGTCGACCTTGACGCTCGACGCCTTGGCCCGCGCCTCGGTCACGCCGATCAGCACGTCCTTCTCCTGCTGCGCGTAGCCCTTCACCGTCTCGACGAGGTTCGGGATCAGGTCGGCCCGGCGCTGGTACTGGTTCTGCACCTCGCTCCACGAGGATTTCGCCCGCTCCTCGAGGGTCGGGACCCGATTGATCGCTCCGCAGCCGGTCAGGGTCGTGCCCAGGGCGAGAGCCGCGACAGCGATCCGAACCCTGCCGAGCCAGGCCCGGACGGGACCCGTCGTCGGGGTGACGACACCTGAACGCATGCTTGAACTCCTTGGCCATCGGCGCGCCGCGCGAAGATCGGTCCCTCACCGGCCCGTGAACACACATAGGCGCATCGGCGCTGCGATAAAGGCGCACAGGGAAAAACTTGGCCGGGTGACGGGAAAACGTCGCCGAACCCCACCGAACACCATCGCCGTGCGGTGCCCGGGCGCGCGTTTCGGTTGACAAGCCGGGAGCGATCGGTCGCTTTACCCGCCATGGACGAAACGCCCCGCCCATCGCCCGAGAAGCCGCGGGTTTCGATCACCTACTGCACGCAGTGCCAGTGGCTGCTGCGGGCGGGATGGATGGCGCAGGAACTCCTCTCCACGTTTCGCGACGACCTCGGGGAGGTGGCGCTGATCCCCGGCACCGGCGGCGTCTTCGTGATCCTGTGCGGACCGCACCTGATCTGGGATCGGACGCGCGACGGCGGCTTCCCCGACGTCAAGGTCCTCAAGCAGCGCGTTCGGGATCACCTCGCGCCGGATCGCGACCTCGGACACATCGATCGCGCGGGCGTCGCGCGCTCATGAGCTATCCGCCTCCCGGAGAGACCCCGCCTCCCGGAGAGACCCCGACCGGGCGCCGCACTTGGCGCCGGGGGTGGGGGTCGCTCGCCTCCGCCTTCGCGCGTGTCCGACAGCGCGGTTTCTCGACCCAGGTCTACCTGGTCGCCCTGGTGATCGCGCTGATCGGACCGGGATTGCTGTTCACGGCGATCCTGCTCGCGCGCTACGCGGGAACCGAGCGGGCCCGCTTCGAGCAGGATGCCCGCGAGAACGTGCGGAGCATCGCCCTCTCCGTCGACCGCGACACGGCGGGCCTCGTCTCGGTGCTGCAGACCCTCGCCACATCGCCGCGACTGAAGGACGGCGAGTTCGACAATTTCGACGCCCAGGCGCGCCTCGTGCGGGACGCGGTCGGCCTCGACATCCTGCTTCGGCGACCGGACGGACAGCAGGTCGTGAACACGGCGGTGCCGCGCCGGGCCCCGCTGCCGCGCAGCGGGCTGCCCTTCGATCGCGAGATCGCCACGGGCAGCCAGCGCGCCGTCGTCTCGGGCTACGTCAAGGGCATGAAGCCCACGGACGCGACCTATGCGGTCGCGGTGCCGGTGTTCGGCGAGGGCGGCGTCACCCATATCCTCAGCTTCACGGTCCCGATCGGCCGGCTGGACGGCCTGGTCGCCCGGGAAGCCGTCGAGGGCTGGACCACCGGCCTCTCCGACCGGGACGGGGTCATCCTGGCGCGGGTGCCCGATCCGGAGACCAATATCGGCTCGCAGCGCCTCGCGACCCTGCGTCAGTACCAGACCGCGACGCCGAATGTCTGGGAGGGCAAGGATCGGCGCCTCAAGGCCGTGACGGTCGTCGAGGCCCGCTCCCGCCTCACGGGCTGGACCGCGGCCGCGATCATCCCGCAGGCCCTGGTGGAAGCGCGCCTGCGCAACTGGATCTGGGCCTTCTGCGGCTTCGGCCTCCTGGTGCTGGCGACCTCGTCCATCCTGGCGGTTCACCTGTGGTCGCGGGTCTCGCAGCCCCTGCGCCGGCTCGCCGCGACGGGGCCGGCCCTCTCCCGCGGCGAGGTCATCCCGCGGATCACCTCGCCGATCCACGAGATCCGGCGCCTGGGGGACGTGCTCGCGGAGGCCTCCCAGCGCCTGCGCCTGCGCAGCGACGAGCGCGACCGGGCGCTGGCGGAGACCGAGCGCGGCCTGAGTGCCCTGCGCGAGAGCGAAGCCCGCTTCCGCCACATGGCCGATTCCGCTCCGGCCCTGATCTGGATGACCGACGAGAACGCCCGGATCAGCTTCGCCAACATGCATTTCGACCACATGTTCGGGCTGCATACGGCCGCCGTGCTGGCCGGCGAGGATTGGCGCCGGATCATCTTCGCGGAGGACTACGAGGCCTTCGCGACCCGCTTTCGGGACGCCTTCGCGGCGCGGGTGCCCTTCCAGGCCGACGTCCGGGTGGTGGACCAGGACGGCGTCGTGCGCTGGCTGCGCTGCGAGGGGGTGCCGCGGACGGACGATACCGGGAATTTCCTCGGCTACACGGGCTGCAACGTCGACATCACCGACGCCAAGCGCGCCGCCGAGCACCAGCAATTGCTGATCCACGAACTGAACCATCGCGTGAAGAACACCCTGGCCACCGTGCAGTCGATCGCGGGACAGTCCCTGCGCCGGCTCGAGGGGCCGGAGGCCACCGCGGCCCGAGCCGCGTTCGAGGCCCGCCTGCTGGCCCTGGCCCGGGTGCACAACGTCCTCACCCGGGAGAGCTGGGACGGCGCCGAACTCGGAAACGTCGTGGCCGACGCCATCGCGCCGCTGGATGCGACGGAGGGGCAGCGCTCCCGGTTCTTCGTCTCCGGTCCCGCCCTGCGGCTGCCGCCGCGCCTGGCCCTGTCGATCGCCATGGCGCTCCACGAGCTCGGCACCAATGCGGTGAAGTACGGGGCGCTTTCGCAGGAGGGGGGCACGGTGACGATCGCCTGGTCGGTGGAGCGCCAGGCGGAGACCCGCCTGATCCTGCGCTGGAGCGAGGCGGGCGGCCCCCCTGTCGTCCCGCCGACCCGGACCGGCTTCGGCTCGCGCCTGATCGAGCGCAGCCTGGCCCGGGAACTCGATGGCGAGGTCCAGTTGCTGTTCGCGGCCAGCGGTGTCGTCTGCACCATCGAGGCCCCGGTCCCCCCGCCGACTCTGCTGGAACGCAAGGCGGACCTCATCGGCCCGCGCGAGATGCCGCTCTCCCGTTCGGCCTGAGCCGGACTCGATCCGGGCCGGCGGCCGAGCGGCGTCGATCCGACACGCCGCCCGTCTTTCTCCGCACCTGCCCGGGCGCCATCCTGAATTGCATGGGCCGTGCCGTGCCGGACCTCGCGGGCTGGTTCAGCGCCTGAACAGATTTGGTCCAGGCGGACGCTCCTCGGTCTCGCCGGAGGTTTCGGGCGGCGATCCCCCGGGCTGCGCGCGGGCCTCCCGGCATCGCCGGCCTGTGTCGAAGTGGACGTCGCGTTCGGCCGGGTGTCTCACCTGGGCTGGACCGGACGGACGAGCCCTCGGGCCTCCGCGAGGGTTATGAATTCGTCGTAGATATTAACAATCAATATGGAATTTTAACTAAATTATAATGAAAAGCTAAAGCTTGCCGAACCAAAACTGGTGGTAGACAACAAGCACTGATTGCGGCGAGCTGCCCGTTAATTGTTCGCGTTGCACAACAGCGCATCGCGGTGCGAGACGGAACGCTTCTCGATTTTGAGCGGGTGTTTCAGGCCATAAGGATACATTAATGGAAGATCGGTAGATCACATCGCTACGCCTTACAGGACCAACCGCGATGCTCGGCCTTCCCTTCGCTCGTTCCACCCCGAAGTCGCCCGTCACCGAGACGGCGCCGGATGCCGCTGGGATCCGCGACGAAGCCCGTCTGGTACAGGCGGTGGAATCCCTGATGGTGAGCCAAAATCTCGCATCGGTCGATCTGCCCGAGGGGCCGCTCCGCGCCGCGATCGAGCGGTTGCATGCGAATCGCGAAGCCGATCTCCTGCGCAGCCTGGCCACCACCGCCTCCGTGGCCCGCGAGGCCTCGGAAGCTGCGACGAACACGGGTTGGATGACCTACGACGTCGGTGAGGTGGCGAGCGCCACCCAGACGATCGCGGGCGCCGCCGAGGAGATGGCGGCCTCCGTGGCGGAGGTGGCGCAGACCTCCGAGACCGTGGTGACCGTCGCGCGGGATGCCCTCGCGGAGACCCAGGCCTGCATCCAGGACGCGCAGAAGGCGCGCACGGCGATGCACGAGATCGATGTCCGGACCTCGCAGATCTCCGATCGCGTCGTCGTCCTCGAGCGCGCCATCGCGCAGATCGAGGTGATGGCCACCACCATCGCGGCGATTTCGGCGCAGACCAATCTCCTGGCCCTCAACGCCACCATCGAGGCCGCCCGGGCGGGCGAGGCTGGCCGCGGGTTCTCCGTGGTGGCCGCCGAGGTGAAGTCGCTCTCCGCCCAGACCGCCAAGTCCACCGGGGAGATCCGCGGGCTGCTGAGCACCCTCACCGCCGAGATGGGCGCAATCTCGGAGGCGGTTCACGAGAGCCGCAGCGCCGTCACCACGGGCCGCACCATCGTCGATCACCTCGAGCACCGGATCGTCGAGACCAATGCCCGCATCGCGCAGGCGAGCGACCTGAACCAGGCGATCTCGCACATGCTGGGACAACAGCGGGCCGCGACCTCGGAAATCTCCACCAGCGTGCAGAACATCGCCGCGAAGGCCTCGAAGACCCACGAGGAGATCGAGAAGATCACGAGCCGACTCGTGCGCGCCGAGGCCACAGGCCAGACGGCGCTGAACGCGAATGCCCGCGACGTGCCGGTCTACGCCCTGGTGCGCCTGCCGGCCGATCTCGGCGCGTGGAAGCGCAAGCTCGCCCGGGTTCTCGTCGGCATGGCCCAGCCGGATCCGATCCTGGCCACCCCGTCGGGCCAGCCCGGCCGGAGCCTGAAGACGGACCTGGCCGGGACGGCACCGGCCGCCCACCCCGCCTTCGCCCGGCTGGTGGCTGCGGAGAGCAAGGCCTTCGCGGAAGCCGGCAAGATGCTGGAAGCCCTCAAGGCCAGCAACTGGGATGTCGGAACCCCCGCCTACCAGGCCGCCGCGGAAGCGATGAAGGAGATGCTCGTCGCCGCCAAGGAAATCGCCGGCTGAGGGCCGGCCGCGCCGCGGGGCGGCGCGTCGGAAACGGGGAGCGGGTGCCCTTGTCGAGGCGCCCGCTTTCGGCTTCCTTGCGCGGGTCGCCACGGAGCCCTCGCTTGACCTCATCCCTTGCCACCGCCGCCGAGGCCCCGCCGTTCAACGGCGCGCGCTTTTGCCTTGCCGAGAATGCCCGCCTGCGCGCCCACAAGACGGCGCTCATCATGGCGGGAGCCGGCGACGACGTTCGCGTCCTGACCTTCGGCGAGGTCGATCGGGCGGTCCGGGCCATCGGGGCCGGGCTTCGGTCCCTCGGCCTCGCGCCCGGCGCGCGCGTGATGATTCGCATGGGCAACGAGGCGGACTACGTGCTGGTCTACTTCGGAGCCCTGGCCGCCGGCTTCGTGGCCCTGCCGGCCTCGCCGCAACTGACCGAGCCCGAGGCCGCGTTCCTGATGGAGAATGCGGGCGCGTCCGTCGTGGTCGTGGGGGCGGGCCATGCCGTCGATCCGGCCGGGCTCGGGAGGCGAATCCTGCTCCGGCCCGACGACATCGCCGTGATGAAGGCCGGGCCGGTGCTGCCCGATTACGCGGACACCCGGGCCGAGGACCCCGCGACCCTGGTCTACACCTCCGGCACGACCAGCCGGCCCAAGGGCGTCCTGCACGCGCATCGCGCCATCCGCGGGCGCCGGCCGATGCACGCGCACTGGCTCGGCCTGTCGGAGCACGACGTCATGCTCCATGCCGGTACGATGAACTGGACCTACACGCTGGGCGTCGGGATCACCGATCCCTGGGCCTGCGGCGCCACGGCGGTGCTCTACGACGGCCCGCGCGATCCGGCGATCTGGCCGGCCCTCATCGCCCGCCATCGGGCAACGCTCTTCGCCGCCGTGCCGAGCCTCTACCGCCAGATCCTGAAATATGCCGATCTCGGGGCCGTCGATCTCGGCACCCTGCGCCACGGGGTGACGGCGGGAGAGGCCCTGTCGCCCGAGCTCCTCGCGGCCTGGACGCAGGCGACTGGCAAGCCCCTCTACGAGGCCCTCGGGATGAGCGAGTGCTCGACCTACGTCTCGAGCGGCCCGACGATCCCCGTGCGCCCCGGCTCCCCCGGCAAACCGCAGCCCGGGCGCCGCGTGGCGATCCTGCCGGCCGAGGGCCCGGCCGAGCCGCTGCCGCCCGGAGAGGTCGGCCTCCTCGCCATCCACCGCTCCGAGCCCGGCCTGATGCTGGGCTACTGGAACCGGCCCGAGGAGGAGGCCGCGGTGATGCGTGGCGACTGGTTCGTCGGTGGCGACCGCGCGAGCCTCGATGCGGACGGCTACCTGACCTTCCACGGCCGCAACGACGACCTCATGAACGCCTTCGGCTACCGGGTCTCGCCGAACGAGATCGAGGGAGTCGTGATCGAGCATCCCGACGTCGCCGAGGTCGGCGTCGCGGAGATGGCGGTGCGGGCCGACCTCAGCGTCATCACCGCCTTCGTCGTGCCGAAGCCCGATGCCGTGCTGGACGCCGACGACATCATGGCCTGGTGTCTCGATCGCCTCGCGACCTACAAGTGCCCCCGCGAAGTGCGCTTCCTGGATGCGCTGCCGCGCACGGCGAACGGCAAGATCCAGCGCAAGCGCCTCGCCGCCAGCGTCGGCGCCTGAGACGGCACGGCGGCCGCGAGAGCCGCCCTGCCCGGCCCGTCCGGCGGCCCCGGGGCATCGACCGAGCCTGTGGCCGCGACGGCACGCCCGCCCGGAAGGCATCGATTTCCCGGCGGCCGCGCCAATCGCAGCTTGACCCGCCGAATGCGAAATTCTAGATCGACCGCCTGCGGAGACGTGGCCGAGCGGCTGAAGGCACTCGTTTGCTAAATGAGCATACCCCGAAAGGGGTATCGAGGGTTCGAATCCCTCCGTCTCCGCCATTCCTTTCGGTGTTCTCCCAGTCGCTCCCGACGCTGATCCGTGTCAGGCCCGTGCACGCGACGGAGGCATCGCCGATCGTGTCGCCCCGTCCTGTCGGATCGACAAGCGCCGTCATCGCCTCGGGCCGGGTTCAGGACGCTCGACCGTTCGATCCGAGATCGCCTGCTCCGATCCGGCCCCACGTTTGCGGAGCGACGGCTCACGCACCCGCCCGGTTCTCGCGGCGTCTCGGCCCCTCACCCCGGACGGGTGGCCGCGAGCGGATCGTTCGCCAGGAGGATCGGCTCGCCGTGCGGTGTCGCCGCGGCGGCCCGGGCGAAGGCGGCCCGGCGCGCGGCGAGGCGTTCGGGCGCCGCGATGCCGCGGGCCGCGAGCAGGCCTTCGAGGGTCGCGAGCCAGGTGGCATAGTCCGCCGCCTGCCCGGTGCGCCGCGTCTGCGCCCCGAGCGCCTCCGCCCATTCGCTCCAGTCGAACAGGCCGCGGTCGTGGAGCGCCACCACCAGGGCGAAGGCCTGGGCCTCCCAGGGCTCGGCAAAGACCGGATCGGCCCCGTCGTCCCAGGGAATCTGATCGGCGCTCATGCGGAGCGTACCGGTTCGACGGGTTCCAGGTAGCTCTCGAAGGCGTTCACCGAGACGGTGTGGCCGGGTTCGGCCTGGTCCCCCCAGAGGTCGCGGCCCGAGAACCGGACGGTGTAGAGCCATTGCGGCGCCTCGCCGGCGAGCTGCGCGTTCGTGTCGGGAAAGACGAAGCCGCCATGCACCGCCTCGATGGTCCCGATCTGGCCCCGCACGTAGCGCGGCAGGCGCGTGTGTCCCGCCGGATGGATGATCCGGGCGCGGACGCGGTCGCCCGGCGAGAAGCGCGCCGGGTCGGGGACGGGCCGGTCGCTCGGGAAGCCCCGCGCGAAGAGCGGCGCCACCTCTTCCCCCTGAAGGACGCGCTTGACCGGAGCGGCGGGAGCCGACGCGATGCCGGTGGACAGCTCCTCGGGCGTGACGAGGCCGTGGTGCTGCACCTGGCGTTCCAGCGCCTTGAGTCAGATCGCGTAATAGCTGGAAGCGAGGTACTCGCCCGGCGGCAGCGCCTCGCGGGCCGACCGGCTGGCATCGAGGTTCCAGGCGCCGGAGAGGCCCATGGCCATCGCGAGGCCGAAGACGCGCTTCTCCCAGGCCGCATGGAAGCGCGGCTCGTCGGCTTCGGGCGCGACAGGGCCGAAGCCGTGCATGCCGCCGAGGTCCTGCCCCCCGTTCATGCGGTCGTTGCCGGCGCGCGCGGAAGGCCGGTGCCGATCATCGCATCCCGGGTGACGAGGGCCGCGAGGGCTGCCTCGTCCAGTTCTTCCGTTCCGGCGGGACGCATCGGCAACACCATGTAGCGCAGCTCGGCGGTGGAATCCCAGACCCGGATGCGCTGTTCGACCGGCAGCGTCACGCCGAACTCGGCCAGCACCGCGCGCGGCTCGATCACGGCGCGCGAGCGGTAGGGGGGCGACTTGTACCAGATCGGTGGCAGGCCGAGCACCGGCCACGGGTAGCAGGAGCAGAGCGTGCAGACCACGAGGTTGTGTTCCTCGGGGGTGTTGGCGACGACGACCATGTGCTCACCACCCCGCCCGCCGACGCCGAGCTCGCGCATGGCCGGAGTGGCATCCGCGAGCAGGCGGGCGCGAAAGCCGGGATCGACCCAGGCCCGCGCCACCACCCGGGCCCCGTTATGCGGGCCGACCTTGGTCTCGTAGGTCTCGATCAGCGCATCGAGGGCGGCCGGGTCGACGTAGCCCTTGTCCACGAGGATGTATTCCAGGGCGCGCACCCGCAATTCCATCGGCGAGAGTTCGGTTGCCGGGTGCCTCCCATGGGAATGGTCATCATGATCGTGAGGGTGCGCCATGCTCAATCTCCAGGCCGGACCTTACGAGCTGAATCGACGCCCGTCATGCGTGCAGCGGGTCCTGTCGTTCGCCGGGCAAGCCTTTCCCGAACCGTGAAGGATACGGATCGGACGTCATGCGATGCAGGGCGAAACGGCACGGTTCGGCCGATCCTGATCGTCCGCTCGACCTGTTGGCGAGCGAGGGCTCTTCGCCAGCCATGACGGCGCCGCCTGAGGTAGGGGTGGGGCGGGACCTGTCCGCACGTGCTGCGACCGGTCCGAGAAATTGGTCCTCGGTCTGCGGACGCCTCGGGTCGCTCACGCTCATCCGTTGCAGGGCGTCCGTTCCCGGAAGCCGCGCTCCGAGGCTCGGGACCGCCTCCGCCGCCAGTCCGAGTGCGGGATCCGCCACGGCGCCGGCGCCGATGACGTCGGCCTTGTCGGTCGCGTTCTCGCGCAGGGCGATCTCGTCGGAAGGAAGGCTGGGGTTCACGCCGCGCAGAGGGCCGGAACGGCGACCGTGCGGAAGAGGTGCGGGCTCGCGGTGGCGCTCGCCGGATCATCGGCGAGACGGGCTCGGAACTCGGGATCGGTGAAGGCCGCACGGAACGCCGCGACGCTGTCCCAGACGGCGTCGTTCAGGAAGACGCCCCTGCCCGCGCTGCCCGCGCTGCCCGCGCTGCCCGCGCTGCCGCGGTGCCGAGACGAATCCGGGCTGGCGCTTCATGATCTCTGCGTCGGCCGTCCAGGCGGCGAGCAGGGCATCGGCATCCGCGGGCGGGATTTCGAGGAGGAGACTGGTCTAGGCGCGCCGGGGCTGGCGGGGCGTCGGTCCCGCTCGATCGGTCCCAGCCGAGCGGTCATGCGTCGTCCGTCGCAAGATTGAGCGTCGATCGGGGCGCCCGCAGCGCCTGATCGTGAATGCCGGTTCGATTTCTCGTCCGTTGGACGCGATGCCAGGGCCGGGATGCTGGACGGGGCCTCGCGTAGACCTCTGTGGCGTCCTGAGACCGATCCTCTCGAGGCGCCGATCAGTCACCCCTCGTCCTGGCCAAATCCGTCAGCACCGACTCTGGACCCTTCCAACGCCAGTCGTCGCGGGTTCTTCGCGGCACGCCTCCGGGTCGGGGCCGCATACGTCCGATCCCGCCAAGAGCCAGGCCCTAACTCACACGGCCAATGGAAGTCTACGACTTATTGAGCCGATCTCATCGGATGTATACCACCGGTCGTCTCGGAGCCTGACGGCGCCATGCTTCCTCTCCCGGACCCGTGATCGACAAACTCGACCTTCTCCTCGCCCTGTCGCGGGAGCACCATTTCGGGCGCGCCGCGGACGCGTGCTGCGTGACGCAGCAGACGCTGTCGGCCGGTGTGAAGAGCCTGGAGAACCAACTCGGGACCCGGCTGGTGCAGCGCGGCTCCCGGTTTCAGGGATTCACGCCCGAGGGCGAACGGGTTCTGGCCTGGGCCCGGCGGATCGTCGCCGATGCGCGCGCGATGCGCGAGGATGTCGCGACCCTGCGCCGGGGACCGGCGGGACACCTGCGGATCGCCGCGATCCCGACCGTCCTTCCGATGATCTCCGCGCTGACCACCCCGTATCATCTCCGCTATCCGGACGTCCGCCTCAGCGTCCTGTCGGCGACGTCGGCGACCATCCTCGACCTGATCGAGAACCTCGTGGCGGATGCCGGTCTCACCTATCTCGACCGTGAGCCGCTGAGTCGGGTCACGACGATCCCGCTCTTTAAGGAGCGCTACCAGCTTCTCACCGCGGCCGGCGGCCAGCACGACGGGCGCACCAGCATCACCTGGTCCGAAGTCAGCCGGACGCCGCTCTGCCTGCTGACGCCCGACATGCAGAACCGGCGCATCGTCGATCAGCAGCTTCGGGCCTCGGGGAGCGACCCTGCGCCGACCCTCGAGTCGAATTCGATGATCGTCCTGATGAGCCATGTGCGCACCCTGCACTGGTCGAGCATCATGCCGGCCGCGCTGGCTGACGCCCTCGGGCCGATGCCGGGTCTGCGGACGATCCCGATCGTCGAGCCGGAGATCGAGCACACGATCGGCCTCGTCGTGCCGCAACGCGAACCGGCGACGCCGATGGTCGCCGCGCTGGTGGGCATCGCGCGACAGCTGGCGCGGACCCTGGATGAGCGGATCGGGAAGGCGGACGCGTCGCGGGCCTGCGCCGTCGACGTTCGTGAGAACAGTCTCCGATGACACGCGAGCGCACGGCGCCCGGATCCATCGAGCCGGAAGACACTGCTGGGGCGGAAACCGGCCTCTGCGTCCGGTGCGAGAAGACGCGAAACTTCTCCCTCCTCTCGATCACTCGCAGGTGCTGAGTTCCCACCATGATCAAGTCCGGTCTGATCGCCCGCATGTGCGAGCAACACCCGCATCTCGGAGCCGCGGAGGCGGACGCCGTGGTGAACGCCATCCTGGCACGGATCGCCGAAGCCCTGGCTGCGGACGACCGGGTCGAATTGCGGGGGCTCGGCGTCTTCTCGGCCGTCCCCCGGGCGCCGCGCCCGGGGCGAAACCTGGCGTCCGGCGCCCCGGTCCTGGTGGGCGAGAAGCGCATCGTCTCGTTCCGGGCGAGCCGGACGATCGCGGCGCAGTTGCGTGGGTCCGCGGCACCGATTCCCCTGCGGACGAAAGGCCCGGTCGTGACCTTGTCTCTCTTGCCCTCCTGCAACGCCGAGCGATCCCGTGCGGCGTAGCGCCTGTCGTCCCGTCTGCGCCGCATCGGCGCTCTGCGGCCTGCACCGGCCCGGACATCCCGTCCGTAGGCGCCGGCTGCCGGACCCACTACACTGACGCGGACACCCGCTCGTCTGGGGATCGTTCTCCTGTGAACACGGCACCGTTTCCACGTCCGCATGGCGGTCTGCGCCGTGCGCGTCACGCCACCCTTCGCCTCGTTCCCTTGCTGGCGGGGCTCGGTCTCGGCGGCCCCCTCGACGCACGGCCCTTCACCGATGCCGCCGGCCGGACCGTCGCGGTGCCCGAGCGCCCCGCCCGAATCCTGGCGGCCGGCCCGCCGGCCTCCGTCCTGCTCTACAACCTGGCGCCGGACCGGATGGTCGGCTGGATCCGCAGCCCGACCCCGGAGGAGAAGCCCTTTCTCGCTCCCGCGACCCGCGACCTGCCCGTCACGGGGCGCCTGACCGGGCGCGGCGGGACCGCGAACGTCGAGGCGGTCCTCGGCCTCAAGCCCGATCTCATCCTCGATGTCGGCAGCACGGCGCCGACCTACGCGTCCCTCGCCGACCGGGTCCAGGCCCAGACCGGGATTCCCTACGTGCTCCTCGACGGGCATTTCGAGAAGACCGCGGAGAGCTATCGGCGCCTCGGCGCCCTGCTGGGCCTGGACGCGGCGGCGGCGGACCTGGCGGGCGCGGCCGAGGCCGCGGTGGCGGATGTGGCCCGGGTGATCGCGACGGTGCCGGAGGCGCGGCGCCCGCGGGTCTACTACGCCCGCGGTCCGAAGGGGCTCGAGACCGGTCTCGGCGGGTCGATCAACGTCGAGCTCCTCGGCGTGGTCGGAGCCCGGAACGTCGCGGCGGCGGCCGGCCCCGGCGGGATCGCCACCGTCTCGCCGGAACAGGTGCTGGCCTGGGACCCGGACGTGATCCTCACCCAGGATGCCGGCTTCCGGCGTGGGATCGCGCAAGACCCGCTCTGGTCCGGCCTCCGGGCCGTCCGCGCGGGCCGGGTCTACCAGGTGCCGGCCCTGCCCTTCGGCTGGTTCGATGCACCGCCCGGGGCCAATCGCCTGATCGGCATCCGCTGGCTGGCGCAGGTGCTCTACCCGGACCTGTTCCCGACCGGCCTGGAGGCGGCGACGCGGGACTTCTACCGGCGCTTCTACCATGTGGATCTCGATGACGGGCAGGTGGCGGCGCTGCTCTCGGGCGCCGCACCCGGTCCGAAGCCGTGACGCCGGAGACGGAGGCCCTCGCCCTGCCGGAGAAGGCGGAACGCCGGCGATGGGCGCGGATCTGGCCCGTCCTGGCGCCCATGCTGGGGCTCCTCGCCCTGGTGGTGCTGGCGCTGGCCACCGGGCGCTTCGCCGTTCCCCTCGGCGACGTGGTCGAGATCCTCGGGGCCCGGCTCGTCGGCCTGCCCGCGCGGGCCGACCCGGCAATGCAGACCGTCATCCTCCAGGTCCGCCTGCCCCGTGTACTCGCCGCCCTGGTGGTGGGGGCGAGTCTCGCGGCGGCCGGGGCGACCTACCAGGGCCTGTTCCGGAACCCCCTGGTCTCGCCGGACATTCTCGGGGTCTCGGCGGGGGCGAGCCTCGGGGCGGTGCTCGGCATCTTCCTGTCCCTGCCCGTGGCGGCGATCCAGGGGCTCGCCTTCGCCGGCGGCCTCGGCGCGGTCGCCGCCGTCTACGCGGTGGGCGCGGCGGTGCGCGGTCAGGACCCGGTGCTGACGCTGGTCCTGGCCGGCGTCGCCATCGGGGCCGTGCTGGGTTCGGCCATCGCGCTCCTGAAGGTCCTGGCCGATCCCTACAACCAGTTGCCCGCCATCACCTACTGGCTCCTCGGCAGCCTCGCTTCGGTGACGTCGGGGGATGTCGGTGCGATCCTGCCGGCGATCGGCCTCGGTCTGGCGCCCCTGGTGCTCCTGCGCTGGCGCATGAACCTGATGAGTCTTGGCGAGGAGGAAGCGCGCGCCCTCGGGGTCGAGACCCGGGTCCTGCGCCCGGTCCTGATCGCCGCCGCCACCCTGGTCACCGCCGCCTCGGTGTCGGTGACGGGGGTGATCGGTTGGATCGGCCTCCTGGTGCCGCACGTGGCCCGGCTGCTGGTGGGCCCGGATTTCCGCCGCCTGCTGCCGGCTTCCCTGGTTCTCGGCGCGGGCTACCTGCTCGCCGTCGACCTCGTGGCCCGCACCATCGCCCCCATCGAGGTGCCGCTCGGCATCCTGACCGCGCTCATCGGCGCGCCGTTCTTCCTCTGGCTCCTTGCCAGCGGCCGGCGGGGCTGGGCCTGATGCTCAGCGTCGAGGATCTCGCCTTCGGCTACGGGCGCCGTCGCATCGGCGCCGGCCTCGCCCTCACCGTGGAGCCCGGGGAGGTGCTGTGCCTGCTGGGCCCGAATGGCGGCGGCAAGACCACGCTGTTCAAGACGCTCCTGGGCCTGCTCCCGCCCCTCGGCGGCCGCATCCGCCTCGACGGGGAGGAGCTCGGCCGCTGGTCTCGGCGCCGGCTGGCGGCGAGCCTCGGCTACGTCCCCCAGGCGCAGGGCGGGTTCTTTCCGTTCCGGGTGCGCGACGTCGTCCTGATGGGGCGCGCGAGCCGGCTCGGCGTCTTCGCGAGCCCCGGCCCGGCCGACCACGCCGTGGCCGAGCGAGTTCTCGAAACCCTGGAGATCGGGCACCTCGCGGAACGGATCTACACCGAGATCAGCGGCGGCGAGCGCCAGATGGTGCTGATCGCCCGCGCGCTCGCCGGCGAACCCCGGATCGTCGTGATGGACGAGCCCACCGCCAGCCTCGATTTCGGCAACCAGGCCCGGGTGCTCGGCCAGATCCGTCGCCTGTCGCGATCGGGTATCGCGGTCGTCCTCTCGACGCACGACCCGGACCACGCCTTCCTGTGCGCCGACCGGGTGGCCCTCCTGCACGAGGGCCGACTCCTCGCCCTCGGGACTCCGGCCGCGACGATCACGCCCGAGACCCTGGCGCGGATCTACGGCGTCGCCGTGGCGGTGGTCGCACTGCCGGGCCATGGACATGCCGTCTGCGCGCCGATCCTGCCGGATTAGAGAAGCGGCGCCCCGGGAACGGCAGTCCCTTGCCCGATGCCCCGCACGGTCTCGGGCGGGCGGTAGCCGGATGTCCGGCACGCGCGCTCGGCCAGGGCCTCCGCGAGGGCGTCGAAGGTCGCGTCGATCCGGGATTGGGCGGTCGCGAGGTAGTAGCGCTCCCAGCCCACGGAGAGAAAATCGAGTCCGAACCGGTCGGCCGCCGCCCGCGCACCGAGCCCGGCATCGGCCGCGCCGTAGGCAATCACGGCGGCGACCGCCTGATGCGTGAATTCCTCGGTGGCGTAGCCCCGGATCCGTTCGGCCGGAATGTCGTGCTGGGCGAGAAGCCGATCGAACCACACCCGGGTGCCCGACCCCTTCTGGCGATTGACGTACCGGGCATTTCCGGCGGCGAGGTCGTCCACGCCGCGGATGCCGAGGGGATTGCCGGCCGCGAGCATCAATCCCTGCTCGCGCTCGAACAGGATCCTGACCCGGAACCCGGGATCGGCCGCGAGGTCCGCGAAGGCGGGACCGGCCGTCGGCCAGTCGACGGCACCGCAGTGGAATCCGGCTGCATCGGCACGGGCCTCGGTCAGGCGCGCCACGGCATCCTCGCTGCCGGCGATCGCCAGGGCGAGCTTCGGCCAGGTCGCGGCGACGTCCATGATGAGCAGGTCGTGGCTGGCGACCAGCGTGACGGGGCGCAGGGCCCCGGTCAGGACCGGCGCGAGGCGGGCACCGATGGCGCGTGCTTCCCGGGCCATCGGCGCCGCGAGACCGGCCGCGGCCGTTCCCAGGGACTCGCGCAGCAGCACACCCGTGGGCGTCAGCGCGCTGCCGTGCCCGCGCGTCTTCTGCACGAGCTGGTGCCCGAGGCCGGCTTCGAGGGCACGAAGACGCTCCCAGGCCGCCCGGTAGGAGAGGCCGAGCGCGGTCGCGATGCCCTGGACGGAGCCCGTCTCCGCGATCGCGTCGAGCACCGTGACGGCCTCGGCGACCGAGATGCGGTGCGACCCGACGGTGATCGTGCCGCCCAGGGCGAGGTCGATGGCGAGAGGTGGATTATCGGATGCGTGCATCATATTGCGACGATCGTAACATCTTTCTACGTATTTGCGACGGGTGCCCGCGCTCAGGGCTGCCGCGGATGACGGGATTCGATGGCATGAGGCGCGACCACGAAACTCCGACAGGTGCTGCCCGCGTGGCGGTTTCAGCCGCTCGCGAGGCGGCTTTTGGGCGCCGCGACGCCGTGTCCTCCAGATCGTAGACCTGATCTTGGCCCTCGCGCTCCGAGCGACGCGTGCCGTCGGACGATCGCGCCCGGAGTGCGACGCCGCAAGACCGCTCCGCCTGCAATTCTCACCCTTGGAGATTCCACGCCTCGCGGCAGCCTATCGGATCGACGTGAAGGAGCGGGCGGCCCTCGCCGCCGGCGCGCGCATCCGGCACGGCGCCTGCACGCGTGAGAACCTCGCCCCGATCCTGACCTGGAAGGTCAGCGACCGTGGCCGGAGTCGTCAACGGAGGAACAGCGACGAGGAGGTCGCCGACGCCCTGCGGACGGCGCTGCTCGCCACGACCCCGCGGGTGGCCGTGTCGGTCCTCACCGGTCTCTCTGGCGTGGCCGTGCCCGTCGCGTCGGCGATCCTGGCCGCGATCCGTCCGGACCATTACGCCGTCATCGACCCTCGGGGCCTCAAGGCCCTCGGCTGCGGACCGCTCGAGATCGGTGCGAAGGCGTCTCTGCCGCTCGACCTCTACCTCCGCTACCTCGCGTTCTGCCGTGACCTCTCCCGAAGCTTCGGCGTCACCCTTCAGGATCTGGACCGCGCACTCTGGGAATGGGCGATGGCCGCCGACCTGCGACCCGGGCTTCCGCCCGGCCTCCTCCGCAGCCGCAAGGACATCCACGCGCCGCGCTGAGCCGGAGGCAGGACGGCGTCCGGGTCGGACCCGCAGCCGGGATCGAGAACGGCGATCGCTCGATTTGGACCGGGCCTGTCTCCCCCGAAGCCTCCGCGAGACCGCGAACCGGAGGAATCCGGCTTCCGCGGGCGGTTCGGGTTCTGGGACGACCGCCATCCCGCGTGAGACCGGCGGGATCGGCGCCTGACGCCGCCTCGGCGGCGCGTTCACGGAGCGTTGAAGGGGACCAACCCGGAACGGAGACCGGACCGGTCCGTTCATCTGCAAACCGATCCCGACCGGAGTTCCTGACCTTGCAAGCCCCCGTTCGCTACAGTCCCGATGTCGAGACGGTGACGTCCGATGAGAACGAGACCATCGCGCAGCTCAACCAGACCTTCGACAAGATCCTGCAGACCGTGGCCGAGGATTCCGGACATGCGGTGCGTTCGGTGCATGCCAAGTCGCACGGCATCCTGGAGGGCGAGCTCCGCATCGATGACGCCCTGCCCGCAGAACTCGCCCAGGGCCTGTTCGCCCGCCCCGGGACGCACAAGGTCTTCATGCGCCTGTCCACCAACGCGGGCGATATCCTCCCCGACGCCGTCTCGCTGCCGCGGGGTCTCGCGCTGAAGGTGCTCGACGTCGAGGGCGAGCGCCTGGCCGGCGCCGACGGCGCCACCCAGAACTTCATCATGGTCAACGGCAAGGTCTTCCAGGCCCCAAGCGCCCAGAAGTTCCTCGGCAGCCTGAAGCTGTTGGCCGGCACCACCGACCGGGCCGAGGGCCTGAAGGTCGCGGCCTCGACGGTGCTGCGGGGCGTCAACAAGGCGCTTCAGGCCGTGGGCGTCGAGAGCACGACGCTGGCGTCCCTCGGCGGCGCACCCAACGTCGACCCGCTCGGCGAGACCTACTACAGCGTCACGCCGTTCCGGTACGGCGACTACATCGCCAAGTTCTCGGTCGCTCCGGTTGCCCCGGCGCTCACCGCGCTGACCGGGAACGAGATCGACGCGTCCGGTCGTCCCAATGCGATCCGCGAGACGGTGCAGTCCGAGATGCGCGGCATCGAGGGCGTCTGGGAGTTCCGCGTCCAGCTCTGCCGCGACCTCGCGCGCCAGCCCGTCGAGGATCCGACGGTGGAGTGGGACGAGGTGGAAGCTCCGTTCCAGCGCGTCGGGCTGATCACCGTCCGGCCGCAGGACAGCTGGGATCCGTCGCGCGTCCAGGCGGTCGACGAAGCGATGCGCTTCAGCATCTGGACGGGCCTCGCCGCCCATCAGCCCCTTGGCAACATCAATCGTGCCCGCAACGCCCCCTACAGGCACTCGGCCGAGTTTCGCCAGCGCTTCAATGGATGTCCCATCCATGAGCCCGGCGCCGGGCACTGAGGCTTGGCCGGTGCCTTCCCAAGACCGCCTCCTCCCGCTCCTCGCAGCTAGGACATCCATGAGCCCGCTCGCACGAACCCTCGCCGCCGCATTGCTGGTGATCCCCGTTGCGGGCACGGCCGTCGCGGCGGCGGGCGACCATGCGGGGCATGGCAGCGTCACCGTTCCGGACGCGGCCAGCGTGGTCTACGAGGCCGGTCCGGCGAACCTGCCCAAGGGCACGCAGATCAGCCGGGTGGCGGGTGATCCGGCCAAGCCCGGGCCCTTCGTGCTTCGCATCAAGTTTCCCGCCGAGACCGTGATCGCCCCGCACACGCATGCGCAGGCCGAAACACTGACTATCCTGGCCGGCTCCATCTACCATCAGCACGGTGCGACGCTGGACAAGAGCGCCGGCAAACCGCTGCGCGCCGGCGGCTTCGTCTACCTGCCGCAGGACATGCCGCACGCCCTCTGGACTACGAGCGAGCCCGTGGAACTGCAGGTCAACGGGACCGGCCCCTTCGGTCTGAACTACATCGACCCGGCCGACGATCCGAGCCGCACCGCCCAGGGTCCCCGCTGAGCTTGGGTTCAAACGTCCTGCCGTCGACCCTGTCCGCGCACGCCATCGAGATCCGACCTACCGGAGTGACCCCGTGATCTATCCTGCCCTCACGGCTTTCTACGCGACCGCGTTCGCCCTTCTCTATGTCGGCCTCTCGTCCTGGGTCGTTGCGGGCCGCCTGTCGGCGGACGTCCTGCATGGGGACGGTGGGAATCCGAACCTGGAGAAGCGCATCCGCGCGCAGGGCAATTTTGGGGAGTACGTGCCGCTGGCGCTGATCCTCGTCGCTCTGCTGGAAGCGGGCGGGGGGAGCCCGACCCTGGTCCGCAGCCTCCTGATCGCTTTGCTGGTGGCGCGGGTGCTGCACCCGTTCGGGATGTTCGCCCCGAAGAATTCGCCACGCCAATTCGCCTGCCGCGGGGGCGGGATCCTCGCGACCTTCGCGGTCATAGCCGTGGCGGCCGTCGCCCTCCTGTTCCGGGTCGGCTGAGGCGCGCGGCGGCGGATCAGATCTCGATACAGATCTTGCCGAAGTGCCGGTTGCTTTCCTGGTGCCGGAACGCCGCGACGAGATCCGCCAGGGGATAGCGGCGGTCGACGATCGGACGCAGCCCGCAGGCCTCGATGCCCCGGACCATCTCGATCTGCTGGCGTCGACTGCCGACGAGCACGCCCTGGAGGCGGATCTGCCGAAGCAGGGCCGGCACCAGGGGGAGTGGGCCGGCGACACCGGTCAGGATGCCGATCACCGAGATGTGCCCGCCCACCCGCACGGCGGCCATCGACTGCTCCAGGGTCGCCGGCCCTCCGACGTCGAGGACGTGGTCGACTCCACGCCCGTCGGTCAGGCGTCGGGCCGTTTCACCCCAGCTGGTGTCGGACCGGTAATTCAGGACGTGGTCCGCCCCCAGGGCGCGCAGGCGCTCGAGCTTCTCCGCGCTCGACGAGGTGGCGACCACCGTGGCGCCGGCGGCCTTGGCGAATTGCAGGGCGAAGAGCGAGACGCCTCCGGTGCCCTGAACCAGGACGACGTCGCCGCTCTTCAGGCCCGCATCCCCGTGCAGGGCCCGCCAGGCCGTGAGCGCGGCCGTCGTCAGGGTCGCCGCCTCGGCATGGTCCCATCCCCGCGGCGCGTGGGTGAACGCCATCGCGGAGGCCGTGACGCGCTCGCGGGCATACCCGTCGATGCCGTCGCCCGGCACGGTCGCGAATCCCTCGACCTGGGGGCTGCCTTCCGTCCAGGTCGGAAAGAAGGTGCTGACCACGCGGTCGCCGACCACGAAGGCGTCGACCCCCGGACCCACGGCTTCGACCTCACCGGCCCCATCCGACATCGGCACGCGCGGTTCGCTCGGGCCCCACATGCCGCTCACCACGGCGTAGTCGTGATAGTTGAGAGAACTCGCCCGCAGGCGGACGGTGATCTCGCCGGGGCCGGGTTCCGGAACCGGTCGCTCGCCGAAGCCGACGGCGTCGAAGCCGCCACCGGGTTGAACGATCACCGCGCGGGAGGCCGATACACGCATTCTGAACCTGTTCGTCTCGCCGGCGCGACGCACCGGCCCTGCATGGGGCGGGATCGAGCAATGGTAAAGGTCCCGGGCCGGAATCCGATGGTGGCAGCGGGCTCGGCCCCTGTCGAGACCATGTCTTCGTGACGCGATGGTGATGGGCCGGCCGGGTCCGGATCGCGTAGCAATCCCGGCATTGTCGACCGTCGTCGTTCGCGCTTAAGAACGACTCCAAGCCCAGCCGGTCGACGCGTCCAGCGTCGACGCTCCCCTGAGGATCGTCATGCGTTCATCGAGCATCAAGTACACCCTCGCGGCCGGTGTTGCCTTTGCTGTCGCCACAGTAACGCCAGTCTTCGCCGAGGAGGCGACGACCGCCGAGCAGACCATCAACGTCATGAACAAGCTGTTCGGGTCGCATCCGGGCAAGCGCGCCAACCATGCCAAGGGCGTGGTGGCGGAAGGCAGCTTCATCCCTTCGGCCGAGGCCGCGGGGATCAGCAAGGCGTCGCTGTTCCAGGGGCCGCCCGTCCCGGTGACGATCCGGTTCTCGGATGCGACCGGCGTGCCGACGATCCCCGACGGCTCGAAGAACGCCAATCCGCACGGGATGTCGCTGAAGTTTAAGCTCGTTGACGGCTCGGAGATGGACGTCGTCCTGAACGCGCTCAAGTACTTCCCGGTCGCGACCGGTGAGGCGTTCCGCGACCTGCTCCAGGCCGTCGCCGACAGCGGCCCGGACGCGGCGCACCCGACCGCGCTCGAGCGGTTCACCGCCGCCCATCCGGCCGCAGCCACGGCCGGCGGCACGGCCAAGACCCCGTCGAGCCTGGCGCGACAGACCTATAACGGCGTGAACGCCTTCGTTTTCGTCGACAAGGACGGCAAGCGCCAACCGTTCCGCTTCCGCTTCGTGCCGGTTCAGGGCGAGGACATCCTCTCGCCCGAGGACGCGGCCAAGCGTGAACCGAATTACCTGATGGCGGAGATCGGTCCCCGCATCGCGGTGGAGCCGGCACGCTTCACCGTTCAGGCGCAGCTCGCCGCGCCGGGCGACCCGACCAACGACGCCACCAAGCCCTGGCCCGAGGACCGGAGAATCGTCGACCTGGGCGTCCTCACCGTCTCCAAGGTCGTGCCCGACAGCGCCGAGGCCGAGAAGGCGCTGCTGTTCATGCCGAACGCGCTCACGGACGGCGTCGAGGTCTCGGACGATCCCCTGATCGACGCGCGGGTCCAGGCCTACGCCGTCTCGTTCGGACGCCGGAGCCAGTAGGCTCGTTCGCTGCCGGATCCCCGCTATCGGGTGGTTCCGGCGGCCGGCGCCCCCGGGGCGCCGGGGCGCGACGGCGCGGGCTCCTTGTCCGAGGCTGCATCTGGGCCGGCCCGGTGGCTGCCCTCCTCAATCGCCCCAGAGCCGGTCAGCCCGCCGGCTCCGACGCTCGTCGTCCCGGAGCCCGCCGGGGCGTCCGACCCCGACCGGGGCCTTTCCCCGGCCTTGCCCGAACCGTCCGCGGCCGCTGCGGAGCCCGCGAGGCCGATCAGGATCGCGCCTGCGATGAGGGGGGCGTGCCTGAGCATGACTTCGAAGCCTCCGTCGTCCGTCGGACCGTTCCGACCTGAGAAGCGCAGCGCCTCCCCGGGTGTTCCCGGAATCCCTCGGGAAGACATGACCGGCCCCGCGTCGAGGTCCCGTCCGGCAGGCTGCTCGACATCGTCGGACCTTCCGCGGATGCCGGAGACATCGGGTGCCGCGATTGTGAGGCGGGCCCGGCGTCACGGCCGGAAACCCGGGCCGAGCGCCGAGGTTCGCTTGGACACGCACCCCGATAGGACTTCGGTATGGCCGAGACCCGCCCACCCCTCCGCTACAGCGATAGCATCGAAGTGAGGGCGCCTGACGAGGACGCGACGATCGCCAAGATCATCGCGGCGATGACTCACGCGAGCGAGAAGGTCCAGGCGCGCGAACACCGTGCGGTCCGGGCATCCCATGCCAAGGCGTCGGCCTTCCTGAAGGGCACGCTGCAGGTGCGCGACGATCTCCCACCGGAGTTGCGTCAGGGCGTCTTCGCGAAACCGGGCGGCTACGAAGTTGCCGTTCGTCTCGCCCAGGGGCCGGGCGAACACCTGCCGGACAAGGTGCACACCCACCGCGGCATGGCGATCAAGGTGTTCGGTGTGGAGGGCGAGACACTGCCGGACCATGACGCCGACACGCAGGATTTCGTCCTCGCCACGGGGCCGGTCTTCCCCAACGGCACGGCCGCGAGCTTTCTCGGTGCCATGAAGGGATTGGAGGCCGGCGCGGGTGGAAGCGTGCCCGACGGGATGAAGGCGGCCGTGTCGGCGACGGCAGGCGCCCTCAACAGCGTGGTGAAGGCCGTGACCGGCGGCGACAGTTCCCTCCTGGATTTCTTCGGCCACTCGGCCCGCCATCCGCTGGCCGACTGCTACTATTCGCAGGCTGCCCTGCGCTACGGCGACTACATCGCCAAAATCGTCGCCGTACCGGTTTCGTCCGGGCAGGACGGCTTGAGCCGGGACCCGTTGGATACCCGCAATCCGGACGTCTTCCGGGACGCCACCGTGGCATATTTCCATGAGCAGGAGGCCGCCTTCGAGATCCGGGTTCAGCTCTGTACGGATCTCGCGACGATGCCGGTGGAGGATGCCTCCGTGCCGTGGCCGGAGGCGGAGAGCCCGTATCGGCCGGTGGCCCGCCTCGTGCTCCCCCGGCAGGAGGCCATGGGCGCGGCGCGCAGGACCTTCATGAACGACGTGATGTCGTTTCGCCCCGGACACAGTCTGGCGGCGCACCGCCCGCTGGGCTCACTGATGCGGGCCCGCCTGCGGACCTATCCCGCTCTCTACGCCTTCCGGCAGCGACAGAACGGCAATCCGCAGCGCGAGCCGAGGCGCGCAGCCGAGATCCCGGACTGAGGTTGGCGTTCGGGCCGCCGGCCGGCGGCCCGCCTCGTGGTGCGGGCGCAGGCCTTCCCCGCCCGGGATCCGATCGTTCGACGTGCGACGACGGTCTTCGGCAGCGTGGAGGCCCGGACGCTGCCGCCCTGGGTGATGCCGGGGGTGAGTTTTGCCACCTCGCCGCCCCAGAGCGGAACCGCCCCGCCCCGCCCCGCCCAGCCCCAGCCCGCCGTGATGCCGACCCCCCGCTCGCCATCCGGCTCCCCGGTGATCGGCGCGCAGACGAGGCCGGTCCCATTGGATTTCATCTCGGCGCTTCCGGACGCCGCCGTTGGCCGAACGGAACGCGCGGATCGGCTCTGTGGTCGGTTGTTCTCAGACGTCTTGCCGCCTCCGAACCGTGCCAGCGTACGGCGTACGGCGTGCACCCAGGCCGGGCGGGAAAGCGGTCGGACTGCACGGATCCCCGCCCGGGGGCGCGGCTTCGTCACAGGAACAGCCCCCCGCCCATGCAGGTTGAAGCGTCAGACCTAACCCTCGGGGTTTTCCCATGAAGATGTCCGCTCCCCTGTTGAGCGCGGGTGCGCTCGCGATCGTGATGACGTCATCCGTGCAGGCGCAGGGGGTGCTGGCCCCGCACGACCGTCGCGGCGTCATTATCCAGAACCAGCCCAACACCACCGGCAACAGCCGCGACCTGGTCATCTCGTACGGGGCCACGGGCGCCGATACCGTGACCACGAACTCAGCCGCGGGGGGCAATGCGAGCCGGCCGGAGCAAGCCTTCCCCAACGGTAGCGCCAATGGGGGACCGGGCGGCCGCTGAGGTCCATGGCAGGCAGAGACCCCGTCCAGCCGCCGCTGCAGCGGGGTGTTTGGTCGCCGATCGGCGGGCGACCTACGCGATTCCGACACCCGATCGGCAGCGTCGGCCGTTGTCGGAGCCAGGGCGCCCTGGCATGATGCGGCATGCCGCAAACGTCCTACCCCCGCTGGTCGCCCGCCGAACTCGTCGATGAATTGCGCGAGGCGGCCGAGGAGATCGCCCCGGAACTGAACGGGATCAGGGCCGAGGAGACCCTGGAGGGTGAATCGGCCCAGATGATCGAAGAGATGGCGGAAGCCCTGAAGCTGATCGCGAGCGGAGCGCCGCGTCCTCAGGACATCGCACGCGCGGCCCTGGCCGCGCAGACGCCCCGCAAGCCGATCGGGCGACCGCAGCCGGCGACCCGCAAGCCGGTGAAACCGCGACGCTGAAGCCCGGCTTCCGGGTCTCCGCAACGCTATAGCTTGCGTCCGCCCCATAGCAAAAAAGCCAGGTCTGCCTTAAGGTTACCGGATAGGTGGCCATCGTCGCCGGCGCGTCCGGACTGGTGGGGGGTAGTGTAACCTGTTAGGTGACGATCAGGTTGGAATGCGGATTGCGGCGGGTCGGCCGGCTCGATGCGCTTAGCTCCCGACGAGGCGAACGCGAGAATGTCCGAGTCTGCCGACGCTTTGATTTACCCGATCATTCTCTGTGGCGGTTCGGGCACGCGGCTGTGGCCGGCATCGCGCGAGAGCATGCCCAAGCAGTTCACGCCGCTCGTGGACCCCAAGACCTCGACCTTCCAGGCCACCGCCCAGCGCCTGGTCGATACCGGCGTGTTCGCCCGCCCCACCGTGCTGACCAGCAGCGACGCGCGCTTCATCGTCGCCGAGCAACTGCAGCAGGCGGGCATCCAAGCCGACATCATCCTCGAGCCCGAACGGCGTGACTCCGCCGCAGCGGTGGCGGTCGCCACTCTGCACGCAGCCCGGCGCGACCCCGAGAGCGTCGTGCTGATCATGGCCGCG